>JAUROO010000120.1 GCA_030829765.1 Miltoncostaeales bacterium | reverse complement strand
GTCGGCAAGGATGCCTGCGGCCTCGTCCAGGAGGGGGTCGGGCACCGGGCCGGCGACGGTCACGGCCAGGTCCCCGGGCACCGTGGCGAACCGGCCGGTGGTCGCCCCCTCACGCGTCTCATACCCGTCCACCGGCAGGATCGACACCTCGCGCAGGCACAGTGCGGTGTGCAGCGCCGCGGGCCAGGCCGGCCCGGTGCCCACGCACACGCCGGCGTGCGGGCGCGTGCCGTCATGCGGCGGGAGGCCCGCGGCATGCTCGACCAGTGGCGCGAGGCGTGCCCCCGCGGTGGCGGCCGCATCCGCCAGCACATCGTCATCGGACATCTGTGCCAGGACGGCGAGTCCGGCCGCCACCGAGCCCGCATATCCCTGCGTGTGGGTGCGCGCCCGCAGGGTGTCCACATGCACCAGTGCGCGTGCCGTGGCGGCCCGGCCGATGGTCGATCCCGGGTTCGCCGTGATGGCGGCGATGGGCTGGGGGGCACCTGCCTCGATCGCCTCGATCACGTCACGGAATTCGCCGGAACTGGAGAGTGCGAGCAGGCGATCGCCGTCGCGCCACGGGAACGCACCCCGGGCCACGAGGCCCCCGGGAACGGCGAGTACCTCAACGGGCGGGTGCGGCACGGCGAGCCACGCCAGCCACAGCGCCAGCGATGCGTGCCACTGGGCACCATTGCCTGTGACGATCACGCGTCGCACCCCGGGCGCGGTGAGCAGGGCGGCGACCTCGTCAAACCCGCGGGCGTCCGCGATGGTGCGCGTGACGGTGCCGGGGGTCAGTTGCAGGTCGGCCCAGAGTCCGGTGTCTGTACGACCGGGCATCGGGTGCACCCTAGTGGCGGGCGGTCACGGGTAGCCTCGTCACATGAGCACCGAGGACCCTGCCGCCACGGATGATGCCCAGCCCCGCTGCCCCACCTGCGCCGAGCGGGACTCCGAGGACATCGGCCAGGACGTCCGGCGCTGCCGGAACTGCACGTACGTGTGGATTCCCGTCGTGCCGGAGCCCGAGGGGCGCTAGGAGGCCAGCAGGTCGCGCACGCCCGTGGGTCCGGCTCGCAGCAGTGACGCCGCCTTGCGGGCGGCACCGGCCCTCTCGAGCAACTCCCGCGCCGTGACGTCGTCGTGCGCCATCACCGCTGCGGCGGCATCACGCTCGGACTGCACCGCGATGTCGTCGAGGCGCAGCGCCATCCGCTCGTTGCGGCCGAGGCGGCCGCGCGGACGGCGCCGCGACGCGGCCGGGGCCGGCGTCGTCATGGGCTCGGGCGTGCTCACGAGGGTGAGTTGGGTTGCCCTGCCTGCGTGCTTGTCGTGATGTGGAGAACGCATGTTCGTAAGGCTAGCGCGCGGGTCGGACGCGTTGCGGTCGCGAAATGGCCGTAAGGCCCATTCCCATGGGGTTTTCGCCCGAGGTGTCGATGTTCCGGGGAAACTCCTTTGCCGGGGCATAACATTCCGCCCCATGGGAATGGGGCACTCCCACGCCGACGGGCACGGCCAGGGCATGGGCGGCACGCCGCGGCGCGTCGCGTTGGTGTCCGTGGGGGCTGCCGTGCTGCTCATCGGCATCAAGCTCGGAACCGGGCTCGCCACCGGCAGCCTGGCCTTCATCTCGGAGGCAATCCACTCGGGCACTGACCTGGTGGCGGCGCTGCTCGCGCTATTTGCCGTGGGTGTGGCGGCGCGCCCTGCCGACCGCACCCACCCCTACGGCCATGGCAAGGCGGAGCACCTGTCGGCCCTTGCCGAGGGCGCGGTGCTGGTGGTGGTCAGCCTCTGGATCGCCTTCGAGGCCATCCAGCGTCTGGCGCAGGGCGGTCACGATGTGAATGCCACCTGGTGGGCGATCGCCGTAGCCGTCCTGATCATGGTCATCGACCTCGGTCGCACGGTGGCGCTCACGCGGGCGGCGCGCCGCTTCTCCAGTGCGGCCCTCAAGGGCAGCGCACTGCATTTCGCGAGTGATCTCGCGGGCACCACTGCGGTTCTCGTCGGCCTGCTGCTGGTCAGGGCGGGCGCCGCGTGGGCCGATTCCGCCGCCGCGCTGTTCGTCTCTGTACTGGTGCTCGTGGCGGCCGGTCGTCTGATGCATGAGAACGTGGAGGTGCTCATGGATCGCGTCCCCGACGCCGACGAGGCCGCAGTGCGCGCGGCCGTGTCGGCCATGGGGCCTGCGGTCGAACTCCGTCGCCTGCGCATGCGTTCCGCCGCGGGTCGGGCGTTCGCCGATGTTGTCATCGGCGTTCCGCCCGGGGAGTCCGTGGGACGTGGTCATGCGGTTGCCGACGAGGTCGAGGACGCCATCGAGGCCGCCGTGCCCGGGGCCGACGTGGTCGTTCATGTGGAGCGTCGGGAGGGGCATGACGAGGATCTCGCCGAGCGCGTGCTGGCGGTGGCGCACGAGGTCCCGCGCGTGCGCGAGATCCACAACGTGCGCATCCTTCACCTCGATTCGGGCACCGAGGCGTCGATGCACCTGAAGCTGCCGGCATCCACGCCGCTCACCGAGGCTGACTCGGTGGCCCGCGCGGTGGAGCGCGCGGTGGTCGCATCGGTGCCGGAGGTGGACCGCGTGAACTCGCATGTGGAACCGCTGGAACCCCCGCGCCCGGCAGCGGAGGTCGGTGATGACGCCACCACCCAGCGCGCCGTGCAGGCCCTGGTCGAGCGCGAGTGCGGCCGTCCGCCGCATGCCGTGCGCCTGGTGCGCACCCCGGACGGGGTGGTGGCCTACGTGACGCTGTCCCTGGGCGCCGCCACGCTCTCGGAGGCGCATGACACCGGCGGACGCGTGCGCCGGGCGATCCGCGACGGCGTCCCGGGCGTCACGGACGCGTTCGTGCAGGCACGGCCCTAGGGGCAGGGCGGTCGCGGCCCGGTGCCTGGTGACCGCCACAGCCAGGCGCCGTGCTCGGCGAGCCATGCCGACTCCTCGCGGTGCCCGGGCCGTACCGACGCCACCAGGTCCCAGAACGCGGGCGAGTGGTCCAGGTGCACCAGATGGGCGAGTTCGTGCACCACTACGTACTCGGCAACGCGCGCGGGCGCCATCAGCAGCCGCCAGCTGAACGACACCGCCCCGGAGGACGAGCACGACCCCCAGCGGGTGCGCGGGTCGCGTATCCCGATGGACGCCGGGCCCGCGCCGATGGCCTGAGCATGGTCCTCGCACTGCAGGCGGAACCACTCGCGCGCGGCATCCCGGTAAGCCCGCTCCACCAGTTCGCGGACGCGCAGCGGATCGGGGGTGCGCACCCGCAGCCGGCCCTCGAGGGGCGTGAGCGCCCCCGTTGCCCGTGCGCCCTCGCGCACCCCCAGCTCCACCTCGCCATCCAGGAAGGGCAGTGCCATGCCGTCCACCAGCGGAATCGGCGGCGCGGGGGCCAGCTTGTCGGCGTGGCGCAGCAGCCAGCGCTCCTTCGATGCCACGGCCCGGTGCACCTCGCGCTCGGGAAGACGCGAGGGCGCCGACACGCGCAGGCCGTCGGGTGTGAGCGTCATCCTCACGTGGCGGGAACGGGGGTTGCGCACCAGCTGGTAGGGCACCGGCCGGCCGCCCAGCATCACCTCGGGCATGAGCGCATCGTGTCGCATCACCCGGACGGACGGTGCTACGGCACTGCCGCCCCGGACTGCTATGGTGCCCCGGCTTTGTGAAGCACACGTCAACCGGGCGCTCCGCGCCCCGATCTGCAGGAGGGGCTCGCCTGACGACGCCCGTAGCCCGTGCCTCCTAGGCGCGGACCCGATACCCGGCCGCCCGCAGGGCCGTCGACCCGGATCAACGACGCCATCCGCGTCGAGAAGGTCCGGCTCATCGACGAACTGGGCGAGAACCGTGGAGAGGTACCCACCAACGAGGCCCTGGACATCGCCATCGGGCTGAACCTCGACCTCGTCGAGGTGGCACCTGAGGCGCGGCCACCCGTATGCCGCATCATGGATTACGGGAAGTGGCGCTACGAGCAGGAGCAGAAGGCAAAGCAGGCGCGAAAGCACCAGAGCACGATCACCGTCAAGGAGATCAAGTTCCGGCCCAAGATCGATCCGCATGACTACGAGACCAAGAAGGGCCACGTCCTGCGCTTCCTCAAGCACAAGGACAAGGTCAAGGTCACGATCATGTTCCGGGGCCGGGAGCTCATGCATCCGGAGCGGGGGGAGGCCATCCTCCTCCAGTTGGCGGAGGAGGTCGAAGACCTCGCCATCATCGAGAGCCGTCCGAACCTCGATGGCCGGAACATGATCATGATGCTCGCTCCGGTGAAGGACGTCTCACCGCCCAAGAAGGACAAGTCACCGCCGCAGGACCAGGGGCAGCCCGCCGCGGCGGAGGCTCCGGACGACGCAGAGAACTCCTAGGAAGCACGGACACCCAGCAATGCCCAAGATGAAGACCAACAAGTCGGCCTCGAAGCGCTTCCGCGTCACGCGGAAGGGCAAGATCATGTACGTGCACTCGGGGCTCCGGCACAACCTCGAGCACATGTCGGCCAAGCAGAAGCGCGCCAGCGGCCGCCCTGCCTCGATCGCCGAGGTCGACCGTCCCGCGATCCTGCGGCTCCTGGGGAGGCGATAGGCAATGGCCCGCGTCAAGCGCTCCGTCAACGCCCGCAAGAAGCGGCGCAAGGTCCTCGGCCAGGCCAAGGGCTACTGGGGTACCAAGCACACGTCGTACCGTCGCGCGAAGGAGCAGGTGCAGCGGTCGGGCAACTACGCCTACCGTGATCGCCGTGCCCGCAAGCGCGACTTCCGCCGCCTGTGGATCGCGCGCATCAACGCTGCAGCACGCCTGAACGGCCTGACCTATGGCGAGCTGATGCACGGCCTGTCGCTTGCCGGCGTGGGGCTCGACCGGAAGATGCTGGCCGACCTCGCGGTGAACGAACCGGAGCACTTCGCCGCCCTGTGCGCGCGGGCCGCTGACGCCCGCGCGGCCGCCTGACCGAAGGCACCGGGCCCGCGACACGGAATCCACGCGGCGGGGGCGGCCCGGGGCCCCTCCGCCGCGTCACATCGCATCGCAATCCGGCGCTGCAGCATGTGCGCCGTCTGCAGCAGAAACGCACCCGTCGCGAGGAGCGTCTGCTGGTGGCCGAGGGAGAGGACGTGGTGCAGGCGGCGCTCGACCGCGGCATTGCGCCGGTCATGCTGCTGGTGGATGAGGAGCGGGTGCCGCCGGATGATCCGCGCCTGCAGGCGACGTCCGGCGTGGACGAACGCTATGCGCTGTCCACGCGCCTGATGGGCGGGGTGAGCACCCTTGCCCAGCCGCCGCGCATGATCGGCGTGTTCCCCCAGTCGGGGCCGCATCACTTCCGCACCGTTCCCATGCCGCCCGCACTCGGCGTGTACCTGGCCGGCGTGGCCGACCCGGGCAATGTCGGCACCCTCGTCCGCACGTCGGCCGCCCTTGGCGCCGACTGGCTCGCCCTGGGTCCCGGATCTGCCGACTCCGCGCATCCGCGGGCGGTGCGCGCGGCGATGGGCGCCACCTTCGCCCTGCCGGTGCTCGAGGGAGTGCGACCGCAGGACCTGACCACGCGCGAGGGCTTCCGCGTGGTCGCCGCCGTGGCCCACGGGGGCGCGCCCCCGTGGGATGTCGACCTCACCGTGCCCACGGTGCTGGCGCTGGGCGCCGAGCGCGCGGGACTCGACCCCGTCATCGAGTCGCTCCGCGGGTCGCTGGAGGTGGTGGAGGTCACCATTCCCCAGGGAGACGGCGCGGAGTCTCTGAACGTGGCGGCAGCGGGCGCCGCGCTGCTGGCCGAGCGGGTGCGGCAGTCGTTTAGGATGCCGCGGTCATGAGCGGGATTCCCGACCTGAGCGCGCTGGCCGACCAGGCCATTGCCGAGATCTCCTCCGCGGCCGACCTCGAGGCCCTCGAGGCCGCGCGCGTGCGGTTCGTGGGGCGCAAGGCACCGCTCACCGAACTGCTGGGTTCCATCGGCACCCTTCCGCCCGAGGACCGCGGCCGGGTGGGCAAGGAGGGCAACGCTGCCCGCCGGGCCATCGAGGCCGCCCTCGACACCCGCCACGAAGCGCTGGAAGCCGAGGCCATGGGCGCGGCACTTGAGTCCGACACCGCCGACGTCACCCTGCCGGGTAACGCCTACCCGCTGGGTGCGCTGCACCCCATCACCCAGGTGCGCCTGGAGGTGGAGGACATCTTCCTCGGGATGGGCTACTCGGTGGCCGACGGCCCCGAGGTGGAGACGGGCTTCAACAACTTCACGGCGCTGAACACCCCCGATGGCCATCCGGCGCGCAGCGAGAGCGACACGTTCTTCGTTGAGGGCGGCGACGACGTGCTGCTGCGCACGCAGACGTCGCCGGTGCAGATCCGCACCATGCAGCAGGGCCCGCCGCCGGTGTACGTGATCGCGCCCGGCACGGTGTACCGGCGCGACGACGTGGACGCCACGCACAGCCCCATGTTCCACCAGGTGGAGGGGCTCGCCGTGGATGAGGGCCTTACCTTCGCGCACCTCAAGGGCACCATCACGTACTTCCTGCAGCGGCTGCTGGGCGACCGCGACGTGCGGGTGATCCCGCACTTCTTCCCGTTCACCGAGCCCTCGGTGGACGTGAGCGTGTCGTGGACCGACAAGCAGGGCCGCACCGATTGGCTGGAGGTCGCGGGCGCGGGAATGGTGGACCCGAACGTGTTCGCCAACGTGGGCTACGACCCCGAGCGCTGGACGGGGTTCGCCTTCGGGTTCGGACTCGACCGCATCGCCATGATCCGTCACCAGATCAGCGACATCCGGCTTCTGTATGAGGGCGACCTGCGCTTCCTGGAGCAGTTCTCATGAAGCTGCCCCTCGAATGGCTGCGCGAGCACGTGGCCACCGATCTCGATGACTCCGCCCTTGCCGAGCGGCTCACGGCCACCGGCACCGCCGTGGAGCGCACGATCGAGCGGGGCATCCCCGCAACCGGCGCGAACCGCGAGGCGTTCCGCATCGGCAAGGTGCTCTCGGCCGAGCAGCACCCCGATGCCGACCGCCTGCGCGTGCTGAGCGTGGACACCGGTGACGAATCCCCGCGGCAGATCGTGTGCGGCGCGCCCAACGTGGCCGCTGGCCAGACCGTGGCAGTGGCCCTGCCCGGGGCCGTCATGCCCGGCGGCCAGAAGCTGGGCAAGGCCAAGCTGCGCGGCGTGGAGAGCCTGGGGATGGTGCTGAGCGCCAGTGAGCTGGAGCTGGCCGAGGAGTCCGAGGGCATCATGGTGCTGGCGGACGACCTGGCGGCGGGCACCCCGGTGCTCGACGTGCTGCCTCCGCCCGGCACGATCCTCGAGCTCGAGCTCACCCCCAATCGCGGCGACTGCCAGGGCATCTACGGCATCGCACGCGAGGTGCACGCCATCACCGGGGCACCGTTGCACCAGCTCGACACCGCGCTGCCGCCCGAGGACGGTGCGGGCCAGGTGGGCGACTACGTGTCCCTGCGGGTGGATGCCCCCGATCTGTGCCCCCGCTACATGGCGCGGGTGCTGCTCGACGTGCGTGTGGGCCCGTCGCCCGAGTGGATGGTGCGCCGCCTGGAGGCCGCGGGCATGCGCAGCATCAACAACGTGGTGGACATCACCAACTACGTCATGCTGCTTACCGCCCAGCCGCTGCACGCCTTCGACCTGGACCGCCTGGCGGGGCCGGGGATCGTCGTGCGCCGTGCGCTCGACGGCGAGACCATCACCACGCTGGACGGCCAGGACCGCACGCTGTCGGCCGACCACCTGGTGATCGCCGACACCGAGAAGCCCGCCGTGATCGCCGGCATCTTCGGGGCGGAGTTCGCCGAGGTCTCGGAGGGCACCACCCGGGTGCTGCTGGAGGCGGCCACCTTCGACGGTCCGTCCATCATCCGCACATCCCTGGGTCTCGGCCTGCGCACCGAGAGCAGCGCCCGCTTCGAGAAGGGGCAGCCCGCGGATCTGCCACCCGTGGCCATGGCCATCGCCTGCCGGCTCATGCACGAGCTGGCCGGTGCGTCGCTGGTGCCGGGCGCGCTCGATGAACAGGCCGCGGTGGATGGGCCCGCGCCCATCACCCTGCGCCATGCGCGCGTGGCCACCATCCTGGGCACGGACATCTCCGCCGATGAGGCAGCGGGAATCCTGGAGCGCCTCGGCTGCACCGTTCAGCCGGGCGACGATGCCCATGTGGTGACGGTGCCCTGGTGGCGCACCGCCGACCTGCTGCGCGAGATCGACCTGATCGAAGAGGTCGGCCGCGTCCATGGGCTGGATCGCATCCCGGCCGTGCTGCCCCGCCTTGAGGCCCATGCCGCGCTGACGCCGGAGCAGCAGGTGGTGCGCCGGCTGTCGCGGTATGCGGCCGATCAGGGGCTGAGCGAGGCCATCACCTACCGCTTCGTGCCCGACCACGATGCCGACCGCCTGGGCCTGCCCTCCGATGACGAGCGGCGCAAGGTGGTGCGAATCACGAATGCCCTCAGTGATGAGATGGCCGTGATGCGCCGCTCGCTGGTGCCCGGGCTGCTGCGCGCGGTGGAGCGGAACCAGGCCCACCAGCGGCGCGACGGCGGCATCTTTGAGGTGGGCCGCACGTATGTGCCGGGCAACGACGGCCTGGCCGACGAGCCCGAGGAGATCACCGCGCTGATGTTCGGGGCGCCGGGTGCGCGTGGATGGCGCCAGTCGCCGGCGGAGGTGGACGTCTGGGCGGCCACGGGCCTGGCCATCGCCCTCGCGGGTGCGGTCGGCGTGGAGGCCCAGGCCATCGCGGGGCTGCGCCAGCCATGGATGCACCCCGTGCGCCAGGCGCGCATCACGGCGGGCGGCATCGTGGTGGGCGTGGCGGGCGAGCTGCACCCCGCGGTGCTGCGCGATTTCGGCGTGCGCGGGCCCGTGGCGGCGCTCACGCTGATGGTGCGCGAACTGGTGAAGGTGCGCCCGGCGGATCCGCGCCGCTACACCGACCTCATCTCAGTGCCGGTGTCCACGCGCGATCTGGCCCTGCTCATCCCCGACACCGTCACGGCCGCGCATGTGCTGGATGTCGCCCGCGAGGCCGGTGGCCACCTGGTGCGCGGCGCCGAGGTGTTCGACCACTACGCGGGCGATCAGGTGCCCGACGGTCGCGTGAGCCTGGCGATCCGCCTCACCATCGCCGAGCCCGGGCGTACCCTCACCGATGACGAGATCGACGGCGTCACGCAGCGGGCCGTGGCCGCGCTGGGTGATCAGGTAGGGGCGGAACTCAGGTCATGAGCACGGTCCACGTGGTGGGCGCGGCGGGATTCTCCGGGGCGCAGCTGGCGGCGCTGGTGGACGCCCACCCGTACTTCTCGCTGGGGCAGGTGACGGCCCGCGCCGATGCCGGCAGGCGCCTGGTGGACATCGCACCCGAGTACCGCGTGGACGCCGTCCTGCAGCCGCTGGACCTCGATTCGGTGGCACCGGGCGACTTCGCGGCCGTGTGCTACCCGCATGCCGAGGCCGCCGCCACGGTGAGCGAACTGGTGGACCGTGGCGCGCGCGTGGTGGACGTGTCGGCCGACCACCGGCTGCGCGACGCCGCCCTGTACCCCGAGTGGTACGGGTTCGTGCACCCGCGCCCCGACCTGCTGGCCGAGGCCGTGTACGGGCTTCCCGAGATCAACCGCGACGCCATCGCAGGCGCGCGGGTGGTGGCGAACCCGGGCTGCTACCCCACGGCGTCGTTGCTGGCGCTCCTGCCGATGGCGGACGCCATCACCGACGTCGTCATCGATGCGAAGAGCGGCGTGAGCGGCGCAGGCAAGACGCCCACCCCCGATGTCCATTACTCGTCCGTCGCCGACAGCGTGCGCGCCTACAAGGTGACCACCCACCGCCACCAGCCCGAGATCGCCCAGGAGATCGGCGCCCCCGTGACCTTCACGCCGCATCTGGTGCCGGTCGACCGGGGCCTGCTGGCGTCCTGCTACGCGTGGGTCGACGGCGACGCGCCGCACCCGGATGACCTGCGGCAGTCCTATTCGGACTTCTACGTCGACGCGCCATTCGTGGAGGTGGTGGACCAGCCGCCCGGCATGCGGGCCGTGCAACGCACCAACTACGCACAGGTGTGCCCCATGGTGGACCGGGTAACGGGCCGCCTCATCGCGTTCGGCGTGATCGACAACCTCATGAAGGGGGCCGCCGGCCAGGCGGTGCAGAACCTGAATCTCATGGCCGGGCGTCCCGAGGACGAGGGGCTCCTCTGACCCTCTGGGAACCGGTCCAGCGCGCGGACTGGATCGGCGCGCCGGAGGGGCTTGCGCGCGTCGATGGCACCGGGGTCACGGCCCCGGCCGGCTTCCGCGCGGCAGGCGTGGCAGCCGGCCTGAAGGGGGATGGGCTCCCCGACGTGGGAATGCTGGTGAGCGACCGCGCGGCGTCATCCGCCCTTGCCGACACGCCCAGCGCCCTGCCATCGGCGGCGGTCATCTACACGCGCACCCTTCATGCGGGCAGCCTGCGCGGGGTCGTGGTGAACAGCGGGTGTGCCAACGCCGCCACCGGCGATCAGGGCATCGTGGATGCCCGGGCGATGGGCGAGACGGCGGCGGCCGCAGCCGGCCTGCCCGTGGGCAGCCTGGCCGTGTGCTCCACCGGCGTGATCGGTGAGCGCCTGCCCATGAAGGCACTCACGGCGGGCGTGGATGCGGCGGCCGCGGCGCTGTCGCCGGACGGCGGCCCGGCCTTCGGCGAGGCCATCCGCACCACCGATGCGTTCGCGAAGGGCGGGACGTTCCGCCTGGCGCTGCCGGGTGGCGAGGTGACCATCGGCGCGGCGGCCAAGGGCGCCGGGATGATCCGCCCGGACATGGCGACCATGCTGGCCTACGTCACCACCGACGCCTGCGTGCTGCCTGATGACCTGCTGGCGGCCACGCGCGCCGCCGCGGCGGACGGGTTCAACCGCATCAGCGTCGATGGCCAGATGAGCCCCAGCGACACGCTGCTGGTACTGGCCAATGGCGAGGGGCCGCCCCTCGTCGGCGCGGACCTCGCGCGGTTCGCGGATGCGCTGCGGGCGATCTGCCGCTACCTGGCGCTTCTCATGGTGAAGGATGGCGAGGGCGCCGAGCATGCCGTGCGCGTGGTGGTGGACGGGGCGCTGGACGACGCCGAGGCCGAGCGGGTGGCCCGGGGCGTGGGGGAGAGCGCACTGGTGCGAACGGCCATCTACGGCCGCGATGCCAACTGGGGCCGGGTTCACCAGGCCGTGGGCCAGGCACTTGCCGCGACCGGCGGCCATGTGGCCTTCTCACTGAGGTTCGACGGCGTGCTGCCCGACGGCCAGGGCATTGATGAGGTCATGTCGCGTCCCGAGTACGAGATGCAGGTGGGGTTGGGGCGCGGCACGGGAACGGCCGAGGTGTTCGTGAGCGATCTCGGCCACGGCTACGTGTCCGTGAACGCCGATTACCGCACGTAGCGCCTAGACTGCCGCGCCTATGGGCGAGACCAACCGCACCAACCTTCCCGACCGGGCCGATGTGCAGGCGCGCGCAGCCGTGCTGCTGGAGGCCCTGCCGTACATCCGCGAGTTCGCGGGCGCCACGGTGGTCATCAAGTACGGCGGCGCGGCCATGACGAAGCCCGAACTGAAGGCGTCGTTCGCGCGTGACATCGCGCTGCTGAAGTTCGTCGGCATGAATCCCGTCGTCGTGCACGGCGGCGGTCCGGACATCTCGTCGTACTCCGATCGCCTCGGCCTGGACGTGAACTTCGTGGATGGCCTCCGGGTGACGGATGAGCCCACCATGGAGCTGGTGAAGATGGTGCTCATCGGCAAGGTGAACAAGGAGATCGTGGCCCAGTTGCAGGTGGCGGGCGTGAAGGCCGCCGGGCTGTCCGGTGACGATGGCGGCCTTATCCGTGCGCGGCCGGCCACCAGCGACAGCGGGGACCTGGGGTTCGTGGGAGAGGTGGAGCGGATCGATCCGGGCATCCTCGAGGTCCTCGACGATTTCGTGCCGGTGGTGGCGTCGGTGGGCGTGGACGCCGAGGGCCAGAGCTACAACATCAACGCCGACACCGTGGCGGGCGCCCTCGCTGCAGCGCTGCGCGCGCGGCGGGTCATCTTCCTCACCGACGTCGAGGGCGTGTACCACGACTTCGACGACAAGGATTCGCTCATCGCCAAGTGCGCTCTGCCCGACATCGAGGCGCTCATGGCCACGGGAACCGTGGACAAGGGCATGATCCCGAAGCTCGAGGCCGTACGCACCGCAATCCGAGGCGGGGTGGAGGCTGCCCAGATCGTGGATGGCCGGGTGCCGCACTCGGTGATCATGGAGCTGTTCACCGAGCAGGGCCTGGGCACCATGGTCACGGCGGAATGACCGCATGATCCGCGAGCAGACCGTGGAGCGCGAGCGCGCGGCGCTCATGCGCAACTACGGGCGCTACCCCGTGGAGTTCGTGCGGGGCGAGGGTGCGTGGCTGTTCGACCCGGACGGACGCGGGTACCTCGACTGCATGTCGGGTATCTCGATGATCAACGCCGGGCACTGCCACCCCGACGTGGTGGCGGCAATCCGCGAGCAGGCCGGCGTGCTCATCAACACGAGCAACCTCTACTACACCGATCCCATGATCGAGCTCGCGGAGTGGATCCGCGATACGTCCATGGGCGGGCGGGTGTTCTTCTGCAACTCCGGCGCCGAGGCGTCGGAGGCGGCGTTGAAGTTGGCGCGCAAGCACGGCGGACCCGGGCGCACCGAGGTGGTTGCGCTGGTGGATGGCTTCCATGGCCGCACAATGGGCGCGTTGTCGATGACCGGACAGCCGGGCAAGCAGGAGGCCTTCCGGCCGCTGGTGCCGGGCGTGGTGCATGTGGAGCGCAACGACCACGAGGCGCTGCGCTCCGCTGTCACCGATCGCACATGCGCCGTCGCGCTCGAAATCGTGCAGGGCGAGTGCGGCGTGTACCCCCTGGAGGACTCCTTCGTGCGCCTCGCGCGCGAGTTGGCCGATCAGTCCGGCGCCCTGCTGATCGTCGATGAGATCCAGACCGGCATGAGCCGTACCGGGCCGCTCTACGCCTACCAGGACGTCGGCATCGAGCCCGATGTGATGTGCCTGGCCAAGAGCCTGGGCGGCGGCTTCCCCATCGGCGCGATTACTGCGCGCCCGGGCGTGGATGAGGTGTTCCAGCCCGGTGACCACGGCAGCACCTTCGCGGGCAGCCCCCTGGCATGTGCATCGGCGCTTGCGGCAGCGCGGGCGCTGGATGACGCGGCCCTGCAGGGCCACGTGCGCCGGGAGGGCGCATGCTTCCTGGCCGGGCTGCAGGCGCTGGTGGACGACGGGCTCGCGGTGGAGGCACGTGGCCGCGGCCTTATGTGCGCCATCGACCTGCCGGGCACCAATGCCGCCGAGGTGGTGGGAACCATGCTGGACCGGGGCTTCCTGGTGAACAACACCAGCCCGCGCACTATCCGCTTTCTCCCCCCGCTGGTCGTCACGGGCGACGAGCTCTCATCGGTGCTCGCGGCACTGCGCGACGTCCTGGCGTCCTGACCCCCGGCCGCCCGGTGCCAGGCACGTAACCAGTCGTCCGCCCGTTCGCATGGATGCGTCCGATGCACCGTCCTATGATCAGCGCATCGCGGAAAGGAGGTGGTCCAAATTCCTGCAGACCATATGTGCGTAGGTGGCGGCAGCTAGGGGCGACTCCCCTGATGAGCAGCTGCAGCCGGGGGAGACGGGCAACCCGCTCCCTGGCGACTCCACTGCCGCTCACCGTCCTCGAGGGCCCGGTTCGCGCCGATCGCGACCGGGCCCTCGGCGCGTTCAGGGGGCCGCGACGCTTCGTGCCCGGCGCAGCACCGCGTCGAGCATGGCGGGGGTCAGCCGCCCGGTGAACGTGTTCTGCTGGCTGGGGTGGTAGGTGCCCATGAGCGTGATGTCGCCGATCACGGTCTCGGCGCCGTGGGCAAAGCGCGGACGCGGGCGCGGGATGGCAGCGCCGCGCGCGGCCAGCACGCGCAGCACCCCGGCCCAGGCGAACCCGCCGAGGGCGAGGATGACCCTCGACCTCGGGCAGAGGTCGAGCTCCCGCGCGAGGAACGGAATGCAGGCATCCCGCTCGTCGGGCGTGGGCCTGTTGGCCGGCGGCGCGCAGCGCACCACCGCACTCATGCGGCAGCCGATAAGGCGCAGGCCATCGTCGCGTGAGGTCGACCCCGCCTGATTCGCGAGTCCCGCCCGGTGGAGCGCGGCCACCAGGAAGTCGGCGCTGCGGTCCCCGGTGAACATCCGCCCGGTGCGGTTGGCGCCGTGGGCGGCCGGTGCCAGTCCCACGATGAACAGCCACGGGTCGGCATCTCCGAACCCCGGCACACCCCGCGACCAGTACCGCTGCCCGCGGTAGCGCGCGGGCGGGTCCTCGCCCGCGGCCTCGCGCCACGCCACCAGCCGGGGGCATGCCGTGCACGCCGCCACCTCATCCGCAAGGTGCCGCAGGCCGTCAGTCACAGAAGTGCACCGCGCTCGTCAAGGCCATGTGAGGTGTCAGTCACCGGGGCATCGCCGGAGGCCAGGTGGCGGAGCAGGAAGGCCTCGGTGTCCGCCTGCGTGCCGGGGTCGTGCTGCAGGCTCCGGTGGTGACCGCCCATCTCGATTCGCAGGTGCTTGGGCTGAGTCGCCCGCGACCAGAGGTCGTATGTGTTCCCCCACGGCACCACCTCGTCACCGGTGGCGTGCCAGAAGCCGCGGGCGATTCCGTCGCGGCGCCAGGTGGACGGGCCCAACGGGTGCCGTAGGGGCCAGTCGTCGCCCAGGCGCGTGGCGAGCGATTCGGGCCTGGCGGGGCAGATGGCCACTGCTGCGCGCACGTCCGCGTGCAGGGGCGCGCAGGTGAGCGCGAGGAATCCGCCCATGGATGATCCCCGCAGGCCAAGCGCATCGGCCCCGCGATGCGCGAGGTCATCCAGGCAGGCCAGCACATCGCCGATCATTCCCTCATCCATGGGGCCGGGGGTGCCGCCGTGCCCGCGCAGGTCGGGCACCAGCGCCCACAGGCCGCGGGCGCGAAGGCGCGCCGCGAAGTCGGCGTGGTTGTCCTTGCGGCTGCCGTACCCGTGCAGGATCACCACGCCGGGCGCCCCCAGGTCGCCCTCGGCGAGCAGGGCCTTCATGGCGCGGCCATCGCGGGACGCGAGGCGGATGGGCTCGAGCGGGGTGTCCACGGCCGCGCGAGCCTACCCCGCGTTGCTAGGGTGCCCCGGCTTATGCAGCCGCTTTCACAGGTCCTCCCGCCGTCCGCGACGACGACCCCCGAGGGGCACCTGTCCATCGGCGGGTGCGACGTGGTCGCCCTTGCCGCGGAGTTCGGCACCCCGCTGGTGATCTACGACGCCGCGCTGCTCCGCGACACCATGCGCCGCTACGTGCAGGCCCTTCGCGCCCACGATCCGCGGGCGGAGGTGGTGTACGCCAGCAAGGCCTTCTGGGCCCAGGCGCTGCTGCGCATGGCCCACCAGGAGGACCTGCGCATGGACGTGGCCTCGGGCGGTGAGCTGTTCATGGCGCTGCACGCGGGGTTCCCGGCCGGGAAGATCGTGATGCACGGGAATGCCAAGGACGCGCGGGAGATCGGCGAGGCGCTCGACGCCATGGTCGGCCTGATCGTGGTGGACAGCCTCGACGAGATCGCCCTGCTCGATCAGCTGGCGGGCGAACGGGGCCGCCGCCAGAACGTGCTGGTGCGCGTGACCCCCGGCGTCAAGCCCTCCACGCACGCCTACATCTCCACCGGGCAGCTCGACAGCAAGTTCGGGTTCTCGCTGGAGGGCGGGCTGGCCGCACAGGCCGTGGCCGCCTGCCGCGCAGCCGCCAACGTGAACCTGGTGGGCCTGCACTGCCACATCGGCTCGCAGATCTTCGAACTGGGCGCCTACCCGGCTGCCGCCGCCCTGCTTGCGGCATTCGTGAAGGAGCAGGGCGGGGACGACCTCACGGTGATGGACATGGGCGGTGGCCTGGGCATCGCATACACGCGCGATGACGACCCGCCGTCGGTGGAGGAGTTCGCCGACACGGTGATGGACGCCGTGCACGCCGAGTGGGACGCCGCCGGCCTTCCGCGCCCGCGGGTGCTGGTGGAGCCCGGGCGCAGCATCGTGGGCCGCGCGGGCGTCACCGTGTACCGGGTGACCGGTACGAAGGACATCCCGGGCGTGCGCCGGTACGTGGCCGTGGACGGCGGCATGAGCGACCTGATGCGCCCCATGCTCTACGGCGCCACCTACGAGGCCATTCTCCCCGACCGGCCCGAGGCCGAGGCCACCGACACCCTCCGGCTGGTGGGCAAGCACTGCGAGAGCGGTGACGTGCTGATCCAGGAGGCCGAGCTGCCGCCGCTGGCACGCGACGACCTGGTGTGCATCCCGGCCACCGGCGCCTACGGTGTGGCCATGGCCAGCAATTACAACGGGGTCACGCGCCCTGCCGTGGTGTTCGTGGAGGACGGCCGCGCCACCGTGGTGGTGCGCCGCGAGACCTACGCCGAACTGGTGGCCCGGGACCTGTGAGCGACGTCGTGCGCATCGGCATGCTGGGGTGCGGCACGGTGGGGCAGGGGGTCGTGCGCATCCTGCACGAGACCGCCGGCACCATCGAGCGCGCCACCGGGCACCGCCTGGAGATATCCCGGGTGCTGGTGCGCGACGCCCAGGCCGATCGCCCGGGCCTCGACCCCGCGGTGCTCACCACCGACGCCGAGGACATCCTCGGCGATGACCGGATCGACATCATCATCGAGGTGATGGGCGGGGTGGACCCCACCCACGAATGGCTGGTGCGGGCGCTGGGGCACGGCACCTCGGTGGTCACCGCCAACAAGCAGTTGCTGGCGCGGTTCGGGCCGGAACTGCTTGCGGCGGCCGAGGAGGGCGGCAGCGAGATCCGCTTCGAGGCCTCGGTGTGCGCGGCCATCCCGGTGATCAAGGTGCTGCGCGAGTCGCTGCTGGCCGCCGAGATCGAATCGGTCATGGGCATCGTGAACGGCACCACGAACTACATCCTCAGCGAGATGCGCCGCAGCGGCATGACCTATGCCGACGCCCTCGCGCAGGCGCAGGACCTGGGCTACGCCGAGGCCGACCCCACCGAGGACGTGGGCGGCGCCGATGCCGCGGCCAAGATGGCCATCCTGTCGTCCATCGCCTTCCACACCCGTGTGCTGATCGACGACGTGCCCTACACGGGCATTGACGAGCTGCAGTCGGACGATGTGGACATCGCGCACGAGCTGGGCTTCGTGATGAAGTTGCTGGGCATCGCGCGCCTGGCGGACGGCGCGGTGTCGGTGCGCGTGCACCCCGCCCTGGTGCCCGGCGACCACCCGCTGGCGTCGGTGAACGGCGCCGACAACGCCGTGCTGCTGGAGAGCAGCCTGGTGCGGCAGATCATGCTGGAGGGGCCGGGCGCCGGCGGCACCGAGACCGCGAGCGCCGTGGTGGGGGATGTGCTGAGCGTCCTTGGCAGCAGGCCCGGGTCGTTCCTGGGCGGTGCCCTGGCCGATGCCGGCAGGCCCATGGCCGCAGAGGGGGCGCTCGAGAGCGCCTTCTACCTGCGGTTGGAGGTCGCGGACCGTCCGGGTGTGCTTGCCCGCATCTCGGCCGTGCTGGGTGAATGCGGCGTGTCGATCCTCACCGTGCTGCAGCGCGGGGAGGGCGAGAGCGCCCGCCTCGTGATGATCCTCCACCGGGGTCCGGAGTCGCAGGTGCAGGCCGCCCTCGTGCGCCTGCGCGACATGCCCGAGGTGCGGGACGAGCCTGTGCTCATCACCGTGGTGGGCAGTGGCGAGGCCCCCTCGTGAGCCCCGCGGCGCTGCGGGGGATGCCGCTGATCGAGCGCTACCGGGAGTTCCTGCCGGTCACCGATGCCACGCCGGTCATCAGCATGGGCGAGGGCGCCACGCCGCTGGTGCGGCTGGATGCCCTCTCGGAGTGCCTCGAGCTGGACGTGCACGTGAAGCTGGAGGGCCTCAACCCCACGGGGTCATTCAAGGACCGGGGCATGTGCTTCGCCATGAGCAAGGCCGTGGAGGAGGGCGCCACCGCCGTGATCTGCGCGAGCACCGGCAACACCTCGGCCGCCGCCGCCGCGTATGCCGCCCGTGCCGGGGTCACGTGTGCGGTCATCATCCCCGGCGGCAAGATCGCGCTCGGCAAACTGGCGCAGGCGCTCATCTACGGGGCCAAGGTGCTGGCAGTGGATGGCAACTTCGACGACGCGCTGCGCATCGTGCGCGAGCTGTCCGACGCCCACCCCATCGCGCTCGTGAACTCGCTCAACCCGTACCGCTTGGAAGGCCAGAAGACGGCCGCCTTCGAAGTGTGCGATGCCCTTGGCGACGCGCCCGATGTGCTGTGCATCCCGGTGGGGAACGCCGGCAACATCTCGGCGTACTGGATGGGCTTCGGTGAGTACCGGGACGCCGGTCATTCCACCCGCCTGCCCCGGATGATGGGGTTCCAGGCCGAAGGATCGGCGCCGCTGGTGCGCGGCGAGGTGGTGAGCGCCCCCGAGACGGTCGCCACGGCCATCCGCATCGGCAACCCCGTGCGCGGCGACCAGGCCATGGCGGCCATGACCGACTCGGGCGGCGGGGTGGACAGCGTGACCGACGACGAGATCCTGGCCGCCTACCGCATGCTGGCTGCCACCGAGGGCGTGTTCTGCGAGCCGTCGTCCGCTTCCAGCGTGGCGGGCCTCATCAAGGCTCATGCCGCTGGGCGGTTCACCACCGGCGAGCGCGTGGTGTGCGTGCTCACCGGCAACGGCCTGAAGGATCCCGACACCGCCATCGCGCAGAGCGGGCAGGTCATCGAGATCCCGGCCCAGTACGCCGCTGCCGAGAGGGCGCTGTATGGCGACTGAGGCGGAGGTCCTCAGCATCACGGCCCCGGCCACCTCGGCCAACCTGGGCCCGGGGTTCGACGTGCTCGCGCTGGCGCTCGACCTGGCCAACGAGGTGCTGATCCGCCGCCGCCCTGGTCCGCTTCAGCTGCATGTGGAGGGCGAGGGGGCGGACGAGGTGCCCGCCGACGCCTCCAACCTGCTGTGCCGCGCGATGCTGGCCGGGCTGCCCGATCTCGACGGCCTGGAGATCACCTGCCGCAACCGCATCCCGTTCGGTCGTGGCCTGGGGTCGTCGGCCGCCGCGGTGTGCGCTGGCCTGGTGGCCGCGAATGCGCTCGGCACCCTGCGCTGGAGCCCATCCGACATGCTGGCGCGCGCCATCGAGTTCGAGGGCCATGGCGACAACGCCGCGGCCTGCCTTGACGGCGGCATCACCGCCTTGGTGCCGGGGCCCCGTGCCCTGCGCGTGCAGCCGCCGGACGGCCTCGCCCTCGTGGTGGTCGTCCCGACCTCGCGCGTCAGCACCGATGAGGCCCGCGGGGCGATGCCGTCCCAGGTGCCGCTGGCCACCGCAGCCCACTCCATCTCCGCCACCGCGGGGCTGCTGCTCACGCTGGAGCGCGGGTACGTGGACGAGATCCCCGAGTTCCTCGTGGATCGCCTGCACGAGCCCCATCGCGGCCCTCTCTGCCCGGGCCTGGATGCGCTGCGCGCCATCTCGCACCCCGGCCTGCTCGGCGTGACCGTCTCGGGATCGGGTCCCAGCATGGTGATGTGGGTGACCGCCCGCGAGGCATCGGGCATCGCCGATGCCGCGCGCGCCGCGCTGTCGGCCGAGGGCGTCGACGCCGATGTGCAGGTGGAGCGCATCGCCCCGTCGGGCATCCGCGCGCGGTGGCAGGGCACCGAGGGCGCCCGCCTCTCGCGCACGCCCGGCTAGGGGCGGCCGGACCTCAGGCGGCGATGGCCGCAGGCACGGCGTCCGGCTGCCACAGCGTCCAGACGTTGCCGTCCTCGTCCGCGAATAGCGCGGCCGGCCCCCCGGGTGCACCGTCGTCCTTCCAGTGCTCGGTGATGCCGCCCCAGCGAAGGCAGCCAAGCGCAGACGAGAGATCGCGCACCTGTAGAACGGCCCCCCGCAGGGAACCGGCGGGGGCGTCGATGCTGCCGTGCACGAGGGTTATCGTGGTGCCGCCGCCGGGCGCTGTCAGGTGCACTGCGCGGGCCTCGGGGCCATCGCCCAGGTCCCGGAACACGCTGAAGCCCAGGGTGTCGCGGTACAGCCGGAGCGCGCGGTCGATATCGGCCACCGGCACAGTGATGCTTGCGATGCGCGAGATGCTCATGCGCTCCACGGTACGGCCAACGTGCTGCGGCGTGCAGGGGTGCTCCGGAACTGTCACAGGCCGGCAACATCGGTGGCCAGTTGCCTGCGGTACCGTCTTCGCGTGGGCATCGACGTAACGGCTGGCGGGGACTACGCGCACCGCGACCTGCGCGGGGCGGATCTGATGCGGGCAGACCTGTCTGCTGCCGACCTCTCGGGCGCGGACCTGTCGGACGCCAACCTGGCGTTCGCCACGTTGGTTGACGCCACCCTGCACGGCGCGACCCTGCTCGGCGCCGATCTGGCACGGGCCGATCTGCATGGGGCCGACCTGACGGGCGCCGACCTGACGGGGGCGCTGCTGACCCGGGCGTGTCTCTCGGGCGCGAACCTGGCCACCGCCGATCTCACCGGGGCGGACCTCACCGGGGCCGACCTGACGGGCGCCGATCTCTCGGGCGCCAACCTGGCAGGCGCGATGCTGGACCGGGCCGATGTGGCGGGCGCCGAGATGTCCGGCGCCAACTGGAACATCACGACCGACCCCGAGGGCATCGTCCGTGGGGGCCGGGATCCGGGCTGAAGGGCGGGCCTCGGGTACCGTGACAGCGTGCTCCGTCGTCCCCTCGCCGTCATCGCCGCCTGCGCCGTCGGCCTCGCCACATCCGGCACCGGCCTCGCCGGGATCGTTGACGGTTCGCGGGGCGTCATCGCGGAGTCCTCCCGCGCCGGCACCTGGGACAGGGCCTACACCTACTCGGTGGCCGGCAGGCAGCGCACGTGCGCGCTCAGGCGCGGCGCAACCTGCGTGGGCGCCAGGCTGCGCGGGCGGGTGACCCACCACGGCGACCTGCGGAAGGCCAACCTGCGGAGGGCCGACCTGCGCTTCGCCGACCTGCGGGGGGCGAACCTCGGGTGCCGACCTGCGCGCGGCCAACCTGACGTACGCCGACCTGCGGGGTGCGCGCTTGACGGGGGCCAGGCTGCAGCAGGCCCCCGCGGTGCGCTCGACCCGGAAGGCATCGAATGCGCTCGTGCCCTCCTGCTACCCCGACTGCATCGGGGCGAACCTGCAGGGGGTGGATGCAGCCGGGGCCGATCTCTCCGGGGCGCACATGGGGCTCGCCAACATCTCCGATGCGGACTTCACCGGGGCCAACCTGACGAAGTCGTCCATGGTGCTGACCACCATGAATGGCACCGACTTCCGGTCGGCCGACCTCACCGGGTCGATCGTGTGGGCCATATGGACGACTCCGCCGGTGATGAACCCGGGCACCACGTGCCCGCAGGGGTTCAGTGCCGACATCTATGACGGCAACAGGTGCAACTTCGACCTGCCCCCGTGGGGGTCACCTCCCCCGGCGGGCGCCCGGCCTCCGTCGTTGCTGCCCCCTCCGTGATGCCGCGGTGAGCCCGAGGGCTGTCCGCCCCGTAGGCCGTTGCCTCCGGTTCACGCGCGGTTAGGGTGAGGGCATGCCCGGTCTTCATGACTGCCCGATCTGCGGTACCCCCTTCGTGGCGGACGACACCGGGCGGTTGGAGCGCGAGAGACTGGTTGCCGCCGGTCACGGCGGATCCGGGCGCAGCCGGTACCGGGATGAGCCCGTGTGCGCACGGTGCGCCCAGCGCGAGACCCTCGCGATGTTCGAGTTCCGCGATCAGGTTCTGGGCGAGGACGAGGCGGGGGTGTAGCGCGAATGCTGATCCCACCCATGCATCCGCCGCCCGGAGACGATGACAGCGGCGAGGAGCGCACCAATGCCTCGCCGGTGGTGTACGTGGCCCTTGCCGTGCTGGCGCTGGTGGGCCTCGGCCTCATCATCGCCGGCTTCCTGATGTAGGGGGCTACGCCCCCGGCGCGCCCTCGTTCAGGTAGTCGAGGATCGCCCCGTCGGTCATCTGCTCCACGGGCGCGTGGTCGTCGGTGAACACCTCGCCGCCGGGCTCCACCGGCGTGAGCCGGCTGGACAGGATCCTCGCGGCCTGCGCGACATCCCCGGTGGCGGTGGCAAGGCGCTCCCGTGCCCGGGCGGCATCGTCCGGGTCGCGGAACCCCAGCACCACGCTGTTGAACTCGCCGTAGCGGGCGGTCAGCACGGCCGGGAACACGCTGCTCATGGTGGATGCGATGCGGTCCACCACCTCGGTCTGATCGGGCGGTGTTCCCACGTTGATGGCCACGACGCCCCCGGGTGCGAGGCGGTCGCGCACCTCCTGGAAGAACTCCACGGTGGAGAGGTGGAAGGGGATGTACGGCTGGCGGTAGGCGTCCACCACGATGGCGTCGAACGGGCCGCGCTCGCCGGCCAGCCAGAATCGGGCATCGGCCTCATGGGTGGTGAGGTTGGACCCGGCCATGTCCAGGTACCGGTTACCCGCCTCGGTCACCATGGGGTCTATCTCCACGCCGTCCACCCGCCCCCCCGGCCACGTGAGCCGCAGCGAACGCGCGGTGGTGCCGCCGGCATTGCCGAGAATGGCGATGCGGGCGTCGCCGCCCCCGGCGAGCAGCGGCAGGGTGAGGAAGGCATCCCAGTAGCCCCCGGTCAGGGCGCCGCGTCCCGCCGGCAGAACCGAGTGCAGCGCCCAGCCCTCGTTCAGGCGCAGGATCCTCTCGCCACCGGGCTTCTCGGTGACCTGCACGTACTGGTACGGGCTCTCGGCCTCGAACAGCGTGCGCTCGCCGGGCTCCTGCTTGATGACGCCGACCGGCAGGGCCAGCAGGGCGGCCAGGGCGGCAGGCGCCACCAGGGCGCGGGCGCCCAGGAGGGGCACGGCTGCAAGCGCCAGCACCGCCGCGACCAGGATGAGGGTGCGGCGCGTACCCAGGGCGGGGATGAGCACCAGTACCGGAAGGAACGTGCCGAGGATGCTGCCCACCGTGGAGATGGCGTACAGGCGCCCGGCCACCGACCCCGCGGTCTCCACGTTGGTTACCGAAAGACGGATCGCCCACGGCGACACGGTGCCCAGAAGCGTGATGGGCACGAGGAACATGAGCATGGTGCCCACGAACGAGGCCACGAACGCCCCGGCCGACAGATCGGCGAACGCCGACTGTGCTGCGCTGAACACGGGCGTGAGCGCCAGCGGCAGGGCGGCCACCGTGACGGCCGCCACGATCACCACGCCGCCCAGCACGCGGGGATTGGGGTAGCGGTCGGCGGCCTTGCCGCCCAGCCAGTACCCCAGCGACAGGTAGATGAGCGTGAGCCCGATCACGTTGGCCCACACCAGGTTGCTGGCGCCGAACCACGGCGCGAGCAGCCGGGCGCCGGTGAGCTCGGCGGCCAGCGTGGCGGCGCCCGACACGAACACGAGCACCGGAAGGGAGTAGCGCAGCGGCACGCGCCGAGCCTAGACACATGACCCCGCCCGCATGGGGGCATCGGGGCGCGCGGGGGGCGGCTGGTAGCCTCGCCCCGTGCCGTTGTCGCCTTCGGAGGACGCCCCGTGAAGTTGTTCATCGACACCGCGAACCTCGAGGACATCGAGGAGATCGCGTCGTGGGGGGTGCTTTCCGGCGCCACCACCAACCCCACCCTGCTTTCGCAGGTGGAGGGGGATGAGGACGACATCTACCGCCGCATCTGCGAGCTCGTGGACGGCCCGGTGTCGGCCGAGGTGGTGGCGGACGACGTCCCCACGATGATCTCCGAGGGTCAGCGCCTCGCGGCCATCGACCCGCGCATCGTCGTCAAGCTGCCCACCAGCCGGGAGGGCCTCAGCGCCACCTCCGCGCTGGCACGTGAGGGCATCCGCGTGAACATGACCCTCTGCTTCACGGCCAACCAGGCCATCCTGGCGGCCGCTGCCGGCGCGGCGTTCGTGTCGCCGTTCGTCGGCCGCTACGACGACATCAATGAGGACGGCCTGGGACACCTGGCCGAGATCGTCGAGGCCTTCGCGCAGTCGGACTTCGAGTGCGAGGTGCTGGCCGCCAGCGTGCGCACCCCGGTCCATGTGATGGAGGCCGCGCGCATGGGTTCCGACATCGCGACGATCCCCCCGAAGGTGTTCCACCAGATGCTGCACCACCCGCTGACCGCCGCGGGCATCCAGAAGTTCAACGAGGATCACGCCGCCCGCCTGGCCCGGAAGGACGCATGACCACGAACGACGTTCCCGCTTCCGTACCGGACTCCCTGAAGGGGCACGAGATCGTGCCTGCCACGGACTTCCTGCGCGTCACCGAGCAGGCCGCGCTGGCATCCGCGCGCTGGGTGGGGCAGGGCGACCGCCACGCCGCCGACGGCGCGGCCGTGGATGCCATGCGGAACGAGTTCAGCGCGATGCCCATCACCGGCGAGGTCATCATCGGCGAGGGCGAGAAGGACGAGGCACCCGAGCTGTACGTGGGCGAGGTGCTGGGCACGGGCGGGATGCCGTGCGAGATCGCCGTGGACCCCCTGGAGGGCACCGACCTGGTGGCGCGCGGGGACGCCGGCGCCATCGCGGTGTGCGTGATCGGCGCGCCCGGTGGCGTGATGGCCGCGCCCGACATGTACATGAAGAAGCTGTGCGTGGGCGCCACCGCCAAGGGGCGCGTGGACATCGACGCCTCCATCGCTGACACCCTCGACACCGTGGCCCGCTGCTACGACCGCCGGGTGAAGGACCTCTCGGTGATCGTGCTCGACCGCCCGCGCCACGAGGACATGATCGAGGAGCTCCGCAGCCAGGGCGCCCGCATCAAGCTGATCCCCGACGGCGACATCACGGCGTCGATGTCGGCGGCGGTGCGTGGAACCGGTGACCACCTGTACGTCGGCATCGGCGGCTCGACGGAGGGGGTCATCACCGCGGCGGCACTCGAGTGCCTGGGCGGTGAGATCCAGGCGAAGATGTGGCCGAAGGACGACGCCCAGCGCGAGCGGCTGAAGCCCTTCGGCCTGGACGACACCGACCGCGTGCTCACCTCGCGCGAGCTGGCGCCGCAGCCGCTGTACGTCCTGGCCACGGGGGTGACCGACGGCAACCTGCTGCGCGGCGTGCGGTACTTCAGCGACGGCGCCAGAACCCATTCCATCCTGATGGACCTGCGCACGCGTACCGTTCGGTTCGTGGACACCATCCATATGTTCAGCCGCACGCCCCTGAGGGAGATCCGCCTGTGAGCGACGAGGACTTTCCGTTCGGCTTCGCCTTCGGCGAGGGCGCATCCGAGGAGTTCAAGGAGCGCCTGAAGGAGATGATGCGCGCCCAGCGCGAGGCCATGGAGGAGATCCAGGCTGAGGGCGGCGGGCAGATCGCGCCGGTGGACCGCTTCCAGATCGTCACCCTCGCCGTGCAGATGGCCTCCGCAGGCCTGGGCAGCCTCACCCCGCGTGAGACGCCCGATGAGGCCGCGGACGCCATGGGCCTGTTGTTCGCCCGGGCCATGGCGGCGCTGCAGGGGAGCATGCTGCCGCCGGAGTAGCGGCCGGCGCGCTCCTGCGCACCACCTTGGGTATTCACGGGTCAGTGGCAGCGGATGACCCGTTATGGTCGCGGGCGTGAGCGGCGAGACCCCATGCCCCCGGTGCGCCGCGGGCTCACGCTTCCTGCTGCGCCCCCGTGACCGCATGGGCGAGGTGCTTGCTGTGGTCCGGGTGTGCCGATCGCGGGCGTGCGGGGTGGGGTTCACGGACCCGGCACCGTTCCGGCTCGCGGCCGCACCGGCGGCGGCGCCGGGGCGTGAGGTGGAGGACCGCCTGGCGGCACGCGTGGTGGCCGCGGGGCTCCGGCGGTTCATGGGCCGGCTTCCGGCACGCGGGTTGGTGGTGGATGCCGGCGCCGGGTCCGGGTTGCGCGCGCGGGTGCTTGCCGAGCACGGCTTCCGCGTGGTGGCCGTGGAGCCCGATCCGGTGGAGGAGGCGCGTGCCCACGCCATGATGGCCGCGCTGCCCCCGGGTGCGGTGGAGGTGGTGCGCGCCGGGGTGTCGGACCTGCCTGCCGTGCTGGCGGGGCGTCGCGCCGACGGCGTGCTGCTGTGGCACGTGCTGGAGCACCTGCACGACATCGACGCCGGGCTGGGGTCCATCGCGTCGGTGCTCGCGCCGGGGGGCGTGCTGCAGGTGGCGGTGCCCAACCGCGCATCGGCCGAGGCGCGGGCGTTCGGCCCCAGATGGCATGGATGGGAGCCGGCACGGCACCGGTGGCACCTGGATGGCGAGTCGCTGCGCATCGTGCTGGGCGCCGCCGGCCTTGCAGTGGAGGACCTTGGCACGCGCGGTGGGTGGGGCTACCCGTCCGGGCTGGCGTTCTCCATGGCGCCCGGGCTCGACCCGCAGGTGAACCCCCGGCGTGCGCTGGCCGGCCGGGCGCTGGCCGCGGCCCTGGTGCCGGTGGCCGCCGCCGCACGCCTCACGGGCCGGGGAGGGCAGCTGGTCGCCACGGCCCGCTCCGTACCGGGCTGACACCGCCGCGCCGCCCCGGGGCGCGGCGGCCCTACTCGCCCT
>JAUROO010000119.1 GCA_030829765.1 Miltoncostaeales bacterium | reverse complement strand
GGAGGGGACCCTCGGCCAGCGCACGGGCTTCATCCACCGCCGAGCGCGCGGGCGTGCCGGCATCGTTGGCGCTGACCAGCGGGCAGATGACGTACGCCTGCCGCCCCCGTCGCAACTCTGCCCGCACGGCCTCGTAGGCATCCTCCCGCTGCTCCTCGCGCACCCACCGCGTGGCGATGTCGCGGCGGCCGGGCGGGCGCCCGCGGATGGCCGACACCCGCAGGTCGCCGTACGCGGTGAGGGCCAGCGTGCGGGGGATCGGGGTGGCGGTCATATAGAGCAGGTGAGCGGCGTCGGCGCCTGATCCCGCCTGCTCGGCGAGCGCCTGCCGCTGCTCCACGCCGAACCGGTGCTGCTCGTCCACCACCACCAGGCCCAGGTCGCGAAACCGCACGCCGCCCACCAGCAGCGCCTGGGTGCCCACCACCACCTGCGCCGTGCCGGTTGCCACGGCCATCTCGCGGCGCTCCCGCTCGGCGCGCGGCACGCTGCCGGTGATGAGCACCGGCTCCACGCCGGCCGGGCCGAGGAGGTCGCGCAGTGTGCGGATGTGCTGCTCGGCCAGCGTCTCGGTGGGCACCAGGATGGCCGCCTGCGCACCGGCCTCCACCGCCTGCGCGCACGCCAGGGCCGCCACCACCGTCTTGCCGGCGCCCACCTCGCCCTGCAGCAGCCGCCGCATGGGCCGTTCGCGAGCGAGGTCCCGGCCCACCTGCCGCAGCACCCGTTCCTGCTCGGCCGTGAGGGTGAACGGCAGGGCATCCCGCACGGCATGGGTGAGGGTGCCCGTGGCGCGGAGCACCCGTGCGCGTCGCGCGTGCTCCTCGTGCCGGCGCACCGCGAGAAGCCCGAGTTGCAGGACCAGGAGCTCCTCGAATGCCAGTCGGCGGCGCCCGGCCCGCGGGTCGCGGGGGTTCCGGGGGAAGTGCAGGGCCATCAGCGCATCCGCACGTGTGGGCAGGCCGATACGGGCGCGCATCCACGCGGGGAGCACCTCGGGGGCCGCCCGCAGCAGCGGGCGCGCGGCATCCACCATCTCGCGCAGCCTGCGGGCGGGCAGCTCCTCCGTGGCGCGGTATACCGGCACGAGCCCCTCGGTGTGCACTCCGGCGGTGGCACCTGAGCCGAGGACCTCGTGCGCCTTCACCGTCACCTGCCGCTGCGGACGCAGCGACACCTGCCCGCGGATCATCAGCTCGTCCCCGGGCTGCAGCACGCCCGCCAGGTACGCCTGGTTGAACCACATAGCCGTGATTGTCCCGCTGTCGTCGCGCACCCGGGCGCGCACGATGCGCAAGCCGCGTCTGCGGGTGGGCACCACCGCGATGGACTCCAGCACCACGCGGATGGTGGCCTCCTCGCCATCCACGAGGTCCGCGATGGGCCGCGCGGCGTCGTAGGACAGGTAGCGCGAGGGCAGGTGCTCAGCCAGATCGGCGATGGTGGCCAGGCCGATCGCGGATGCCCGGCGGGCGGTCGCGGGCCCCACGCCGGGCAAGTCGGTGAGAGGAGCATTCCACCAGCCCGGGCCCGGCCGCTGGGGGCGTGCGCCCGCCCCCGCTGAGGCGGGAGCGGCCCCGAATGCGTCGTCCGGCACGCTCACGCTGGCAACCGGCGCCCGGTTGTGGCATCGTGCCCGGGTCGTGGCGCCCGGCGCCACCCCGTTTCCCCTACCCGAGGTAAGTGGTCGACATGGCGAAGGTTTGCACGTCCTGCGGCAAGGGCCCTGCGTTCGGCAACAACCGCAGTCACTCGATGCGCGCGACGTCCCGACGCTTCGACCCGAACCTGCAGAAGGTCCGCATCGTCGTCGACGGCACGCCCACCCGCGCGTACGTCTGCACCCGCTGCCTGAAGGCCGGCAAGGTGCAGAAGGCCGTCTCCGGCGCCTAGGACCGGCCCGCGCCTGCCGGGCCCATGGCCCGGGCGGCGACCAGCAGGTTGATCATCGACACGGCTGCATCCGCGGCCTCGTCGCCCTTGTTGCCCTTGTCCCCGCCCGCCCGGGCCTCCGCCTGCGCCATGGTGTCGCAGGTGAGGATGCCGAATGCGCAGGGCACTCCGGTGTCGAGCGACACGCGCATCAGGCCGTGCGCCGCGGCGTCGCACACGTACTCGAAGTGCGCCGTCTCGCCGCGGATGACCGCGCCCAGGGCCATCACGGCCGCGTAGCGCCCCGTGGCCGCGAGCGCAGCGGCGGCGGCCGGTGCCTCGTATGCACCGGGGATCCAGTGGACGTCCACGTGGTCCCCGGGCAATCCGCTCTCGTCCAGGCGCGCGATGGCACCACGGAGCAGTGACTCGGCAATGCCACGATGGAAGCCGGCGACGACGGCGGCGATGCGCGCATCGGGGCGCGTGAGCCTCTCGGCGGGAGGAGCGGGGTCGGTGCGTGCCATGGCGCGTAAGGCTACGCGGCGGCGCGGCCGGACCGGCAGGGGTCGGCGGACCTCCGCCGTCTGCCATGCTCACCGCGTGATCCGACCCCCCACCGTGCTCGCCGTCGTGGCCGCCTCACTGGGCGTCGCCGCGGGCACGGCGACAGCAGCGCCCATCTCGTTCTCCACCTGCGCCGGGCGCGCGCCCGTGCAGTGCGGCACCCTCGAGGTGCCGCTCGACCATGCCGCACCCGGCCGCGGAACGCTGCCGCTGCACGTGGAGCGCCTGGCCACCCGCGGCAGCCGCCGTGGCGTGCTGGTGCTGCTGGCCGGCGGGCCGGGACAGGCGGGCACGCCCATCACCCCCGATGACCCGGTGGCCGCCGCCATCCCGGGATGGGACCTGGTGATGCTGGACCAGCGCGGCACGGGTAAGGGGGCGCTCACATGCCCTGCACTGGACGGGCGCGACTCCGACGGGTCGGTGGATGCCATCGGGCGCTGCGCCGTGCAGCTGGGCCCCGACCGCGCCATGTACGCCACCCGCGACAGCGTGCTGGACCTCGAGTCCCTGCGCGACGGCCTCGGCGTGCCGGCGTTCGCCCTCGGCGGAATCTCCTACGGCACATACGTGACGCAGTACTACGCGCAGCGGTTCCCGTCGCGCGTCACCCATCTGGTCATGGACTCCGTGGTGGATCCGGCGACCTTCAACGGGCTCGAGGTGCCCTTCCACCAGCGCGTCGCCCCGGCCCTGCGTGACCTGTGCGCCCGCGGGCGCTGCCGCGGCATCACGCCCGATCCGGTGGCCGACATCTCGGCGCTGGTGCAGATCACCGCGACGCGATCCATCCGGGGCATGCGCGCCACCGAGACCGGCCGCACGGTGCGGACCTCCCTCGGCGGGCCGGGGA
Organism: Miltoncostaeales bacterium; assembly: GCA_030829765.1. Lineage (GTDB taxonomy): Bacteria > Actinomycetota > Thermoleophilia > Miltoncostaeales > Miltoncostaeaceae > SYFI01. The sequence goes on along the minus strand of JAUROO010000119.1, from coordinate 21,120 downwards.
ACCAGGGCGACCTGCCGGCGCTGCTCGCCGTGGGTGACCTCAGCCCCACCGCCCGTGCAATGTGGCCGGGGGCCGCCCGGGCGGCGCGCACCGGTGACCCGGCGCCATTGCTGCGGCTGTCGACGCTCGCGGATGCCGGCACGGCCGCGCCGCCGTCCGAGCTGTCATCCGCGCTCTTCTACGCCACCACCTGCGCGGACATGGCCCTGCCATGGACCTCTGCCACGCCCCTGGAGGCACGACCCGCGCTGCTCGCGGCGTCCGCCGCGCAGGCGGGCCCCGCGGCGTTCGCCCCCTTCACCGCCGCCAATGCCGTGCCGGGCGGATCGGCGGAGAGCTGCACGAAGTGGCCCGACGCCGCCATCGATCCGCTCGCCCCCGGCCCCCTGCCCGCGGTGCCGACCCTGCTGATGGATGGCGGCCAGGACCTGCGCACACCCGTGGAGTCCGCCCGGGCGGTGGCCGCGCGCGCACCGCTCGGTCAGGTGCTGGTGGCACCCGGGGCCGGGCACTCATTGCTCTACACCTATCCCTGCGCCCGCACCCAGCTGCGCAACGTCCTCTCGGGCCGACGCGTGTCAACTGCGGCCTGCAACCGCGAGGCACCGGTCCCCACCCCCATCCCCGTGCCACCGGCCACCCTGGGCGCGACCGCGCCGAGCGGTGCGCCGGGCACCGCCGGTCGCGTGGCAGCCGCCGCGCGCCGGGCCATCCAGGACGGCGTGCTCGCCATGGATGCCGCCACCGAATCCGGGCTGGATGCCCTGCCGGGCATCCGCGGCGGATTGGCGCGCCCCCGCGGCGTGTTCGGGGAGGCCATCGCGTTCTCGCGCTTCAGCGCGGTGCGCGGCGTGTCGATCACCGGAACCCTTCGGTTCAACGGCAGCACGTTCCAGGGGTCGGTGCGGGTCAGCGGCCCGGGGTCGTGGGACGGCACCCTCACGCTCGCCCGGGGCGGCGAGCGCGCCTACACGGGCACCATCGGCGGCGTGGCCGTGCGCATACCCCTGGGCTAGTGCCCGGTGGCGTGCAACCGCGCGCCGATGACGAGTCCCGTGGCCAGCAGAAGGATGCCGGCTGCCTGCCAGGCATCCAGGGCACCTCCGCTCCACGCGAGGGCCGCCACCACGCCGATGATGGGTGACAGCACCTCGAACAGCGATACCCGCAGGGCACCGATGCGCGGAAGTGCCCACGTGGAGGCCAGCAGCGGGAGCAGCGCACCGAGCACCCCGACGTAGGCAATGCCGCCAATCACCGCCTCCGACCCCCACAGGGATGGACCCGGCAGCACGCCCAGCGCCGCGCACAGGATGGCGGCACCCACGGAAGACACCATGAGCGCCCCGGCCACCGTCGGCCCCACCGGCCCACTCCGCCGGCACCCGGCCAGCGCGAGCACGAGCACCGCGGCGCAGGCGGACGAGCCCACCCCCAGCCACACACCGGCGGCCGTCGTGCCCTCGAGCCACCCCTCCCCCGGCGTCACCGCATAGAAGCCCGCGAGCACCAGGACGAGCGCGGCGCCTGCGCGCCATGACAGCGGCAGGTCGCCCCGTGCGAGGCCGAGCACCAGCAGCATGATGGGCGCGAGACTCGCGAGCACCAGGGCGCGGGTCACCTCGATGTCCGCCAGGGACAGCAGGAAGAGCTCCTCCGTCCCGAACAGCGCGGCGCCCGCGAGGACCACGAGCACCCACCACGACCGGCTCGCGGAGCGTACCCCGGAGACATGCGCGCGCATGCCGGTGCCGGCGAGCGCCCCGACCACGATCACCAGGGCCACCAGCATCGAGACCAGCGTCACCTGCGGCTTGGGCACGCGGGTGATGAGTTCGGGCGTGACCACGGCCTCGCTGAGGCCGAGCCCCGCGCCGGCGCCGGCGAGCATGACGAACGCCAGCGCGGCGCCGGGGGTGCCCGGAGCGCTTCCCGGCTCGCCCGAGCCGATCGCGCCGATGAGCAGCACGCCGAGCGCCATTGCGAGGGCGGCCGTCTGGTAGGTGAGGGACCGCCCTTCGAGGCCTTCGCCGCCGAACGGGCCGCCCCCGGCCAGCACCGATGACGCCGCGAACCCGAACAGGGTGAGCGATACCAGTGCGGCGGCGCGCGGCCCCCCGCGTCCGGCCACCACCGCCACCACCAGGAACAGGGGCAGCATGAGCGCCCCGGAGCCCCCCACGAACACCTCGGCCGCGAGCCCGGCTGCAAGCGCGAGGCCCACCACCACCTCGACCACCCGCTGCCCCGGCATCCGCTCGCGCCGGCGGAGGATGAGCACGGCGAGGGCGGCGCCGACCACCACGAAGCCCGTCACCGTGGAGAGCGTCCACAGGGTGACGACCACCGCCGTGCCGCCCTCCTGCGCCGGCCCGAGCGCGAGCAGCGCCACCACCCCCAGCACGCCGAAGGGCACCCCGCCCGCAATGCTCCCGACCGCCAGCCGCGCGACGTCGGACAACCGGCCCAGGCGCGGGTCGGTGCCGAGGCGCCCGATGGCCCACGCCGCGGCGACCACCGCCACGGTATTCGCAGCGACCACCGGGACCGTGGCCGCCCCCACAGCACCGTAGGCGGGCGCCGCGGCGAGCCCGCCGGCAACCAGCCCCGGCCACAGCGTGAGGCCGCCAACGAGTAGCCCGGCGAGACCGATCCCCCCGGGGATCCAGATACCGGCCACCCCACTGCCGGGACCCGAGGTCAGCGAGGAGAGCGCGTCGGCGGCCGCGAAGGCCAGGGCCAGCGCCAGCATGCGCACCGCCCAGCGGGGACTGCCGACGGCAGGCATCGCCACCCGCCCGGGCCGCCCGCCGGCGCGCACGGGAGCGCCTACCGGTCCCCGTCCCCCGAGGCGTCCAGATCCAGCCCGTTGTGGTGCAGGATGTGCCCCATCTTGTCCCGCTTGGTCTGCAGGTAGCGGGCGTTGTGGTCGCCGGGCTCCACCTCGATCGGCACGCGCTCCACGACCTTCAGCCCGTAGCCCTCGAGCCCCACGATCTTCTTGGGGTTGTTGGTGAGCTGGCGGATGGTGGTGAGCCCCAGGTCCACGAGGATCTGCGCCCCGATGCCGTAGTCGCGCAGGTCCGGCGGGAACCCGAGCTCGAGGTTGGCCTCGACCGTGTCGCGCCCGGCGTCCTGCAGTTCATAGGCGCGGAGCTTGTTGATGAGCCCGATGCCGCGCCCCTCCTGGGCGATATACAGGAGCACCCCCTGCCCCTCGGCCTCGATCATGCGCAGCGCGGCGTGCAGTTGGTCACCGCAGTCACAGCGGAGCGAGCCGAACACATCACCGGTCATGCACTCGGAGTGCACGCGCACGAGGACGTCCTGCTTGCCGTCCACCTCGCCCTTCACCAGCGCCATGTGGTGCTTGCCGTCCACGAGCGACGTGTACCCGACCGCCGTGAAGTCGCCGAACTCGGTGGGCAGCGGGACCGCCGCGCCGCGCTCCACCAGGCGCTCGGTGCGGCGACGGTGCTCGATCAGGTCGGTGATGGTGATCATCCGCAGGCCATGGCGCTGCGCGTAGGCGATCAGGTCATCCACGCGGGCCATCTCGCCATCGTCCTTCATGATCTCGCAGATGACGCCAGCGGGGATGAGGCCGGCCATCCGCGCGAGGTCCACCGCGGCCTCGGTGTGCCCCGCGCGCTCGAGCACCCCGCCGGGCTTGGCGCGCAGGGGGAACACGTGGCCGGGCTTCACGAGGTCGCTGGCCGTGGAGTCCGGGTCCACCGCCACCATGATCGTGCGCGAGCGATCGGGGGCGCTGATGCCGGTGGTGATGCCCTCGCGGGCCTCGATGGACTCGGTGAAGGCCGTGCCCAGCGGGGTCTCGTTGCGCTTCACCTGCTGCATGAGGCCAAGGTGCTCGCAGCGCTCCTCGGTGAGCGCCAGGCACACCAGGCCGCGGCCGTGGGTGATCATGAAGTTGACGGCGTCCGGGGTGGCGAACTGGGCGGCGATCACGAGGTCGCCTTCGTTCTCGCGATCCTCGGAGTCCACCACCACCACCATCCGCCCGGCGCGGATGTCGTCGATGGCCTCCTCGATCGAGGAGAACGGCGTGGTCTGGGTGCTCAGGAGGCTCCTCCCCCGTCGAGGTGCGGGCGCACGAGCGCCTCCACGTACTTTGCCAGCACATCGGCCTCGAGGTTCACCCTTCGGCCGACGGCATCGGGTCCGAGGGTCGTGGCGGCCATCGTGTGGGGGATGAGCGCGATGGTGAACGCATCCGCCTCGCGCGACGCCACTGTGAGGCTGACGCCGTCCACCGTGATGCTGCCCTTCTCCACCACGTACCGCAGAACCGCGTCGGGTGCGGCGATGGACATGAGCACGCCGTCGCCCTCGGGCCTGATCTCCCGGACCGTACCCGTGCCGTCCACATGCCCCTGCACGATATGTCCGCCCAGTCGGTCGCCCACGCGCATCGCGCGCTCGAGGTTGACCCGGTCACCCGGCTCGCGATCGCCCACCGAGGTGCGGCGCAGGGTCTCCTCCACGCAGTCCACGGCGAAGGCCCCGTCAGGGAGATCCACCACCGTGAGGCACGCCCCGTTGACGGCCACCGAGTCCCCCACCGCGAGCCCATCGCGAACCAGGTCGCACGCGATCACCATCCGCGCGCCGGCGGCGCTCGGCACCCGCTCGCGCACCGTGCCCATCTCCTCCACGAGCCCCGTGAACACCTGGCTACCCCCCTTCCGGGACCGGCCTGAGGCGGCCCATCACCAGCACATCATCGCCCACGCGCTCGATGCGGGGCGAAAGAATGCGCGGGGCATCCGCGATGGCATCGGCACCGATTCCCCGCGCAGCGGTCGGAGCACCATCGCCACCGATCACCATGGGCGCGACCACCCAGGCGAGCACGTCCACGAGGCCGGCGTCCAGCAACGCGCCTGCGACCGTCGGTCCGCCCTCCACGAGCAGCGACTGCACCCCGCGCCTGCCCAGGGCATCCAGCGCACCGCCCAGGAACTCCGGGCCATGTGCCCCGGGCACCACATCGACCTCGGCCCCTGCGGAGCGAAGGGCATCCACCCGGCCCGGGTCGGCGCCCGCGCCGACCACCGCCAGCACGGGGGCCTCGCGGGCGGTGGCGAGCAGGGCGCGGTCCAGCGGCATCCGCGCATGGGGATCCAGCACCACGCGCAGGGCCGTGCGACCCGCAGGTACCTCGACATCGCGCGCGGTCAGCATGGGATCGTCGGCCACAGCCGTCCCGATGCCGACCGCCACGGCATCCGCAGCGGCCCTCCACCGGTGCACGAGAGCCCGTGCCCCGGGGCCGGAGATCCACCGGGAGTGCCCGGTGCGGGTGGCGACGCGGCCGTCGAGCGACGCCGCCATCTTCAGCAGCACCTCGGGGCGGCCGGTCGTCGCCCATGTGAGAAACGGGGAAGCCGCCTCGCGCGCCCGATCGGCATCATCCCCGTCCGCCACCACCACCTCGATTCCCGCCTCGCGCAGGATGCGCACGCCCTCGCCACGCGTGCGCTCGAGTGGGTCGAGCGCGCCGATCACGACCCGCGTGATGCCCGCGCGGATCACGGCCTCGGTGCAGGGCCCCGTGCGGCCGGTGTGGGAGCAGGGCTCCAAGGTGCACACCAGGGTGGCACCATGGGCCCGGTCGCCCGCGGCGGCAATGGCCACGGGCTCGGCATGCGGCAGGCCCGGCCCGTCGTGCCATCCCTCGCCGACCACCTCCTCCCCGCGGACGATCACCGCCCCCACGCTGGGGTTGGGGCTCACGTGCCCGTGGCCGCGCGCCGCCAGTTCACAGGCGCGCGCGAGCAGCGCGCTCTCGGCGGCCGTCAGGCGGCCCGGGGCCGTCACGCCGTCGCGACCCGCTCGACCAGGTCCGCGTAGGCGGCCACGGGGTCATCGGCGCCGAAGATCGCAGATGCGGACACCAGCAGGTCCGCGCCGTATGCACGGGCGTCCGCGGCGTTGCCGGGGCCGATGCCGCCGTCCACCTGCAGCGCCACCCGCGCCGGCAGCAGCTCGCGCAGCACCCCCAACCGCCCGAGTGTCTCGGGGATGAATGACTGCCCGCTGAAGCCCGGGTTCACGCCCATGCAGTTCACGTAGTCCAGCCGCTCCATCAGCGGGCCGATCGCCTCCACCGGCGTACCGGGGTTCACCGCCAGGCCCGCCAGGCATCCGGCCGCGCGGATCTCGCCCAGCATCTGGTGCGGGTGCGGATCGGCCTCGACGTGGATGCTGATCATGTCGGCGTGGGGCGCGAACCAGCCGATGGCGTCGCCGGGGCGCTCGACCATGAGGTGGACGTCCACCAGTGCCCCGCGGGCGCGGGCCAGGGACGCGATGCCCCGGGTGGTCTCGGTGCCCAGCATCAGGTTGGGCACGAACCGGCCATCCATGACGTCGACGTGCAACACGCGGGCCCCGGCATCCAGCAGCGCGGACACCTGATCGCCAAGGCGGAGGGGGTCCGCCGACATGAGCGACGGGCAGACCGCGGGGGTTGCGGGCATCTCGGGCATCGGCCGGAGGTTATCGGCCCCGGAGCCTCGCGATGAAGAACCCGTCAGACCCATGCACGTGCGGCAGCAGACGCAGGGTGCCGGGCAGGTCGGGCGAGCCCATGCCGGGGAACTCCCCGCCGAGGTCGTCCACCTGCGCGCCCGAGGCACGCACGACGTCCTCATCCTCCTCGCGCAGAAGGCTGCAGGTGGAGTACACGACGCGGCCGGCCGGGCGCACCACCGCGAGCGCCCGCGCCAGGAGACCGGACTGAATCTCCACCAGCGCGGGCAGGGCCTCCTCCCGGCGGCGCCAGCGGGCGTCGGGACGTGACGAGAGCACGCCGGTTCCCGTGCAGGGGGCATCCACGAGCACGGCATCGAAGCCGTCACCGGGGAGTGCCACGTCACGGCCATCACCGGTGATCACCGTGATGTCGGCCCCCATGCGGCGGGCCATCTCCTCCAGCGCCCGTGCACGTGCCGGGTGCAACTCGACGGCCACCACCTCGGCCCCGCCCCCGGCCAGCGCAGCGAGTTGGGTGGCCTTGGCACCCGGGGCCGCGCACAGGTCGAGGATGCGCTCGCCCGGCATCGGCTTGAGCACGTGCGCGGGCAGCATCGACGCACGGCTCTGCGCCATCACGCGCCCCTCGCGCCAGGCCGCGGACTCTTCCAGCGCGAACGGAGCCTCCAGCACCATGGCCTCGGGGAGGAGCGGGTCGCCGTGCCAGACGGGCAGTTCGGCCTCGACGTCCTCCCGGGGGCCGCGAAGCGTGTTCCACCGCACGGCAGATTCCGACGGCATGTTGGCCGCCTCCATCACGGCCTCGGCATCGGCGTCGCCGAGCGACCTGCGCAGGCCGTCGGCGATCCAGTCCGGGAATGAGTGGCGCAGGGCGGCGTCCCCATCACCCAGCGACGCGATGGACGCAGGGCCCGACTCGGCGATGCGCCGCAGGACCGCGTTCACAAGCCCCGCCCGGGCGCCGCCGCGGCCGCGGGGCCCCGGCAGCGAGCGCGCGAGGGTAGCGGCCTGATCAACCGCGGCCCGATCGGGTGTGCCATCCGAGGCGATGATCTCGTAGGCACCCAGCCTGAGGACATCGCGGATCTCGGGCTCGATGCGCTGGGGATTGTCGGCCACGCCATCGATGAGCCAGTCGAGCAGGCGGCGCATCTGCACGGTGCCGAATGCGAGGCGCTGGGCCTGCTGGCGCTCGCGTGGGTCGAGCCGCGCGCGCGCACACTCGGCCACGAGCGCCCGGTCGGCGTATGCCCCCTCGTCCACGCGTCGCAGCACCCCGTAGGCGATGCGGCGCGCGGGGGTCACCTGTGCGCGCTGCTCGCGCGGGTTACGGGGTCGTGAGCGCGAGTTCACCGCGATACCCCCGGAGAAATGCGTCGGCGTGCATGCGACCCTTCCCGGGCGGCTGGAGTTCCACGATCTCCAGCCCACCCGATGCCGTGCCGAGCAGCAGGCGGCCGGAGTCGCGCACCAGGCCGGGCACCGCCGCGGCGTTGGTGGGCTTCACGCGCCACACCTTGAACGACTGCCCGTCAATGCCGATGGTCGCCCCGATGTGCGGTGACAGCGCCCGCACCTGCCGCTGGATCTCCGTGGCGGTGCGGCGCGGATCGATGGGCCGGTCGGCATCGATGATCTTCGCTGCCACGGATGCGCCCTCCGCGGGCTGGGGCGTTGATGCGACCGCCCCGCCCTCAAGCGCGTCGAGGGCGCGCACCAGCGCGGGCCCGGATGCCTCCGCCATCTTCATCAGCAGCGCTCCGGCGTCGTCCTCGCGGGCCAGCGGGACGGGCACCGACTCGATGATCGGCCCGGTGTCGAGTCCCTCGTCCATCAGCATGATGGTGGTACCGGTCTCGTCCGCGCCATCCATCAGCGCACGCTCCACCGGCGCGGCCCCGCGGTAGGCGGGCAGCAACGAGTAGTGCACGTTGATGCATGGCCAGCCGTCGAGCACGTCCGCACGCAGGATCTGGCCGAAGGCCGCCACAACCAGCGCACCGGCACCCGCGGCGCGCATGGCATCCAGCGACTCGGGTGCATTGATGGATGCGGGCTTGAGCAGCGCGATCCCGGCCGCGGCGGCTGCCTCGCCCACGGGAGTCGCGACCGGGCTGCGCGACCGTCCACGGGGACGATCCTCCCGGGTGATCACCAGCGCCACCTCATGCCGGGAGGCCAGGAGGGCACCGAGCACAGGTACCGCCGGGGCGGGACTGCCCGCGAACATCACGCGCATGGTGCCCCCGCGCCTAGGCGCTCGGCAGGAGCGACTCGCGCAGGTCCGCGAGGGCCGCGCGGCGGTCCTCGGGCGTAGCGCGATCGAGGATGAGGATGCCATCGAGGTGGTCCACCTCGTGCTGCACCACCCGGGCGGCGAAGCCGTCAAGTTCGGCCTCGAACTCGGTGCCGTTGAGGTCCTGCGCGCGGATGCGGATCTCCACGGCGCGCGCCACGTTCACATTCACCTCGCCGATCGACAGGCACCCCTCGATCGCCACCTCCTCCTCGTCGGAGCGGGCGATGACCTCGGGGTTCACCAGGGCATGCGCAGGCTGGTCCTCGAACGGCTGCACCACGATGATCCGGCGCAGACGGCCGATCTGCGGGGCGGCCAGCCCCACGCCGCGGCCCTCGTCCATCAGGCGCACCATCTCGTGCGCCTCGGCCACCAGGGCCTCATCGAACACCTCGATGCGCTCAGCGGGCGTGCGCAGCACGGGGTCGCCGTACTGGCGGATGCGCTCCAGCGCGGCGAGGCGCGCGGCCTCGCGCTCGGGGTCGTCGAAGGAACGGCGCGACATGGCCTCAGGGTACCACCGGTCCGGTGGCTACCCCGGCGCGATGACCTGCGCGGGGCGTGCCGCCGACAGCGCGTCCACCGTACGCGCGGGAACCCCCCCGGAGCCGCGCACCACCAGCACGCGATCCGGGTCGGACGCCTCGGTTCCGGGCACCTGGGCCACCGCCCAGGTGTCGCCGCGCAGCAGGAAGTCCGTGACCTCGCGGGCCATCAGCGCCGAGCCATCGCCCTCCAGTCCGAGCGTGCCGACCAGCAGTCCCCGGTCCGCCAGCGCGGACGCGATCGCCGCTGCGACCGCCGAGGGCGTGCGACCGGCGCCGGCGGCCACCGCGTAGGCGGTGGCGCCCTCCAGCGAGACCGCGGCGACCCGGTCCGCGGGCCGGGTGCCCGGGACCGCGCCCGCCGGTGCCTCCCCGCCGCGGATGTCGCCCTGCGCGGTGGGGACCGCCGGCAGCGGGGCGGCCGCCTCGCGGGCCGGCGGCTCACCGATCCCGCCGCCGATGAGCGCATAGCCGGCGATGGAACCGCCGACGAGCAGGCCCGCGGCGGCGGCCACCGCGACGATGCCCCGCGCGCGCCGCGCGCGTCCGCGGGGCACATGGCCGTACGCGACGGTGGCATCCGGACCCGGCAGCGCGGAGGCCAGGGCGCCGACCAGTGCCGTGGCGGACTCCGGACGGTCGCCCGGGTCCTTCGCCAGGGCGCGCGCCAGCACGCGACTCGCGCGCGACGGGAGGGCGGGGTTGATCGCACCCGCCCGCGGAGGCGTGCGATCCAGGTGCGCGAACAGCACGGTGCCCACCTCGCCGTCGGCGAACGGCCGGCGGCCCGTCAGGAGCTCGAAGGCCATGCACGCGAACGCATACCGGTCCGCAGCGGGCCCCGGACGCCCGCCGCCGATGACCTCGGGCGCCATGTAGGCGGCGGTGCCGATCATCTGGCCCGGCACCGTGGTCGTGGTGCCTACGGGGCGGGCCACCCCGAAGTCGGCGAGCCATGCATGGCCATCCGGCTCGAGCAGCACGTTCGCGGGCTTCACGTCCCGGTGCAGGCGACCATCGGCGTGCGCGGCGTCGAGCGCCGCGGCAACCTGGCGCAGAACCGCCACCGCCGCATCGGGGTCCATGGGCCCCGATGCCACGCGGTCCGCGAGCGTGCCGCCCGTGGCCAGGTGCATGACGATCCACCCCGTGCCGTCGGATTCGCCGGCGTCGAGGACCGGGATGACGTTGGGGTGCTCCAGCGAGACGAGCGCCTCGCACTCACGGTGGAAGCGCGCACGGAACGCCGGGTCGTCCCACACGTGCGGATGGAACACCTTGATGGCCGCATGGCGCCCGAGGGACACATGTGTGGCCAGGTGGACGGTGGCCTGGCCACCGCGGGCGATGGGGTCGCCCACCGCCCAGCGGCCGGCGATGACCCGCGAGTGCGCGCCCGCGCCGGCCGTGATGGCTACCTCTTCCTCGGCAGCATGCGCCGCGCGGCGGCCAGGGCACCCGAGGCCGCGACCTCCCAGTCGGCCTCGGAGCCGATGGCGATGTCGCCTTCGCCCTCCAGCACGAGGTGCGCCGAGCCGCCGCGGATGACCAGCTGGGCCTTCGCGTCGCCCGTGCGCGGGAAGATCGCAGTGGCGCCGTCGGGCGCCTGGTCGATGCGCGGCGCGGGCGACAGGTCGTTCAGCCCGAAGAAGGCCGCGGTCACGGCCTCACGCGCGCCGGACGGCACGGTCGGCACGATGTCCTCCAGCCGGTACAGCTCGGCGACGTTCGGCGTGAGGAAGTACTCGGCCTGCTGCAGCACGGCCAGGTCCACGCCCTCCGCGCTGCCGCGCTCCGGGCGCTCCTGAACCCAGTCGCGCACGCGCAGCCACGAGCAGTAGCGGGTCTCGGTGCCGGCGCCCGCGGCGGCGTCCATGTAGGGGCCCGGCTTCCGGTCGGCGGTGATGCCCATCACGATGACCCGACCGTAGCCCGAAAGCCCCCCGGAGGCGCCCTGCAGGCGGTCCGCGATGTCGCCCTGGAACGCCAGCGAGGTCTGGATGGCGAGCGCCCACTCCTTGTCGCGGTGCTGCACGACGATGTCGATGACGTCGTCGCCGTTCGGGGCGAACTCACGCACGATCGCGCTGTCGACGCCCTCGATGTCCTCGTCGAGGAACTCCCGCATCAGCGCCGTGCGGTGCGCGGGACCGCACAGGGCGAGAACGGACGCGAGGACGTGCGTCCACTGGGCGCGGGGCTCGGACTGGGACGCGAAGATTCGCGGGGCGGGCATCGTGGGACCTCGGGTCGTGGAAAAGGGCCGGGGGCAGGCTACCCGGTGCCGGGCTGCGTGTCAGGTGTCCTGCGGGTCGACGTCCACCCACACGCGCACGCCGGACCGGTGCGCGGGACCGCCCGGGGCGTCCAGAACGCGCCGTGCCGCAGCCGTGAGCGTGGATGACGCCGGGGCCTGCAGCAGGATCGCCCGGCGCGCCCGGCCCCGCAGCCGGTGCAGCCGCGATGGCCCGCGCACCATCACCTCGGGATCGGCCTCGCCGATGGCCTCCGCGATCGCCTCCGCCGACTCCGCCACCCGGGCCGCGTCGGTGCCCTCGGCGACGATGCGCAGCAGATGCCCATGCGGGGGCATCCCGCGCGGTGCGCGGCGCGCAACCTCGCCATCCAGGAACTCCTCCACCGCGTGCGCTGCACCCAGCCGGACCGCACGCGCGGCCGGCTCCCACGCCTGCACCACCACGCGGGCGGGCTCGCCCCGACGTCGCCCCGCACGGCCGGCCAGCTGCACGATGAGGGAGAACGCGCGCTCCTCGGCCCGGAAGTCCGGGCGCTGGAGGGCGGCGTCGGCGTCGAGGATCCCTGCCACGGTCACCTCCGGCAGGTCGTGCCCCTTTGCGACCATCTGCGTGCCCAGCAGGATCGCCGCCCCGGGGCGCGAGAACTCGTCGAGCAGCCCCACCACGCCCCCGCGCCGCGCGGCCGTATCGGCATCCAGCCGCACCAGCCGCGTGTCGGGCACGATCGCCGCGAGCGCCTGTTCCAGCGCCTGGGTGCCCGAACCCTGACGGCCCAGGTCGACCGAGCGGCACGACGGGCATGCCGCAGGCGGCATGCGCTCCAGCCCGCAGTGGTGACACGTGAGCCGCTCGGGGCCATCGTCGCGATGCAGCACCATCGGCACGTCGCAGTCGGGGCAGCGCGCGATCCATCCGCAGGAGCGGCACAGCGTGGTGCGCGAGAAGCCACGGCGATTCAGCAGGATGATCGCCTTCTCCCCGCGCTCACCGGCCTCCTGGAGCGCTGCGGCCAGCGGACGGGACACGGGGCCGGGCGCCTGCGTGCGCATGTCCACCACCTGCACGGGCGGCAACTCCGCGCCGTCGGCACGCCGGGCCAGGGTGATGCGCTCCAGGGCGTGCCAGGCCTCGGGGCGCGGCGTGGCGCTCCCGAACACGATGGCCGCGCCGGTGTCGAGCGCCCGGCGATACGCCACCTGCCGGGCGTCGTACCGTGGCGTGGAGTCCTGCTTGTACGACGAGTCGTGCTCCTCATCCACGATCACCAGCCCGAGGGACCGGATGGGCGCGAACACGGCGCTGCGCGCACCCAGCACCACGTCGGCGTCACCCCGGGCGATGCGGTCGTACTCCGCCGCCCTCTCCGCCGGGGCGAGGGCCGAGTGCCAGACCGCCACGCGCTCTCCCAGGCGCGCGCGCAGGCGTCCCAGCAGCTGCGGCGTGAGGGCGATCTCGGGCACGAGCACCAGCGTGCCCCTCCCGCCCGCACGCGCCTCGTCGATCGCACGCAGGTACACCTCGGTCTTGCCCGACCCGGTCACGCCATGCAGCAGCAGGGCATCCGGTTCCGGCGACCGCACCGCGCGGGCGATCCGCTCCACGGCGTGCTGCTGCTCCCCGGTGAGGTCCGGTGGCGCGTCCGGCGACGGGGCGGGCCCGAACCAGTCGAGCCCGCTGGCGTCCGGGCGCTCGCGCTGCAGGTGGATCAGCCCCTCCTCCGCCATGCGCCGGAGGGTGGGCATGGTGGTTCCCGCCAGCCGCACCAGGTCGGCGGCGGGAAGGGTGCCGCCTGCGGTGCCAAGCTCCGCGAGCACCGCCGCGCGGCGCCCCGTGGCCGCCGCCGCAGCGCCCGGGTCACCCATGCGTGCCACCAGGCGGGCGCGCCCGCGGCCGGTGGGCGCCCCGAGACGCCAGGAGCCGTCCGGGCCACGGCGCAGGGCGCCCTCCGCGCCCGGGGGAAGCACCAGCTTCAGGCAGGCCCCGAGCGGCGCCAGCGTGCGCCCCGCGACCCAGCGGGCCAGCGCGAGCAACTCGGCCGACACCGCGGGCGCGTCCACCACGCCCGCGATGGGCGCGAGGGCCCCGGAGTGCGTGGGCGCCTCGCGCCCCACCACCACGCCGAGCACGGCACGCGGACCGAGGCGCACGGCCACGAGGGCCCCGGGCACCGCCGCGCCCTCGAGAGCCGCGGGCACGGAGTAGTCGAGCGCCCGGTCAAGGGCGCGGGCGGCGACCAGGGGGACGACCTGCGCGGCCGTCCCCCCATTCGCCGGGTCAGCCAGCCTGCTCGTCCCCGATGGCCGTGTTCTCCCAGGTGAACTCCGGCTCGGTGCGCCCGAAATGGCCGTACGCGGCCGTGCGCTGGTAGATGGGCCTGCGCAGGTCGAGGTGCTCGATGATGGCGCCGGGGCGCAGGTCGAACTTCTCGTTGATCCACTTGAGGATCTCGTCCTCGGACCGGGTGGCCGTGCCGAAGGTCTGCACGTTCACCGACACGGGGCGCGCAACGCCGATGGCATAGGCCACCTGCACCTCCGCGCGCGTGGCGAAGCCGGCGGCGACCACGTTCTTCGCCACCCAGCGGGCCGCGTACGCGGCCGAGCGGTCCACCTTCGACGGGTCCTTGCCCGAGAAGGCACCGCCGCCGTGGCGGGCCATGCCGCCGTAGGTGTCGACGATGATCTTGCGGCCGGTCAGGCCGCAATCACCCATGGGGCCGCCCACGACGAACTTGCCGGTGGGGTTGATGTAGAAGGTGATGCCGTCGTGCCACACCCCGAAGTCCTCGAGCACGGGCTTGATGACCTCGCGTGTGATCTCCTCGTGCAGCAGCTCCTGCGAGACGTCCTCGACGTGCTGGCTGGACACCACCACCGCGTCCACGCCGACGGGCGTGATGCCGTCATAGCGCACGCTCACCTGCGACTTGCCGTCGGGCAGCAGGAAGGGCAGGGTGGTGCGCCGCATCGCGGCCAGGCGCTCGGCGATGCGGTGCGAGAGCACGATGGGCAGCGGCATGAGCACCGAGGTCTCGTCGCATGCGAACCCGAACATCAGGCCCTGGTCGCCGGCTCCCTGCTCGTCGTAGCGGTCCTCCTCGCCGTGCGCGCGCTTCTCGAAGGCGCTGTCCACGCCCTGGGCGATGTCGGGGCTCTGCTTGTCGAGCGCCACGGACACGCCGCACGAGTGGGCGTCGAAGCCGTCCTTCGAGTTCACGTACCCGATGTGGGCAACGGTGTCGCGCACCACGGTGGGGATGTCCACCAGGGCAGCCGTGGTCACCTCACCCGCGACCATCACCTGCCCGGTCGTGATGAGGGTCTCGCACGCAACCCGGGACGCAGGGTCCTGCGCCAGCATCGCGTCGAGAATGCCATCCGAGATCTGGTCGGCGATCTTGTCCGGGTGGCCCTCGGTGACGGACTCCGAGGTGAACAGGTACTCGCTCATGCGGCTCCTTGCCGTTGGATCCAGCGGGGCACCCTACCAACGGCGCCTCGCCACGCGAAAAGGGCGCCCCGCGGACGGGGCGCCCTTACGCACGCGGTCCCGCGGGGTGCGCGGGCTACTTCGCCATGCCCACGACCACCTCGACCGTGGGGGTGTCCCCCGCAGTGGCCCAGGCGGCCACCTGCGTGATGGGGGCCAGGTTGGCGCGCTTCCGGGCACCGTCCGTGCCCTCGAAGGCGCCGTTCGCCGCGAGGATCGGCACCGCCTTGCGCATGTCCACATAGGCCAGGCCGGTCACCTGCTCCGGCATCCCGGCCGTCGCGGCGGTGAAGCCCGGCGTCCCGGCAAGGGACTCGGCCTTCGCACGCGGGGCGAGGACGTTCGCGACCGGCGCGGCGCCGTTCCCGATGCCGGCGAGGGTGCCCCTCACTCCCCACGCCACGGAACGTCCGTCGCCCATCGGGATCACCTGCCCCTTCACCGCACCCTCCGTGAACACGGTGGCCTTTCCGACCTTCAGGTCGTCCGAGCCGAACTGGCGACCCAGGGCGGGCAGGGTGCGCGAGAGCGCAGTGAGGCTCTTCGATGCCCGGGGGCCATCGGCCACGGTGAGCGCCAGGGTCGCGCCCGGATCCTTGCCCGAGCCGGTCACCACCACGGCGTGCTCGCCGCCGGTGAGGTTGCGCAGGTCGTCGGCGTTCACGCCCAGCAGCAGCGGAAGCTGGCCGGTGAGGGCCTCGATCTGCTTCCGGGTCTCATCCGAGCCGCTCTCCGTGGCGGCCGACAGCGCGGTCTGCACGGTATCCGCGAGCTTGTTGAAGCCCAGGTAGGCCACCGATCCGGCGGGTGCCTGCGCGGTGAGGGTGGGCGCGTAGGGAGCCTGCTGCGCGGTGGACGGTGCGTCCACCAGCACGGCCTTCACACGGAGCCCGTCCTCCTCGGCGGTCACGGACATCGCGGCGGCGCCCTTCACCTGCTCGCCGGCCAGCATCTCGGCCTGCGGCAGCACCTCCTTGGCGGCCTCGCCCGCGACATCCAGGTTCACGTACGCCATCGCGAAGACATCGTCGGGCAGCAGGGCGAGGGCGTCGTTGAACCGGAACACGCCCGACAGGACGGCATCGCCGCCGCGCGCATGGGCCTCGAGGGCCGTGTTCACCACCGCCTCGGTGGACCCGATCACAAGCGACTCATCGGTGATCGCGGCGTAGGTGCCGGCCGTCGCATCGGCGTACAGCGTGGCCCCGTCGCGGGTGCCGGTCTCCGTGAGTCCGCCCTTCTTCGCGATGAGCGCCTTGACCTCGGCCGACTTGCCCTGGGCGATCTGCAGCACCGCGAGCATCGGCTGGTCTGCGGCTGTGGCCGCGGCGCGCCCGGCGGCGGCGGCGGGATCGGCGAGGGCGCCCTGCAGCGCCGTCGCGGCCTCGGGCACCTCCGTGGCCGCGAGGGCCGCGGCGTCCCCGAGTAGGGGCTGCAGGTCCTTCTCCCAGTCCACGCCCTCGCGGGCGAGGGCCTTGTCGAGGTCGGCGCGCATCTCGCCGTAGCCGGGGAACAGCGCACCGAGGCGCTCGAGGTTCTTCCACTGCGGCCCGGTGGTGTCGGTGGACACCTGCACGTACAGCGGGCTGTCCGACGGGATGTATCCCGCGATGGACGCGGGCGCCGAGCCCGCGGACGCGCTGCTGCCGCACCCGGTGAGCGCGACGGCGCCTCCGACGGCGCCGGCTGCCGCAAGGGCGACCACGGGGATGACATGGCGCCGCATGCGCCGCGACGGGGTGGACGTGCTCATCAGCCGGGGACCTCCATCGGGATTGACACGGGGAACGCTAGAACGGGTTGGTGCCGCACCTGCAACGTCCCGGTAAAGGGTCGGTTCAGACCGCGCGCGGGCGGGTCACGCCTCGGTGGCGGGCGCGCGGCTCATCAGCGACCGCAGGCACTCCTCGGGCGAGCGGCCATCGAACGCCGCTGCTGCCACCTGCTCGGATATCGGAAGCTCCACCCCCGCGGCCGCAGCGCGCACGAGGAGGGCGCGCACGGTGGCCAGCCCCTCCACGACCTGGCCGATGTCGCGCTCGACCACATCGGCCGGCAGCCCGCGAGCGATCATCTCCCCCGCCCGCCTGTTGCGGCTATGGCGGCTGGTGCAGGTGGCGATCAGGTCACCCATGCCGGCGAGGCCGCGGAATGTGGAATCCCGCGCGCCCGCGGATGTGCCGAGGCGACTCATCTCCGCCAGGCCGCGGGTGATGAGCGCGGCCTTCGCGTTGTCACCGAACCCCAGGCCGTCCGACATCCCTGCCGCGAGGGCGATCACGTTCTTGGCGGCGCCGCACAACTCGACCCCCACCAGGTCGTCGTTCACATAGATGCGGAAGACCGGCCCCGACACGGCGTCCTGCACACGCGCGGCGAGACCGGGGTCGCCACTCACCACCGCGGCCGCCGGCTGGCCAAGCGCGATCTCCTCGGCATGGTTCGGCCCCGACAGAGCGACGAAGGGCGTCCCGGCCGGGAGAGCATCGGCCCATGCCTCGGAGAGCACGCGCCCCGTACCGGGCTCGAGGCCCTTGGTGAGCGACAGGACGCCCGCGCCCGCCGGCAGGCGCGGGGCGATGCCCGCTGCAACCTCCGCCACCGCCCGGCTGGGGATGGCCGCCACGATGATCGATGCCGCGTCGAGCGCGGCCGGGTCGTCGATGTGCGTGACCACGACCTCGTCGGGCAGGGCGACGTCGCCGAGGTGGATGCGGTCATGGCGGGTGCCGCGCAGCACCGCGGCCTGCTCGGCCGTGCGGCAGGCAAGCGACACGCGGGCTCCGGCAAGCGCCGCGACCCGCGCGAAGGTGCACCCCCACGCCCCCGCGCCGATGACGACCACGTCGCTCACCTCCGGCTCCTCACCTCGATGTCCACCGGCACTCCCGCCAGGTCGAATCGGTCGCGGATGCGGTTCTCCAGCCAGAAGCCGTAGTCGCGGGTCATGAGCGACCGGTCGTTGACCTCCAGCCGGAACACCGGCGGCCCCACGCCCGTCTGCACCAGGAACCGCATGGACAGGCGGCGGTTGCCCTTGCGCGGGCCCGGCCGCTCGTCGGCGAGCTCGCGCAGCGTGGTGTTGAGGTCGCGCGTGGACAGGCGCGTGTGACTCTTCTCATACAGGCGCAGTGCCGCGGGGATGAGGCGATCCAGGCCCTCCCCCGTCTCCGCCGAGCACGCCACGATCGGAGGGTGCTGCCTGCTCTTGCGCCGCACCCGGCCCGCCAGGTCCGCCAGATCCGGCTGCGCGAGATCCCACTTGTTCAGTGCCAGAAGGGTGGCACAGTGGTTCTGCGCCGCCAGGTCGCACGCCGCCAGGTCGGCCTCGGTGATGCCCTCCGTGGCATCGGCCACGACGATTGCCACGTCCGAGCGCTCGGCGGCCTCCAGCGCGCGCTGCTGGCTGTACACCTCGACACGTTCGCGCATGCGGCCGCGGCGCCTGAGGCCGGCGGTGTCGATGAGCACGATCTCGCGGCCCTCCCACTCGATGATGGTGTCCACCGGATCGCGCGTGGTGCCGGGCATGTCCTGAACGATCATGCGCTCCTCACCCAGCAGCGCGTTGAGGATCGAGCTCTTGCCCACGTTGGGCCGGCCCATGATGCAGAACGCGGGCAGGCGGTCCAGGCCCTCGTCAACCGCCTCGATTTCCGGCAGCTGCTCCACCAGCAGGTCGAGGAAGTCGCCGATGTTGCGCCCGTGCAGCGCCGACACGGTGACGACATCGCCCAGGCCCAGACCCCATAGGTCCTGTGCGCGCAGCTCCGCCTCGTCGTTGTCGCACTTGTTGGCCACCACGATCACCGGGCGGTGGGCGCGGCGCAGGCGCTCGGCCACCTCCAGGTCGCCAGGGGTGGCGCCCACTGCGACGTCCACCACGAACAGGATGAGGTCCGACTCGTCGATCGCCCGCATGGCCTGCTGCGCGATGTCGCGGGCCATCGTGGACTCATCGGCCTCGTCGATGCCCCCGGTGTCGAGTATCTGGAACTGACGGCCATTCCACTCGGCCCCGCCCTGCCGGCGATCTCGGGTGGCACCGGGGCGGGAGTCCACCACGGCCTCGCGGCGGCCCGTGAGGCGGTTGAAAAGCGTGGACTTGCCCACGTTCGGGTAGCCCACCACGGCCACGACGGGCTGCCCCTGCACGACCGTGCTGCCACGCGCGGCATGGCGCTCGCGGCCCCGGGGGCGATCGGGCATTCCCGGGCGCGACGCCCTGGGGCGGCCGCCTGGCGCGCCGCCCGCGTTGTCGCGGCTCATTCGTCCTCCATCGAGGCCAGGGTGGTTGGCGGATCCTGCGCCGGCCCGCCGATCGCCGGCAGCAGGGCGGCGATCGCCGCCATCATCCGCAGCGCGAGCTCACCGGCCTGCGCGCTGCGCGGCCCCTCGAGCCCCTCCTTCGGCACCGGCGGCCCGAAGATGACCCGCGACGGGCCATGCTTCTCCTGGATGCCCCATACGGCGGCGGGGATGACCGTGACGTTCTCCGGCAGCCCGAGCGTGGCGGCACCCGGATACGGCTTGCGCAGCCGCTGGTCGCGCGACCGCGTGCCCTCGGGGAAGATGATCACGCACTCGCCGCGGGCCAGCAGGCCCTTGGCGATGCGCATGGCGGTGCGATCCGCGCGCCCCCGCTTGATGGGGAAGGCGCCAAGCGTGCCGATGGCCACCTTCTGAATGCGGTTCTCGAACAGCTCGGACTTGGCCATGTAGTACGCGCGGCGCGGAATGGCCGACCACCCGACGAGGAAGGGGTCGTTGTTGGTCATGTGATTCGCCACGATGAGCACGGCCCCGCGTCGGGGGATGTTCTCCTTGCCCCGCACCTTCCGGGCGCGGTACCACGAGCGGAAGTAGAGCGACAGCAGGTTGCGACCGATCCACCACCACCAGGAGGTGATGCGCACGTCGTCCGCCGACTCCGGCGCGGCCAGCCGGTCGTAGGGCGCGTCGCTCATCGGGCCACCCCCCGGGCGAGACCCGCGATGCGGTCGACGACCTGCCCGATGGACATGCCGGTGGTGTCCACCACCTCGGCGCCCTCGGCGACCACCAGGGGGCTCGCGGCGCGCGAGGAGTCCGCCAGGTCGCGACGCTCGACGTCATCGCGGATATCGCGCAGGTCGACGCGCTCGCCCCGGGTCACCAGTTCGGCGTGGCGCCGCCGCGCGCGCTCATCCACCGACGCGGTGAGGAACACCTTCACCTCGGCCTCCGGGAACACCACGCTGCCGATGTCACGTCCATCGCACACCCAGTCGCCATGCCGCATGATCTCGCGCTGGCGGGCGACCATCTCGTGGCGCACGTCCGGATGCGCGGCGACCTCGGACACCGCCCCCGTGACGTCCGCCTCGCGGATGGCCATGGTGACGTCGTCGCCGCGCACATGCACCCGCACCCCACCCGGGCCGTTGGCGAGTTCGACGGGATGGCGCCGCGCGAGGTCCGCGAGCGCCGGGCCATCGGAGACCGCCATGCCATCGCGCAGGGCCATGAGCGTGAGCGCGCGATACATCGCGCCCGTGTCGAGGTAGCCGATGCCGAGCGCATCGGCCACCGCCCGCGCAACGGTGCTCTTGCCGGCGCCGGCCGGGCCGTCGATGGCCACGATCATGCCGCCACCGCGCCGAGCCGGCGCATGTCATCGGTGAACGACGGGTACGACACCGCGGCGGCCTCCATCCCGTGAACCGTCACGCCCGACTGGCTGGCGAGGCCCGCGAGAGCACCCAGCATGGCCAGACGGTGATCACCATGCGAGTGCACCTCGCCCCCCGGAAGCGACATCTGGCCCCGCACCACGAACCCGTCATCGCGCTCATCGGCGTCTGCACCGACGGCGCGCAGCAGCTCCACCACGGTGCGGATGCGGTCGCTCTCCTTCACGCGCAGCTCCTCCGCGCCACGCACTACCGTGGTGCCCGCCGCCAGCGCGCCGAGCAGGCCCACCAGGGGCAGCTCATCGACCATGGAGGGCACCTCGTCACCGGTGACCTTG
>JAUROO010000118.1 GCA_030829765.1 Miltoncostaeales bacterium | reverse complement strand
TGCCGAGCGCCTTGGTGCCCTTCAGGCCCCGGGCGCCCATCACGATCAGGTCCACGCCCTCCCCGGCCCGGGCAATGGCGTCGGCGGCACGTCCGCGCAGGGCCTCCACGGGCACGTCGCCCAGGGGGCCGGGCGCCATGGCGTCGCGGGGCACGCGGCCCGCCGTCACCACGCGCAACCGGGGGCGCCCACCGCACTGCACCTCGATCTGCCGCGCCACCTCCAGCGCGTGCAGCGACGGCTCGGAGCCGTCCACCGCCACCGCAATGGCGCGCGGGAACTCGTCCTCGTCGAACGGCGGGCGTGCCACCAGCACCGAGCACGCGGCGTGGCGCAGCATGTCGGTGGCGGTGCTGGCCAGCACCAGGCCCGTCATGCGCCCGCCGCCATGGCTGCCCAGGGCCAGCACCCGGGTGGCACCGGCGGCCGCGATCAGCACATCGTGCGTGGGGCCCTCGATCATCTCGCCCTCCACCCGGATGCCCTCCGGCAGGTGCATGCGGGCATCGGTGAGGGCCTGGCGGGCCCGCACCAGCAGGCGCTCCTTGGCCAGGTGCTCGCCCCCGCTGGTCACCACCTCCTCCGCCGAGACCAGGCGCTCGCCCGCCCAGGTGTTCATGGCGGAGAAGTACGGGTCGGCCACGGCGACAAGCCGCACGGTGCCCCCCGGTGCCACCAGGCGCCCGGCCTGCCGCGCGGCCTCGAACCCGGCACGCGTTCCGTCGATTGCAGCGGTGATGTGGCTGAGTGGCATGGCCTGCAGGCTATCCCGCCGCCGGCATGATGAGCGCGCGCACCGCACCTACGGGGTCGCCGCCATCCGACTGCCGGACGAACAGCCACCAGCAGTAGAAGCCCTCCCGGGCATCGGAGGTGATGGCCACGCCCCGGTCGGCGGACTCCTCCGGCGACAGGCGGAACACCGCGTCGGTCACCTGCGCCGGGTCGAGCCCGCCCGCGCCAAGGACCGTGAGCGCGGCCCGCACGGCATCCCCCGCTGCGCCCTCGCCGCCCTCGTAGCGCGCTCCGCACCCCGGGCACATGCCCGGGGTGATGTCGGGCACGCCGTCGGCCACCACCGCGCCGCACAGCGGGCAGTCCAGGCGTGCGCTCACCGGGTGAGCAGCGGGATGAGCAGTGATGCCACGGCGATCACGCCAGCCGTCGCCGCCATCCACGGCACGCCGCGGTCGCGCGTAAGCCGGTGCACGCCCCAGTAGGCGATGACCGCCGCCGTACCGGCGGCGATGACGGTGACCACCGAGATGACCGGTGAGAACTCACGCGATACCGCCACCCCCGCCAGCACCGTGCTGAGCAACGCGCCCAGTGCCACCGAGTCCAGCCCGCCCGCGTCGGAGTCGCGCAGGTTCCAGGCCTCCCAGGCCATCCAGAGCCCCGCGAAGATGAACCACCCCGCCATGATCAGCTCGGCCGTGGCGCGGGTGAACTCGGGCGTGCCGCGCCAGTCGAGGAACAGCAGCACGGCCATCACCACCTGCACCCCGGCGGCGGTGGCCGCCGCGGGCCACGCGATGCCCAGCGCCGACCGCTGAGGCGGCGAGAGATCCGCTGGTCCGGGGATCTCCACCTCGGGGTCCACGGGGTGGATGCGTCCCGATGCGATGAGGCGGCTACGCACCCACAGGCCCACGGCCAGCACCACCAGGCCCGTGACCGCGCCGATGATGAACGACGGCAACGCCACGCCGGCCGGGGTGCCCCCGGCCACGCGCATCACGTTGTAGACCACCACCCAGCCGATGAGGATGGCCGAGAGGATCCACGACAGCAGGCGGCCGGGCGCCAGACGGGCGCGGCCGGGCAGGGCGGAACCGGTCACGTGCGCTCCGCCTGCCCGCCGTCCACCACCAGGCACTGACCGGTGACGTATTCGGCGCTCACGAGATAGAGCATGGCATCCACCACGTCACCCGGGGTGCCCACGCGGCCCAGCACGGTCTCGGAGGCCACGTTGGCCTCCACCTCGGCTCCGGTGCCGTCGGGCATCAGCACGGGCCCGGGCACGATGGCGTTGGTGAGCACATGCGGCGCGTAGGCCTGGGCAAGGATGCGCGTGAGCATCGCCAAGCCCGCCTTGCTCACCGAGTGCGGTGCGCGGTGCGGCCACGGGCGCAGGCCGGCGACATCCCCGATGTTCACGATGCGCCCGAACCCGCGCGCCGCCATTGCCGCCCCCAGGGCCTGCGACAGGAACATGGGTGCGGTGAGGTTGGTGGCGATCGCGCGGTCCCACATGGCGCGGTCCACCTGATCGAATGGCGCGCTCTCCCAGGTGCTGGCCGAGTTGATGAGGATGTCCACGCCGCCGAGCGCCGTGTTGGCCTCGCGCGCCAGCGTCTCGGCGGCGCCGGGCGCGGCCAGGTCGGCCTGCAGCACCACGGCACGCACCCCGCGGTCGCGGCACTCGGCAGCAAGGGCCTCGGCGTCGTCGGCCGACGACCGGTGATGGATGGCCACGTCCACGCCGCTGGCCGCGAGGGCCGATGCCATGGCCGCGCCCACCCGCCGTGCACCACCGGTGATCAGCGCGCTCCTGCCCGCGGGGTCGATCATGCGATCCCCAGCAGGCGCGCCATGCCGCGTGCCGCCCGGCCGCGGTGGCTGATCGCCGCCTTCTCGTCGCGGGTCATCTCGGCAAGGGTGCGCTCATCGCCGAGTGGCCGGAACACCGGGTCGTACCCGAACCCGTCGGCGCCGGCTGCCTGCCGGGTGATCTCGCCCGGCAGCACGCCGCTCCCCACCAGCACCTCGCCGTCGGGGGCGATGCAGTAGAGGACGCAGGCGAATGCCGCGCCGCGGTCGTCCCGGTCCCCGAGTTCCTCGATCAGCAGGTTGCAGTTGTCGGCGTAGGTGGCGTCGGGCCCGGCGTAGCGCGAGGAGTACACCCCCGGGCGGCCGTCCAGGCCATGCACGAACAGCCCGCTGTCATCGGCCATCACCCAGGAGTCGGCGGGCGCGTCGGGCCTCAGCGCAGCGGCTTTGATGCGCGCGTTCTGCAGCAGGGTGGTGCCGGTCTCCTCGGGATCGAAGCCCGCGGGCGCCGCCGTCACCTGGCTGCAGGCCAGCAGGGCCTCCAGCTCGCGCACCTTGTCGGCGTTGCCGGTGGCCAGCATCACCTGCACGGACTAGCCCTCAAGCGCGGCCCGCTGCACGGCCGTCAGCTCGGCGCAGCCCGCGAGTGCCATGTCCAGCAGGCCGTCCACCACAGAGCGCTCCACAGGTGGCCCCTCGGCGGTGGCCTGCACCTCCACCAGCAGCCCGGAGCCCGTGGCCACCACGTTCATGTCCACGTCGGCGCGGCTGTCCTCCTCGTACGGCAGGTCCAGCAATGACTCGCCGCCCACCACGCCCACGCTGACCGCGGCGATGCTGTCGCGAAGCGGCAGCTCGCCGATGAGCCCCTGG
>JAUROO010000117.1 GCA_030829765.1 Miltoncostaeales bacterium | reverse complement strand
CGAGCGCTCCGTGGCGGACCTGGCCTCAGCGGACGGAGCCCTGGTCATCTCCACGGTGCTCGAGAGCCGCGTGGTCCGTGAGGTCACGGGCATCGCGTCCTACAGCCCGGCGGGCAGCCGCATCACCGCGCTCGCGGCGGCGCTCCACGAGGCCTGCCTCACGGTGGGGCCCGAGGCCGCTCGCGAAGTGCCCGCCTGACCGAACGCCTCGCGCGCGGGCCCCGCGCATGACAGGATGGCCCCATGTCGTGGTGGATATTGATCATCATCATCGTGGTCGTGATCGCGCTGTTCGCGTGGGTCATCGGCCTCTACAACCGGCTCGTGCGCCTTCGCGTGGAGGTGCAGCAGGGCTGGGCGAACATCGACGTGCAGCTGCGTCGCCGGTACGACCTCATCCCGAACCTTGTCGAGACGGTGAAGGGGTACGCCGAGCACGAGCGCGGCGTGTTCCAGCGCGTCACCGAAGCCCGCACGGCGGCGATGGATGCGAAGGGCCCCGCTGCCTCCGGCGAGGCGAACAACATGCTGGCCCGGGCGCTCGGCGGCCTCTTCGCGGTGGCCGAGAACTACCCGGACCTGAAGGCGTCCACCAACTTCCTGCAGCTGCAGACCGAACTCGCCAACGTCGAGGAGATGCTGGCCGCGGCCCGGCGTTACTACAACTCCACGGTGGGGCAGTACAACGCCACGCAGCACACGGTGCCCTCGAACATCGTGGCGCGTTTCGGTGACTTCTCGGATGCGGAGTTCTTCGAGGAGGAGGACGAGGCGGTCCGCTCGGCCCCGCAGGTCTCCTTCGACTCGTAGGTGACCCTCCAGCAGCAGATCCGCGCGAACAGGTGGCGGACCCTCCTGCTGTTCGCGCTGTTCGTGGTGCTGGCGGCCGTCATCCTGGGCGCCGTTGCGCTGGTGGCCGATCTCTCCATCCTGATCGTGGTGGGGATCGGGCTGGTCGTCTACGGCGTGGTGATGTGGTTCGCGTCCGGATCGGTCGTCGCATCGCTGGCGGGTGCGCACCCGATCACGCGCGACCAGCACCCCGAGCTGTGGCAGGCGGTCGAGGCCGCGGCGGTGGGGGCGGGGCTCCCCCGGACGCCGGCCGTGTACATCATCGAGGACCCGGCACCGAACGCCTTCGCGGCAGGGCGCGATCCCAAGCATGCCTATGTGGCGGCCACCACGGGGCTGCTCGACATCATGGGGCCGCGCGAACTCCGGGCGGTGATGGCACACGAGATCGCCCACGTGCGTAACCGTGACGTGCGGCTGATGTCGCTGGCCGCGGTGCTGGCCGGCGTGCTGCTGATCCTGTCGGACATCCTGCTGCGCGTGCTGGTCTTCGGCGGGGGGCGCAACAACAACAACCCGTTCGCCCTCATCGGCGTGATCGTGGCCCTCATCCTCGCGCCCATCGGCGCCGCCATGATCCAGATGGCCCTGTCGCGCAGGCGCGAGTACCTGGCGGACGCCTCGGCCGCGGAGATCACGGGCGACCCCGAGGGGATGGCGCGCGCCCTGGCGGTGCTCGAGGCCGACACCCGGCAGGTGGGGCATGTGGGCAGGGCCACCGCGCATCTGTACATCGAGTCCCCGCTGGTGAAGGGCCGCGGGCTCATGGGCAGCCTGGGCGGCCTCTTCCAGACCCACCCGTCCATGCCGGACCGCATCGCCGCGCTGGAGCGTGCCGGCGGCTTCAGCCTGGACCGCTCGTTCCTCGCGACCGTCCCCGTGCGATAGGGGCCACGGAATGCGGCCCCCTGGGCCGGGTTACGAGGCCGGGTATGTGCATAACAATGATTTCCGTGCGGAGCAGGGGACGCCGCACGTGGACGACCTAGCGTGACCGGCGCCGGGCGTCCTCGAAGCGCCGCCGATCGCGCTTGGTGGGCCGCGATCCGAGCCCGGCGCCGGGGGGCTCCGGCGCCGCCTTCCGCATCATGCTGTGTTCCTCGCGCGCGGCGGCGCTCTCGGTGGTCTCCTCGTACAGCTCGCGTGCCTCGGGGGCCGGCCCGCGCCTCCCGGAGATGCCCGCGACGCTCACGACCATCGGCGGAGCCCCCGGCCGCGTGATGGTGACCGTGTCGCCCACGCGCACATCGCGCGAGGGCTTGATGCGCTGATCGTTCAGGTGCACGCGACCGCCCTGGACGGCTTCGGTCGCAAGCCCTCGTGTCTTGAAGAAGCGCGCGGCCCACAGCCACTTGTCGATGCGGATCCTGTCGCTGTCAGGTTTCACGCCCCGCATTCTCCCACCCCGGCGCAGCCTGGCCGCCTCTGCAACAATCGGGCCATGGTCATGAGCGCCCTGTCATGCCTCTGGGACGACCCCGACACGTGCCCGCAGG
This sequence comes from Miltoncostaeales bacterium, assembly GCA_030829765.1. Lineage (GTDB taxonomy): Bacteria > Actinomycetota > Thermoleophilia > Miltoncostaeales > Miltoncostaeaceae > SYFI01. The sequence continues at coordinate 3,582 of JAUROO010000117.1, read as the reverse complement.
TACGCGTTGACGGTGTCACGGGGCGTCGGTACTGCCGGCTCTGCGGCCCGGAACCCCGCGAGGCCGCGGAAGAGCGGATGGCCGCCGAGGCGCAGGCCGCGGCCGGGGCTGCGGAAGGCGCCACGCCGCCCACGGCCGCGACGGGCGACTGACCGGCGTCGTCCCTGCCGTGGGATTACCGGAGCGTGCGGCATTTTCCTTGACGCGGAAACCTTGACAGGACTTGGACAGAACTGTTGGATACCCCTAACAGATTGATCAAAGACCTGACCGAGGACGGCGCCATGTACCGCTACTCACGTGCCATTTACCGTGATCTCCACCCCCAGCTCCTCGAGGGTCAGTTCCGTCCGGAACTCGGCCAGCGCCTCCTGCTTGCCGCATGCGAGCGGACGGTCGAGAGGCTTGCCCGCGATCACCGCAGGTTCGCCCGTCCGGCCGCGGCCCTCTTCGATGACGTCAGGGCCCTCTTCCCCGTCTCCCGCCAGTTGATGGTGTACGACATCATCGAGGTCCACATGGACGCCGCTCTTGAGTACCTCGACCAGGAGATCGCCGAGCGCGGTTCGGCCGACCTCCTCAGGTGCCGCGCCACCAACCGCAAGGGCAAGGCGTGCCAGCGGGTTCCGGTGACCGGCTCCGACTACTGCCCTTCGCACCGCTTCCTCGAGAAGTTGCAGCAGGAGAAGGCCTCGTCCAGCGCCCTCGCCGCATAGGCGCTGAGCACATCGCACGCGGCATGTGGCGGGGCGCGTGAGCGCCCCGTCGCAGTTCGGGGCGGAAATGGATGCCCATGGTCGCTTCGTGCGCCAGTCGTCGGCATTCCGGGGAGGGGTCGAAGCATCGGGTGGCGGCGCCGACCCCGCTGTATATCGCCTGTACGTGTCGCTCGCGTGTCCATGGGCGCACCGCGTGGTGGTCGCCCGCGCCCTGAAGGGCCTGGATGGCGTTCTCGGGATGACGGTGGTGGATCCCATTCGCGACGCACGCGGCTGGGCATTCCGGCCCGATCCGGACCCCCTCACCGGCTTCGACTTCCTCGCGCAGGCCTACCATCGGACCGATCCTTCGTTCGAGGGCCGCGTGACGGTCCCTGTGCTGTGGGACATCGCGGCGGGGCGGATCGTGAACAACGAGTCCGAGGACATCCTGAGGATCCTCGACGACGCGTTCGCGGGGCATGCCCGGACGGCCCCGCGCCTCCGGCCGCCGGAACTCGCGGGGGCCATCGACGAGGTCAACGCGGTGGTATATCGGCTACTGAACAATGGCGTGTACCGCGCGGGGTTCGCCACCACCCAGCGGGCCTACGACGAGGCCGCGACCGGCGTGTCGGAGGGGCTGCGCTACGTGGAGGAGATCCTGCGCAGCGACCGTTGGCTCGTGGGGAACCGGTTCACCGAGGCCGACATCCGGCTGTTCACCACCCTGGTCCGCTTCGACGCGGTCTATCACACGCACTTCAAGTGCAATGCCCGCCTCGTCGGTGATTCCGAGGCGCTCCTGGGATACCTCCGCGACGTCGCGCAGATACCTGGCGTGATGGAAACGATCGACATGGTCCAGATCAAGCGGCACTATTACCTGACGCACGACAAGCTGAACCCCATGGGAATCGTGCCGGTCTCGGATGGGCCCGACCTCACCCGCCCCCATGGACGCGGATCGCTCGGTCCAGGGGCCCTGGGCTAGCCGACCGGGCGGGTGGCCATGGCCGCCAGGATCCGCTCGGCGCGCGCGGACTGGTCATCCCACCACTGCGCGCGCTCGGATGGGGTGTCCGACGTGTGCTGTGCGGCCTCCTCGATCACCCTCCGGGCCGCCTCGCGCAGCGGTCCGTGCATTGCCGCACCCGGCCATCGCACGCCGGGCTCCCCCGGCGCGCCGAGGGCTTCTGCGGCATCGCCCAGGCAGGCCACCGACAGGGCGTCCTCGATGGCGGATGTGCGCGACAGCCGTCCGGCGGCGCACCACACCGCGAGGGCAACGGTCGAGCGCGCGTCCTCGAGCAGCGTCGGGTCGAGGTCGAGCAGATCTTCGTCGTGACTCATCCCGTGGAATCTAGGCGGAGGCGTGCCCGGTGCGGGGGGACATCGGTAGGGTTGCCATGTGGACGCCCGCACCGACTCCCGCCTCGCCGTCGAGGCCGAGGGCATACGGAAGGCGTTCGGGAAGACCGAGGCACTCCGCGGAGTGGACCTCAGCGTTCCCCGGGGCATGGTGTACGGGTTGCTCGGCCCGAACGGGGCGGGCAAGAGCACCGTGGTGCGCATCCTCGCCACTCTGATCCGCGCCGACTCAGGAACCGCCCTGGTTGACGGCGTGGACGTGGCCCGCGACCCGGCGACCGTCCGCACCCACATCGGCCTTGCCGGCCAGTACGCCGCCGTGGATGAGTACCTCACCGGCCGCGAGAACCTTGAGATGTTCGGCAGGCTGTCCGGCCTGCGGAAGGCCGACGCCCGGGCACGCGCCGCGGAGTTGCTGCAGCGCTTCGACCTGACCGATGCCGCGGACCGGCCGTCGAAGGGATACTCGGGCGGAATGCGCCGCCGTCTGGACCTGGCTGCCAGCCTGGCGGCCCGGCCCCCGATCCTGTTCCTGGATGAGCCCACGACGGGGCTGGACCCCCGCAGTCGGCTGACGATGTGGTCGGTGATCCAGGACCTGGTGGACGACGGCACCACGGTCCTGCTCACCACCCAGTACCTGGAGGAGGCCGACCGGCTCGCGCAGCGCATCGCCGTGATCGACCGGGGAGTCGTCATCGCCGAGGGCACACCGGCCGAGCTCAAGGCGCGCGTGGGCGGCGAGGGCCTGGAGGTCGCGGTGGTGGACCCCGCCGACCTGGAGCGGGCGCGGATGATGGTGTCGCGGGTGGCGACCGACGAGGTGTTCGTGGACCCCGAGCGGCGGCGGGTCCGCGCCGCGGTGGCCGACGGGCCGCGGGCCCTGGCCGACGTCGCCGGGCAGATCGCGGCGGCGGGAATCGCCACGGAGGATGTCGGCCTGCACCGGCCGACCCTGGACGAGGTCTTCCTGGCCCTCACGGGCAGGCCCGCTGAGGACGACGATGGGGCTGGGGCCCCGGATGAGGGGGCCCGGTGACCGCCGCGCGCGCGCTCCGGGACTCCGGGATCATCGTCTGGCGGCAGCTGGTCCAGCTGCCGCGCATCCCCGAGGTGCTGATCTTCAGCCTCATCCAGCCGGTGATGTTCGTGTTGCTGTTCCGGTACGTATTCGGTGGCGCCATCGCCACGCCCGGCGAGAGCTACGTCAACTACCTCATGCCCGGCATCTTCGCGCAGACCGTCGCGTTCGGCGCGGTGGCGAGTGGCATCGGGCTTGCCGAGGACCTCCGCCGCGGCATCATCGACCGCTTCCGCTCGCTGCCCATGGCCCGCTCGGCCGTGCTCTTCGGACGCTCGGTCTCGGACGTCATCTACAACGGCGGCATCCTCATCGTGCTCATGATCTCCGGCTTCGTGGTGGGCTGGTCGGTGCAGACGGGCGTCGTCGGGCTGCTGCTGGGGATCGGTGGCTGTCTGGCCTATGCCTTCGTGATGTCGTGGGTCGGCGTGT
>JAUROO010000116.1 GCA_030829765.1 Miltoncostaeales bacterium | reverse complement strand
GCAAGCGCCACTCCGAAGAGAGCGGCGATGAGCGCCCACCGGCGCCACGCGGGATTCCCGGCCCTGCGGATGACCCCGGCGCGAATCGCATAGCCCGCGCAGAGCACCACCAGCACCGCCACGACGAACGACTGAAGCCAGCTCACGCGGCGACGCTACGACACTGGTCGTGCGCCTGCCGGTCCGCAGGACGGGGAGCCCGTGCGCGACCGGACCCCCTTTGCCGGGAGGCGGGTTGCGGGCAGGCTCGTGTAACGGCAGGCGAGGATGCGTTCCACACCGCGTGCGACCGGGCCCGCCCGGGGCTCCTGTGGTTCATGCGGGTTCGGGCGTTTCCGCCCAGGGGCGAACGTTGCCGCCCCGTCCGGCGGCCAATGGGCCCAACGGCAGCAGGCCTCCTCAGTGCCGGTGCGGCACGGCGGGGCCGGGTTCGGCCACGGGCGGGTTGACGATGCCGTTCAGGTGATCGACGGCGACGTTCACAAAAACGCGCAGATCATCCGGGAGGGCGTCGTCCTCGGCGTAGAAGGCGGGGTTGTGGTTGTCGACGAAGCCGCGACCCCCGGATGTCGCTGCCACCGGCTGACCGCCTGCGTCCATCTTCGTGTCCTGGACGCCGTAGACGAGGTATGCGCCGCCGCAGGCGTTGATGAAGAACGACACGTCGTCATACCCCAGCGTCGCCGGGGCCTCGAAGACGTTGTCCTCACCGATAACCCTTCGGACCGTGGGAAGAACCGCATCGAGCCAGCCCTCGGTGTTGTTCACGGCCGGGACGTATTGATCGTATGTCACATCGGCGGTGCAGCCATACGCCGACGCGTGCCCTTCGGCGAGCTTCTTCAACTTGCCCTGCACCACCGGCATGTCGCGCTCCTCCAGGCACCGGATGGTCCCCCAGAGGGTGACCTCGCCGCCAAGAGTGTTGAAGCGTCCCGCATCCTCGACATGTCCGATCGAGATCGTGATCGCCTCGTTCGCGGCCAGTTGCCGATAGATCTGGCCGATGCCGGAGAGGATCTCGCCCGCCACGGGCATGGGGTCACGACCCATCCATGGCGTGGAGCCATGCGAGCCCTCGCCGGTGATCTTTATTGACACCAGGCAGGACGATGCGTACTGCGGGCCCACGGAGTACGCCACGGTGCCCTTGGGCATGCCGCCGACGTGCATCCCGAAGACCATGGTTGGCTTCGGATCATCGAGCGCGCCGGCGTCGAGCATCGCCTTGGCCCCGGCGATCTCGCCTGGTGGCGGCCCCTCCTCCGCAGGCTGGAAGACGAACATCACCGTGCCGGGCAGCTGATCGCGGACCTTCGCGAGCACATGCGCCGATGCCATCACCACTGCCGCGTGGCAGTCGTGGCCGCAGGCGTGGGCCACGGGGAACGGCCCGCCCGGGTAATCCTCATCAATGACCGTGGAGGCGAAGTCTTCGCCTGACGTCTCCTTGATCGGGAGCGCATCGAAGTCCGCGCGGAGGGCGACTACCCGGTCACCGGGCTGCCCCCCTCGCAGGATTCCCACGATCCCCTGACCGGCGATCCCCGTGCGCACTTCGTCGAGCCCGGCGTCCTTGAGGCTCTTCTCAATCAGCGCCGCGGTCTTGAACTCCCTGTTCGAGAGTTCCGGATTCTGGTGGATGTGCCGACGCCATCCGATCATCTGCTCGCTGATATCGCTGACAAGCGCGTCGAGTTCCGCGTAAATGCCTTCGGTGGCCATCGGGCTCGCTTTCCGGTCGGGGGAGCGGAACAGACGATACGCGGGAACACGGCCACCCGGCGGCCTGTCCGGATGACGACGACCGCGCGCGACCGAACCCGCTTTGCTGGAGGGCGGGTTCCGGGCAGGCTTCCGGAATGGCGGGCGAAGACGGATTCCACACTGCGCGCGACCGCGCCCGACCGGAACTCCTGTGGTTCATGCGCAATGAGGATGTGCTGGAGCGCTGGCCGGTGATCGCCGAACCGTGGGCGCGCCGGGTAGAGGATCGCCGTCAGGCGGAGGTCAACCCCCCGGACCGCGACATCACCTACCTCCACGGCGCCGGCCGGTAGACCGGGCTCCCGGCCTAGCGGAAGAAGACCAGCAGGATCCCGGCCGTGATGGACCCGGCCACCGCGACCAGCGGGATGATGCCGGCGAGGGCCCACCCGAGCAGCACCCTGCCGGGGGTAAGCCCGTCCTCCGGCTCCACGGTCAGGGGGGTGGTCACGTGACCTGAATGAGGTCGCGGGAGGGGTCGATCCCCCACCGGCCGGCGATCGCGACCAGGTCGTCGTCCATGGGCCACGAGTCGGGCATGGGATCCCCGGAGTGTCCGGGCGTTCCCCCCTTGAGGGACATGCACCCGTGATTGTCACCCAGCCGGTCGATCTCGGCGAGGTCGCCCGCGGTGAGGATGGTATGAGCCGGGGTGGTGGCGAGTTCGCGACGCTGCTCCTCGACCGTCTTGTGGCTCTCCCCCGCCTCCTGGATGAAGGTCGGGACCACCGAGTGCACGCCCTGCTGCGCAAGGGTCCATTGCGCCGCCAACTGCAGGGGCGTGAGCCCATGGCGTTCGGCGATCGGAGCGATCTGGGTCAGTCGGCGGCGCCCCTCCGCCACCCAGCCCGCGGGCCGGTAGGCGCGATGGTCGCCGGGCATGAGGGCGTCCTCGTCAGGCAGGTCGCCATGGAAGATGCCGCCGTAGTCAACGACGCGCGCCAGAACCTTCACGCCCTTCGCGTGCAGGGCCGGGAGGGCCATCTTCCCCGGCCATGGCTCGAACGGATTGAGGATGATCATGGCCCAGTCCATCTCGTCGCCGTACATCTCGACGCACCCGATGAGGTCGAGCGTGAAGCCGTTGGCGGGACCGGGTGCGATGCCGATCATCCGCGCCAGCCCCTCGGCGCGGAGGTCGGACATCGCGCGCCATACCGTCTCGTTCGTGTACCCGATGCGATCCGGGTTGTGGAGCATCACCAGATCCACATGATCGGTGCCCAGCCTTCCCAGGCTGGCCTCCATTGCACGGAACAGGTAGGCGCGGTAGTCGTCCTCCCCGCGCAGGCCGGGGTCGGTGAAGCGCGGGTATCCGCTCGACCCCCGACGCACGCCGTCCACGAAGTCGTGGCCGATAGCGCTGGCGATGCAGAACTCATCGCGCGGAAGCCCACGGATGGCGCGCCCCACGATCCGGTCGGCCTCCCCCTCGGCGTACACATCCGCCGTCACGACCGTGCGGATGTCGGTGCCCGGGCGGATGAGGGCCTCCAGGCGCGCGTCATCGAGCGGCTCGCCGAAGTGCATGACGCGACCGCCGCTCCACGCGCCGATCGCCGTGTGTCCGATCTCAGCCATGCCCCGATTGTGGCACCGACTGGTCGGGCTGGTCGGGCCGATCGTCCCACCAGCGGGTGCGTGACGACCCGGTTAGGCGCCGTCGCCGGCGTGCACGCGGATCTGCTCACCCGCTGCGACGACCACGTCCCCCTGCCGCAACTGGCGCCCGCGGCGGTCCTCAGCCTCGCCATTCACCGTCACGCCCTCGGAGAGAAGTGCCTTCACATCACCGCCTCCGCCGGCGAGGCCGGCGAGCTTCAGCAACTGGCCGAGCCGGATCATCTCGCCGCGGATAGGGATGTCACGCATGTGGGGGACCATACGCGCCCGGCGCGATACCGTCCCCGGTGGTGAGCCGAGCGCGCTGGATCCTCATCGCCCTTGCGGGCGGCGCAATCATGGCCCTCTCCGTCGTCGTCGCCGGCATGAGCCAGGGCGCCTCGGAGTTCTGGGGCGGGTACGAGGGCGCCCTCGCGAGGGTGCAGGCCGAGGACTGGTGGAGCCTGTGGGTGCTGCCCGGCCTGCTGCTGGCGCTCGTGGCGGGGCTCGGCATCGCCATCCGCCTCTCCCCCGCCTGGCAGCGCTCGCCTGGCGACAGCGCCCAGCGCAGCATGTACCTGTGGGCCGGGCTGCTCGTCCTGGCGGTGTCGCTGTGCTCGCCGCTCGCGGTGATCGCCCAGGGCGGCCTGCTCTCCGCTCACATGGTGCAGCACGTCCTCATCGGTGCGCTCGCCGCGCTCCTGGTGCTGCTGGCGGTGCCGCGGGCCGCACGCGGCACGCGCCGCCGACGCCCGGTGCTGGCCATCATCCTGCACCCCGCGGTTGCGTTCCTCCTGTGGCTCGGATCGACCATCGCATGGCTCATCCCCGACCTGCATCACGAGGTGCTGTACCGCCCGTGGGTGTGGGTGCTGCAGCAGGTGGCCGTATTCGTGGGCGGCATCATCCTGCTCGCGCCGGTCACGGACCGGATCGTCGACCCGCCCGCATGGTTCCGCACCGGTGCCAAGTGCGCGTACATGATCGGCGTGTGGTTCGCAGGGGTCGCGATCGCCAACGTCTACTGGTTCTCGGGCACTCCGTTCTACGACTCCCACGAGGCGGGAGCCGCCGCGTTCGGGTTCTCGGCACTGCAGGACCAGGCGAACGCCGGGACGGTGATGATCCTTGCCCACTGCGCCATTACGTTCGGGGCCATTGCCATCCTGTTCTTCCGCCACGCGTCCGAGCGGGGGCTGGAGCAGCGGCTGATCGAGGCCGGGATCCCGGAGGACGAGGTCCACCGCGCCACCTTCGATGGGGCCCTGCCCGAGCTGGCCGCGCAGGCGGGGGTGCCCCTGCGCACCCGGACCGGCCTCGACTGATGAGGGCCATCGCCGTCGTCGGGCTCGTGGCGGTGACCGCGGGTACCGCACATGGGGGCGCCCTGCCACTGCGGCCCGTTTCCGGGGAGGCGTTCTTCGGCGAGGTCGTCGCCCGCGGACCCGTGGCGGCGCGCACCGCCACCGTCTCCAGCCGCGGGGTGACCCGGCGCGTGGACGCCCTCCGGGGCATCGCGCGCGCGCGGGTGTCGGGCCCCGTCGGACCGCGGGGCGTGTCGGTGGTGATGCGCCGTGCCGACGGCAGCAGGGCGGCCGTGCGGCGATCCGCCGGCGCCTTCCTGCTGCCCGCATCGGCAGCAGTCGCGGTGCCCGGACGCCGCCGTCTTCCATCGCTGGACCGCCAGCTGGCGCGCATCGCGGCGCGCCACGGGGGGACCACGGCGATCTGGGTGCAGTACGTGCGCACGGGACGCGTGGCCTCGTGGAACGCGGACGCGCAGTTCCCCGCCGCGAGCCTGGTCAAGCTCCCGCTCGCCGCGGGGGCGGTCATGCGGATGGGGTCGCGGCCATGGCTGCACGCCGCATGGCCGGACCTGGTGGCAGTACTGCGCCGCAGCGATGACCACGCCGCCAATCGCCTGGTCGACGCCGTGGGCTCCGGCTGCGGCAGTGGTCCGGACGCCGCGGCGGCCGATGGGCTCCGGCGCCTCGGGGCGCATCAGAGCACCTACCCGGGCTGCTACCTCACCGAGGACGAGCTGCAGCCGCGCCTGCCCGCCGGGGGCGTCTCGGCCACCCCGGTGTGGTCAACACGGCACACCACCGCACGCGACATGGCACGCATGCTGTTCTCGCTGCACGCCGCGGCGGTTCCGACGCGGGCCGGTACCCGCCAGACCGGCATCGATCCCCTTCGTGCCCGGATGCTGCTCGGCCTCATGCTCACCTCGGAGCAGGTGGGCGCGAATGCCAGCCTGTTCTCGGCGGGCCTGCCCCGGGGCACTCCCATCGCGGGCAAGAACGGCTGGCGGGAGGGCGAGCAGCACGGTTCGGGCATCGCCTACACGCGATCGGGCCCGGTGATCATGGTGGTCCTGACGCAGCGGGACGGCCGGGCCAGCCTGTCGGATGCCCGCGCGATCGGCGCCGAGGTGGCCCGGGCCGCCGCGCGGGGCTGATCCATGCCCGAGGGCCACACCATCCATCGCGCAGCGCGCAAGCATGCCGAGCTGCTCGGTGGTGCGGCGGTCAGCGCGGAGTCGCCGCAGGGCCGGTTCACCGACGGGGCACGTGAAATCGACGGGCAGGTTCTGCAGCGCGTCGACGCCCACGGCAAGCACCTCCTCTACAGGTTCCCGGACGACCTGACGCTGCACGTTCACCTCGGGCTGTTCGGGCGGTTCCTCACCCACCGCGGCGCCCCGCCCGAGCCGCGGGGCGCGATACGCCTGCGCCTCAGCGGCCCGGACGGAACCATTGACCTGCGCGGGCCGACGGCCTGCGAGTTGATGGATCCACCCGAGGTCGAGGCGCTGCTCGCCCGGCTCGGGCCTGATCCCCTGCGCGCGGATGCCGATCCCGAGCGCGCCTGGAACCGCATCAGCCGCAGCACGCGGCCCATCGGCGCCCTGGTGATGGACCAGTCCGTGCTCGCCGGCGTGGGGAACGTGTACCGGGCGGAGGCCCTGCTGGTGCAGGGCATCCATCCGGAACGGCCGGGCCGGGAGGTGACGCCGGCCGAGTTCGACGCCCTGTGGGGCACGCTCACGCGCATGCTGCAGGACGGAGTGCGCGCCGGACGCATCATCACGGTGAGCGCGGAGGATGCCGGTATGCCGCGCTCACGCATCCCGCGGGGAGAGCGAACGTACGTGTACCGCCAGAGCACGTGCCGCAGGTGCGGCGGGCCGGTGCGGGACTGGCAGATGGATGGCCGCAGGGCGTGGGCCTGCCCCACCTGCCAGTCGTGAGCAGGATTCCCCCTTCCCCGCTGCGAAGATGACGCAGACGAATCCCCGAAGGAAGGAATCCAGTCCATGGGTACGGACTCCGCGCAGGCGCTCCGGCAGTCGAGCAACAGCTTGATGTGGGCCGGCATCCTCGCCCTCATCATCGGCATCATCGCGATCGCGGTGCCGGCCGTGGCATCGGTCAGCATCGCCATTCTCGTCGGCATCCTGGTGATCGTGCTGGCCGTCACCTGGCTGTTCGCGGCCATCGGCAGCGAGACAACCACGGGCTGGAAGATCACCGGGGTCATCCTGTCGGTGCTGCTCCTCATCGGCGGCCTGTGGATCCTGTTCAACCCGGTGGAATCGACCATCGGCCTCACCGCCGTCATCGCCATCGTCTTCATCGTGATGGGCATCGTGCGCGTGGTGGCGGCCATCGGCGACACGGGCGGCGATGGCAGTCGCTGGCTCCTCGCCCTCGGCGGTATCCTGGCCATAATCCTGGGCATCCTGATCGCCGCGGACTGGCCCTCGTCGGCCGCGTGGGCCATCGGTCTTCTGGTGGGTATCCAGTTCATCTTCGATGGCATCGGGCTGATCCTCATGTCATCGGCAATGAAGGGCGCGCTCCGCAACTAGCCGACGCGGCCCCATCCGTTCCTCCGGCGTCGCACGCGGGGGGCACGGGTGGGGCTGCGCGCGGACCGCTTTCCTGCGATCCGACCTCCAGCGTGCTTGCATGCCCGGGTCCCCGTCAGCATGACCATCCCGGAGAAGTCGGAGTTTCATGGCAATCACCATCCAGAGTCCCCCTGTCTCGGCATCCGAGGCGCTGTCCCTGCTCGAGACCTCGTCCGATCGGACGAGCACGGGTCGCCGCAACAGGGCCCTGATTGCCCTGCTGTGGCGAGCAGGGCTGCGCCCCGGTGAGGCGCTGTCCCTGACTGCCCGCGACATCGACGTCGATGGCCGGCGGGCCACGGTTGCCGACCGCACGGTGGGCCTGGACGACATGGCGGCGCGCGAGGCCGCCGCTTGGCAGGAACGCCGCAGGGAACTGGGCATGCCCGACGACGGCCCCTTCATCTCCACCCTGCGGGGCAAGCCCCTGAGCCAGGCGTACGTGCGCGAACTGCTGCCGCGCCTCGCGGAGCGGGCCGGGTTGGAGCGGCGCGTCCACGCAATGGGCCTGCGATACGCCTGCGCGGCGGAGATCGCGGGCGAGGGAATCGCCACCGAGATCATCGAGGCCCAGTTGGGCGTCCGCCCGCAGTCATCCGTGGCGCGGTACCTGCCCACGCCGGATGACTCCGACGTGGTCGCCTCTATGGCAGCACGGCCGCTCCCGCCCGGCGCCTAGACCCCGCGTGGCCCGCGCGGTGGTACGGGTGGGCGAACCCCGGGACGCCCAAGCCGCCGAATGCATCCTCGTGGACCGGGGTTACACCGTGGACCGGGGCGAGTCCCGGCCCGGGGACGTGCTGCTGGTCGTGGATGAGTGGACGCCCGAGCACGCCTCGCACGTCGAGCGCGCGCGCGCGCTGGGCGTCCCGGTCACGGTGCTGGCCGAGCTCGTCCTGCAGTCCCTGCCTCGCCCGGTCGTGGCCGTGACCGGCACCGCCGGCAAGACCTCCACCTGCCGGGCGCTTGCCCACCTGGCGCGGGAGGCCGGCCGGACCCCTGCAATCTCCGGAACCGCCCGCTCCGGGAACGCATGGCCGGATCACTCCCTTGTGGACCCGCCCGCGGGCGCCGACCTGACCATCGCGGAACTCACCTCAACGCACTTGTGCCACATGGGCAAGGTCGCTCCGGACGTGGCCATCGTCACCTGCATACGCCCGGACCATGTGGAACTGCATGGGGATATCGCGGCATACATCACCGCGAAGCAGCGACTGGTCGCCCACCTTGGCCCGCGCGACGCCCTCGTGCTGCCGTGTGATGACCCCGCCACGCGTACCGCCATCGGTCCGACGGGCGGCACCAGATGGTGGTTCGGGGGCTCCCGCTACGCCGCTGGCCGACACGGTGCATTCATCGACGGCGACGCCCTCCTCCTGCGCGCGCCCGATGATGAGGTGGCCGGCGCGACGCATGCGGTCGGTACCCGGGCCCGGTCGCTTGCCGCCGCGGCCGCGGGTGCCCTCGCCCTGGGCATCGCCGCCCGGGATGTCGCCCGGGCGATGGGCACGGTGCCAACGCCTCCCCACCGGATGGACCGGCGGATGACCCCGTCGGGCATCGCGATCATCGACGACACCATGGCCGCAACACCGCTGAAGGGCGCCGCGGCCCTTGCCGACGCCGGGCCCGGGGACCTGGTGGTGGTGATCGGAGGCGACCCGGCCCCCGGCGGGGTACCGGTGCATGCCGACCCCGCGGCGCAGGAGGCCCTCGTGAGCGCGGTGCGCGAGGCCCGGCGCCGGGCGCGCGTGCTGGTGGCCTTCGGCCCCGCGGCGGCTGCCGTGGCCGCCATCGCACGACCCGATTATGTGGTGGGCGACATCGACGAGGCGATCGACACCGGCCTGCGCCACGCTACCCCCGGTGGGTCGGTGCTGGTGACCCCGATGTTCCCCTTGCCCCCCGATGCGCGCGAGCGCGTACTGGCGCGCGCAGGCGTTCCCTAGTTCGGGGAGAGCCGGGTGCGGCCCGGCTGCTTCAGCCGCACCATCTGGCCGCCG
>JAUROO010000115.1 GCA_030829765.1 Miltoncostaeales bacterium | reverse complement strand
TGCGGGCTCCATCAGGGGGCTGTGGATGGCACCGCCCACCTTCCACGGGGTGCCCTTGACCCCCCGCTCGGATGCGAGGGTGAGCAGGCGCTCGATGCCCTCGACCGTGCCGGATGCCACGACCTGCCCGGGGCAGTTGTAGTTGGCCGGCCACACATCACCGGCCTCGGCGCAGAGGGATTCGGCATCGCCATCCGCCAGGCCGAGGATGGCCGCCATGGTGCCCGGACGGGCCTCGCCCGCGGCCTGCATGGCGGCGCCGCGCTCCCCCACGAGCCGGATCGCCTCGGCGAACCCGATCGAGCCGCACGCGACCAGGGCGGAGAACTCCCCCAGGGAGTGGCCCATGGCCAGATCGCCCCGCAGGCCGTGGTCATGGGCCACGCGCAGGCACGCCACGCTCATGGCAAGGATGGCCGGCTGGCACACGTCGGTGCGTACCAGGTCCTCCTCCGGGCCCTCGAAGATGATGCGGGTGAGGTCGTACCCCAGGGCGGCGTCGGCCTCGGCGAAGGTGTCGGCGGCAACGGGGAACTGCGCGGCAAGGTCGCGGCCCATCCCCACCTGCTGGGCACCCTGCCCGGGGAACAGCAGGGCGATCATGCGCGCGGCTCCCATCGCACCAGCACGCTGCCCCACGTGAGACCCGCCCCGAAACCGACCATCAGCACCAGCGCCCCCTCCTCCAGCATTCCCGTGTCCACGGCGTCGGCCAGCGCCAGCGGGATGCTGGCCGACGAGGTGTTTCCCAGCCTGTCGAGATTCATCACGACCTTCGCCGGGTCGATGCCCATGCGCTCCGATGCGTGATCGAGGATGCGCTCGTTCGCCTGGTGGGCCACCAGCAGGTCGACGTCGGCGATCGTCATGCCGGCCTCCGCGAGCAGGCGCTGCGATGACTCCACGAGGATGCGCGTGGCGAAGCGGAACACCTCGCGGCCGTTCATCTGGATGCATGCGTCCGAATGCGGCGTCTGGGGCGACACCGGCGACCGCGTCCCTCCGGCCGGCACCCAGAGGTCGGCGAACCCCGTGCCATCGGAGCCGAACTCCACGCCCACCACGCCCGTGCCCGGCTCTCCCGCGTCGGCCTCGATCATCACCGCGCCGGCGCCATCGGCGAACAGCACGCACGTGGCGCGGTCCTCCCAGTTCATGATGCGCGAGAGCGTCTCGGCGCCCACCACCACTGCGCGGCGGGCCATACCGGACTCCACCATTCCCGTGGCCTGGGCGATGCCGTACATGAACCCGGAGCACACCGCGTTGGTGTCGTAGGCGGCGACGTGGTCCATGCCCGTCATGGTCCCCACGATCGGCGCACACGGGGGGAAGGGATAGTCAGGCGTGGTGGTGGCGACCACCAGCAGGTCCACGTCGGAGGGGTCAGTGCCCGTGCGTCGCAGCAGGTCTCGCACGGCCTCGGCCGCGAGGTCGGTGGTGGCCTGGTCGTCGGCGGCGATGCGGCGCTCGCGGATGCCGGTGCGCGAGACGATCCACTCCTCGCTGGTGTCGACCATGTCCTCGAGTTCGGCGTTGGTCATCACGCGTTGCGGCACGTAGCCGCCCACTCCCACCAGACGGGCACGGCGGCGCTCGCGGGGTCCCGCGGCAACCAGGCTCAGGACGCGCCTGCCTGATCGCGATCGACGATCGCGAACTTGAGGGTGGCCGTGCATGCAACGGCGTCATCCACGGTGGCGACGGCCTCGGCCTCGCCGATGGGGCCGCGCACGCGGGTAACGCGGGTGGACAGCTCCAGCGTCTCGCCGGGCCGCACGGGCCTCTTGAACCGGCACTTGTCCACGCCGGCGAACAGGGCCAGCTTGCCCCGGCCATCGTCCGTGGACAACGCCGCCAGCGCGCCGGTTTGGGCGAGGGCCTCCACGATGATCACGCCCGGCATGATCGGCTCGCCGGGAAAGTGCCCGGCGAGGAAGGGGGTCTCAGGGCGCAGCGTCCAGCGCGCCCGCGCCGACTCCCCCGGCACCAGTTCCACGATCTGGTCAATGAACAGGAACGGGTCCCGATGCGGGAGGATGTCCTTGGGGTCGGGCAGGCGCGTCACGGTCCGGCAAGGCTAGTGGACCGCGGTCCCTATCCTCCCGCCCCATGCCGATGCCGTCCACCATCCACCCGTCGTCATGCCCGGTATGCGGAGGCACCGGCGGGCGCGAGGTGCTGCGCGCGCGCGACCACCGGCGCGAGATGCCGGGCGAGTTCCGGGTGGTCGAGTGTCCCACCTGCCTGCTGTGCCGCACCGACCCATGGCCCGACGACCCCGCGGCCTGGTACCCGGACGACTACCCGCAGCACGACCCGCGCCGTGCATCGCTTACCGCCCGCGCGTCGGGTCGTGCGCTCTCGCGTGCAGCGGGTGCGGGCAGGCGGGCGGGGCGGGTGATCGGGATCGCGATCCCGGAGGCCGACACCGGGGGTCCGCTTCGCCCCGGATCGCAGGTGCTCGACGTCGGCACGGGCACGGGATTGGCCGTGACGGCCCTCCGCGAGGCCGGCCACGATGCCTGGGGGCTCGAGCCATCGGAGTCGGCTGTCCGCGCCGCGCAGGAGGCCGGGAATGCGTGGGTGGTGCGGGGATCGCTGGACGCCGCGCTGCACGAGGGCCGCCTGCCCGCCGGCCCGTGGGACATGGTGCGGATGTCCCAGGTCCTCGAACACGTTCCGGATCCCGTGGCCACTCTGCAGGCGATCGCGGGAATCCTCGCCCCGGGCGGGCGGCTGGTCGTGGGTGTGCCGAACATCCGCTCACTCGCGCGCCGGGTCACGGGCGGGGCATGGGATGGCCTGGAACTGCCCCGGCACCTCGTGCACTACGACCGGGATTCCCTCGCGTGGGTGCTGGGCCTCGCCGGCCTCCGCGTGGTGTCCATGCGCACCGTGCCCCTCATGGGCGTGCTGCCGGGCTCACTCGATGCGCGAACCGCAGGGGGTGAACGCCAACGCGGCTGGGGCGATGCCCTTCCGGTGCGCGCCGCCCTCTATCCCGTGGAGTGGGGCCTTGGCGTCATCGGGCAGGGCGACGGCCTGCTCGCCGTCGCCCTGCCCGTTCGCTGACCGCGATCACGCGTCCGGCTCGCCATCGGCGACCGGTTCGTCAACCGCCATCCCCGGCTCCGGGGCCTCCGGGGCCTCTGTTCCGGCCTCCTGCTCATCCACCGGCGCGCAGGTCGCCACGCTGTCCTCGTCTCCCACGTCCATCAGGCGCACGCCCTCGGTGCTCCGGCCCATGCGCTTCACGCCATCCACCTCGATGCGGATGACCTGCCCCATCACCGACACCAGCAGCAGCTGCTGGCCCGGCCGCACGATGCGCGCGGTGATCAACTCGCCCTTGCGATCGCTGACCTTGATGGTGCGCACCCCCTTGGTGGGGCGCCCCTTGCGCGGGTACTCGGTGATGGCCGTGCGCTTGCCGTAGCCGTTGCCGGTCACCACCAGCAGATCGGCCTCGTCGTCGGCCACCGCCACCGCCAGCACCCTGTCCTCGGAGTCCAGGTTCATCGCGCGCACGCCCTGCGTGCCACGACCCGTGGCGCGCACCTGCTCCTCGTTGAAGCGCGCCGCCTGGCCGCGTGCCGACACGATCAGCAGGTCGGCATCACCATCGGTCAACTGCACGCCCACCAGCTCATCGTCATCCGCCAGGCGGATCGCGATGATGCCGGCCTCCTTCAGCACGGTGTTGTAGGCGCCGAACTCGGTCTTCTTGACCATGCCGCCCTTGGTGGCCAGCACCAGGTACTTGCCCTCGGCGTAGTCGCGGGTGTTGAAGACCTGCCGGATCTCCTCGTCCGGCAGGAGGGCAAGCACGTTCGCGATGTGCCTGCCGCGCGCGTCGCGGGCCGCCTGCGGGATCTCGTGCACCTTCTGGCGGTAGACGCGCCCCTGGTTGGTGAAGAACAGCAGGTAGTCGTGCGTGGACGCGATGAAGAGGTGGTCCACGCGATCCTCGTCCTTCAGGCGGGCGCCGCGGAGGCCCTTGCCGCCGCGCCGCTGGGCGCGATAGGTGGTCACCGGCAGCCGCTTGATGTACCCGCCTGCCGTGATGGAGATGACCATCTCCTCCTCGGCGATGAGGTCCTCGAGGTCGATCTCGCCCTCGGCGGGGATGATCTCCGTGCGCCGCTCGTCGGCGTGGCGCCCGCGGACCTCGGTCAGCTCCTCGCGGATCACCTGATACACCCGTGCCTCGTCGCCGAGGATCGCGCGCAGCTCGGCGATCTCCTTCTGCAGCTCCGCGTACTCGGCCTCGATCTTCCCGGCCTCCAGCTGAGTCAGGCGCTGCAGACGCAGGTCAAGGATGGCCCGGGCCTGCAACTCGCTCAGGTCGAAGGTGCTCATCAGGCCCGCGCGGGCCTCCTCCGGGTCGGCGGCAGCACGGATGAGGGCGATGACCGCGTCGATGTCCTTGAGGGCGATCAGCAGCCCCTCGAGCACGTGCGCGCGCGTCTCCGCCCGGTCCAGGCGGAAGCGCGACCGGCGCCGGATGACATCGCGCTGGTGATCGAGGTAGTACCGGATCATGTCGCGCAGCGACAGGGTGCGCGGCACCCCATCCACCAGCGCGATGGCGTTCACCCCAAAGGTGGTCTGCGCCTGGGTGTGCTTGTACAGCTTGTTCAGCACCACCTTGGGCACGGCGTCGCGGCGCAGTTCCACCACCACGCGAATGCCGTCGCGGCCACTCTCGTCGCGCAGGTCGGCGATCTCCTTCAGCACGCCGTCATTGGCGAGCTCGGCCATCTTCCGCAGCATCTCCGACTTGTTCACCTGGTACGGCAGCTCGGTGAACACGATGGCGTTGCGGCCGTGCTTCAGGGGCTCGTTGTGCGCGAGGCCCCGCACCACCACGCGGCCGCGGCCGGTGCGGTACGCATCGCGCACGCCCGAAAGGCCCACGATCTGGCCGGCGGTCGGGAAGTCCGGGGCCTTCACGTACTTCATGAGGCCGTCGGAGTCGATCGCCGGGTCATCGATCATCGCGATGCAGGCATCCACGACCTCGCCCAGGTTGTGCGGCGGGATGTTGGTGGCCATGCCCACGGCGATCCCGGCGGAGCCGTTCACCAGCAGGTTGGGCACGCGCGACGGCAGCACCGTGGGCTCGCGCCGGCGATCGTCGTAGGTCGCGATGGTGTCGACGGTGTCCTCGTCGATATCGCGAAGCATCTCCGTCGCATACCGCGACAGGCGGGCTTCGGTGTACCTCATGGCGGCGGCCGCGAACTCCTGCGAGCCGAAGTTGCCCTGGCCGTCCACCGTGGGGTACCGGCTGTTGAAGTCCTGTGCCAGGCGCACCAGGGCGTCGTAGATGGCGGAGTCGCCGTGGGGGTGGTATTCGCCCATCACCGTGCCGACGATGTTCGCGCTCTTCACGTATCCGCGGTCCGGCTGCAGTCCCCGGTCGTGCATGGCGAACAGCACGCGGCGGTGCACCGGCTTCAGGCCATCACGCACGTCCGGCAGCGCGCGGCCCACGATCACGCTCATCGCGTAGTCGAGGTACGACGAGCGCATCTCCTCGGCCAGCTCGCGTGGCTCGATCCTGCCGTGGCGATCGATCGCCATCTCAGACGTCCAGGAACTCGACGGAGCGCGCGTTGCGCTCGATGAAGTCGCGCCGGGGCTCGACCTTGTCGCCCATCAGCATCGAGAAGAGCTCATCGGCGGCGGCCGCGTCGTCCATGGTGACGCGCTGCAGTATCCGGCGCTCGGGGTCCATCGTCGTCTCCCACAGTTGCTCGGCGTTCATCTCGCCGAGGCCCTTGAAGCGGCTGAGCGAAATGCCCTCGCGCGCGAGGTCCATGATCGATCCGCGCAGGGCGTCGTATGTGGCGGCCTCGCGCCGGCGGGCGCCACGCGTGACGACAAAGGGGGCCTCGCCCATCTGGTCGCGCAGCTTTGCGCGCGCTGCACGGAAGGCCGCGAGCTCGGGGGCGGCGTACAGCGACAGCGGGATCGTGACCGTGCGGGCCTCACCCGTGCACGACTCCACCGATCGGGCGCGCACCGAGGCGGCCTGGGGGTCCTCGTCGATCACGGTCAGTTCCGCGGCGTCACCGGAGGCCGCCACCACGGCAGCGCCCAGGCCGGCGACATCGGCCGGCTCGGCCTCCACCAGGCCGTGCACCTGCATGAAGTCCACCAACTCGTTGCCGTAGGTGGCCCGGAGCGCGGCCGACCAGCCGTCGTGCTCCCGCAGTGCCCGCGTGTACCGCTGGAACCGCACCTTGGTGAGCCCCGACTCGGTGCCCTCCGCGGCCTGCAGCGTCATGTCGCCGATGTTGCGCTCGAGCAGCCAGTCCTCGAGGTCGGCCTCCTTCTCGATGTACTGCTCGGTGCTGCCCTGCTTCACCTTGTACAGCGGCGGCTGGGCGATGTACACGTAGCCCTGGTCCACCACCTCGGGCATGTGGCGGAACAGGAAGGTGAGGATGAGCGTGCGGATGTGCGCGCCGTCCACATCGGCGTCGGTCATGATGATGAGCTTGTGGTACCGGGCCTTCGACAAGTCGAAGTCGGCTCCGATGCCCGTGCCCATCGCCGTGATCATCGCCTGGATCTCGGCGTTGCTCAGCACCTTGTCGATGCGCGCCTTCTCGACGTTGATGATCTTGCCGCGCAACGGCAGGATGGCCTGGAAGGACGACTGCCGGGCGCGGACCGCGGAGCCACCGGCGGAGTCGCCCTCCACCAGGAAGATCTCGGTGTTCTCGGGGTCGCGATCGGAGCAGTCCGCCAACTTGCCCGGCAGGCTCGTGGAATCCATCACCCCCTTGCGGCGCGCGAGGTCACGCGCCTTGCGGGCGGCGAGACGCGCCTGCGCGGCGTTGGACGCCTTGGTGCAGATCGCCTTGGCCGTCTGCGGGTTCTCCTCGAGGAACTCGGCGAGGCGCTGGTTCACCACCGTTGCCACGAACCCGGCGAATTCGCTGTTTCCCAGCTTGGTCTTCGTCTGGCCCTCGAACTGCGGCTCGCGCAACTTGACCGAGACGATCGCCGTGAGGCCCTCGCGGGTGTCGTTGCCCTCGAGGTTGTCGTCCTTCTCCTTCAGCAGGTTCTTGGCGCGCGCGTAGTCGTTGATGCAACGCGTGAGGGCGGTGCGGAAGCCGGTGAGGTGCGTGCCGCCTTCGTGGGTGTTGATGTTGTTCGCGAAGGTGAACACCGACTCGGTGAATCCCGTGGTCCACTGCATCGCGATGTCCACCTGGCCCTCCTCGCCCTCGGCGGAGATGGCGATGACGTCGCCGTGCAGGGGGTCCTTCGTGGCGTTCAGGTGCTTCACGAAGTCCGTGAGCCCGCCCTCATAGTGGAAGGAGTCCTCACGCCGCTCGCCGCGCTCGTCGGTGAGGGTGATCCTGAGGCCCGGCGTGAGGAACGCCGTCTCGCGAAACCGTGTGGCGAGCGTGTCGTAGTCGAACTGGGTGTCCTCGAATATCTCCGGGTCGGGCGTGAAGCTGATGGTGGTGCCCGTGGCGTCGGCGTCGCCGGCTTCGCGGATGGGCCCGTCGGGCATGCCGCGCTCATACGACTGCACCCACAGGTGACCGTCGCGGCGCACCTCAGCGGTCAGCCGCTCCGAGAGGGCATTCACCACCGACACGCCCACGCCGTGCAGCCCGCCCGACACCTTGTAGCCCTCACCGCCGAACTTTCCGCCGGCGTGGAGGACCGTCAGCACCACCTCGAGCGCGCTCTTGCCGTCCTGGTCGGCCATCGCCGCGACGGGGATGCCGCGGCCGTCGTCGGTGACCGAGCATGAGCCGTCAGGGTGCAGCACCACGTCCACGCGCGTGCAGTGACCGGCCATGGCCTCGTCCACGGAGTTGTCCACCACCTCGTACACCAGGTGGTGGAGACCCCGGAGGCCGGTGGAGCCGATGTACATGCCGGGCCGCTTGCGCACGGCCTCCAGGCCTTCCAGCACGGTGATGGCGCCGGCGTCGTACGTGGCGGCATCGGTGGTGGCATCGAATCCCGGTTCGGTCACCTGTCTCCTCGCGTCGGGCCGACCCATGCCGCCCCTCCTCAGGGGCTGTGCCGGGGCGGCGCGGCGACCGGCGCGGGGTCGCCCGATCACCGCCTGTGTGCAGGGCGAAAACTACCAGCGGGTCCCACGGAGCCCGGCGGCGCCGGGCACGTCAGGGCCCGGTCTCGCGCTCCATCGACCGGGCGGCCATGCGCATGATCACCGCACGCAGCTCCGGGTCGTCGATATGCGCTGTCACCTCGCCGGCGCGCCGGAGTGCGTCGGGGCCCGGATCCGGCAACGCCGGGCTGGGAGGGGCCTCCTCATCGGCCCGGGGAAGGGCGTGGTCGGCCACCACGAACCGCAGTCCCGCGACAGCATCGGGGTCGCCCAGGGCCGTCGCCAGGCGGGCGGTGATCTCCTCCTCGCGCATCCCCAGCTCATGCGCCCACACGGCATCGGAGCACGCCACGGTCACCACCCCGGCGCGGCTGCGGCGGATCGGATAGGCGTGGTTCACCGTGCCCGGGCCCGTGGCATCGGGCCACGACGCGCGCACCGAAGTGAGCACCGAGTCACCGGGTCGCGTGAATGACCGGGTCGCCCGGCCCAGGAGGTCGCCGATCCCGACAGGATCACGGCGTCGGCGTCGAGACACCCACCCCCCTCTCCACCATCACCACATGGGCTCCCCGCCGCGCCGCGGCATCCGCCGCAGCGGGATCGGCAGTGGTCAGCAGGCACTGCCCGGACCCCACCACGGCATCCAGCAGGAGGCCGCGCCTGCGCGGATCCAGCTCCGACAGCACGTCGTCCAGCACCAGGATGGGCAGGCCGGCGCGCGCGCCGAGGTACTCCCGGTGCGCCATGATCAGCGCCAGCACCGCCGTTCTCTGCTCGCCCTGGCTCCCCACGGCGCGCAGGTCCACCGTGGTGCCAACGCGCTCCTGGCCGATCAGGACGTCGTCACGATGGGGGCCCGCCAGGGTGAGTCCCGCGGCGATCTCGCGGGGTCGTGCATCGCGCAAACGGCTGGCGAGATGCTCCTCCAGCGCGGCCGCCGGTACATGGGCGAGGGCTGCCGGGGACGGCTCGAGGCGCACGAGGCCGCCGGGGCCTCCCCCGAGGTCGTCCATCCATCGCGCGAAGGGACCCGAGAGCGCATGCATGGCGTCGCGGCGCGCGACGACGATCCGGCCTCCATGGGCCGCGATCGCGGGCTCCCAGGGCGCAACGGCATCAATGCCCATCCGGCCGGAGCGCACACCGCGAAGGGCCGCATTGCGTTGGGATACCGCGGCGGCGTACGACGCCAGGTCGTCGGCATATCCCGGGACCGCTGCCTCCAGCAACCGGTCGAGGTGCCTGCGGCGGGCTGCCGGGGGGCCCTTCACCGCGCGGAGCTCCTCGGGAAGGAACACCAGCACGCTGCCCGCCGCGCGCCAGTCGGCCAGGCCACGCACGGCGTCGCCATCACGGGTGAGCCGCCTGCCGCGTCCGGATGCGTACCCGATCTCGCGGTGCTGCGCACCGGCAGGACCCTGGATGTCGAGGGACACATGCAGCGCCGGAGCACCCGTGCGCACTACCTCGGCGTCGCGTGAGGTGCGACAGGACACACCGAGGCACGCCAGCACGAGCGCCTCGGCCAGCGAGGTCTTGCCGGCGCCGTTCGGTCCGCACAGCACGATGCCCCCCGGCGGAAGGTCCAACGACACCCTGTGCCAGGACCTCACGTCGGCGACATCCAGGTGCGTGGCCGTCCAGGCGCCGGACGGCATGGTCCTACCCGGGAAGGCGGATGGGCATCAGGAGGTACCGGTGGTCATCCGACACCCCGCGCAGCAGGCCGGGCCGGAGTGGGCTTATCAAGCCCAGGCGCACCTCATCACCCGACATCCCGTCAACGCCCTCCCTGAGGAAGTCGGCATTGAACCCGATCTCCATCGGCTCACCCGCATACGCCACCGGAAGGGATTCGCGCCCCTCGCCCACCTGGTCGCTCGCCGTGGCCACCGTCAACTGGCCCTGCTCGAACGACAGGCGAAGTGGGGCTGTGCGCTGAGCCAGGACGCCAATCCGGGTGAGCACGCCGAGGAACTCGGCCTTGTCCAGCCGGACCTCCTGCTCGAACTCCGCAGGGATCAACTGCCGGTAGTCCGGGAACTGACCGTCGATGAGGCGGGTGGTGAGTCGTACCCCGCCACAGCGGATGGTGGACTGGGACTCCCCGAGCGCGATCTCCACCTCTGCGTCGCCGGCCTGCGATGCCAGTCGGGCTGCCTCGGCCACGGCGCGGGCGGGGATGATGGCCTCACGCTCCTCTGTGGGAGGGTTCTCGAGTGGCATCGTGCGGACGGCGAGCCGGTAGCTGTCGGTTGCGGCCATCGTCAGGCCACCGGGCCCCATCCTCACGAGGACACCTGTGAGAACCGGGCGGGTCTCATCCCGCGAAGCCGCGCGGACCACACGGTCGGCGCACTCCGTGAACGTGCGGGCCGGCATGGGCACCCCCACGCCGCCATCCTTCGGGAGCTCGGGATACTCGCCCGCCTGGTGGCAGTTGAGGCTGAACGAGGATCCGCCACCTGAGATCTGCACCTGCCCCTCGTTCTCGGCATGAACGATGGACACGGGTCCGGGGGCCATGCTGCGCACCAGGTCGGCGGCCAGCCGCGGCAGCACCACCGATCCATGCTCCTCCACGCCGGCATCCTCCAACGGCACGCGGAGCGAAACCTCCATATCGGTGGCCGAGAGCTCCACCAGGCCCTCCTCGGTCCTCAGGAGGACGTTCGCGAGCACCGGGATGGTCCCCTTGCCCGATGCCGCACGCGACGCCAGGGCGAGGCGGGCGGCGAGTTCGTCACGGGGGCAGGTCAGGCGCACGGCGGCAGCGTACCGGCCGGGACTCGCCGCGTGCCCGGCCCCGGACGCGCGCTGTCATACCTCTTCATCTCAGAATAAATAGAGAAGTTGGTCGTCGAGGCAGTAGGGCCTGTGGAGTCCGGGGACGGATGTGTGAACCCGCTGCTGACATGGTGTTTCAGGGGGTGTGGGCGGCCTGTGGGAAAACCCACGTGTGTGACCGGATCACCCACAGGCGTCCACACCGCGCACACCGCATGCTGCCGGGCATGTGGAGGCCTGTGGAGAGGACTGCCCGGGAGTCGGGATCCACCCACAGGTCGTCCACAGGTATCCGCCGGGTGATCCACAATGGCAAGCGCCGGGGAAAACCGCGCCACG
>JAUROO010000114.1 GCA_030829765.1 Miltoncostaeales bacterium | reverse complement strand
CGGATGCGGTCCTCGCTGAACCGGACGTCCTGGGTCGAGGTGATCATGAGCAGGCCGAACCGCAGGGCGTCCGCGCCCTCGCGGTCCACCACCTCCAGCGGATCGATTCCGGTGCCCAGGCTCTTGCTCATGCGGCGGCCGTCGGGCGCCTGCACCACCGAATGGATGTAGACGTCGCGGAAGGGCACCTCGCCCATGTACTCCAGCCCCATCATCACCATGCGGGCCACCCACAGGAAGATGATCTCGCGGGCGGTGGAGAGGACGCTGGTGGGATAGAAGCGCTGGAGCTCGACAGGGCGGTCGGGCCAGCCGAGGGTGGCGAACGGCCACAGGGCCGATGAGAACCACGTGTCGAGCACATCCGGGTCGCGCTCCCACCCGTCGCCCTCGGGCGCCTCCATTCCGACGTGCACCTCATCACCGCGGTACCACACCGGCAGTTGGTGCCCCCACCACAGCTGGCGCGACAGGCACCAGGGGCGGATGTCGGTGAGCCAGTCCCGGTACACGCGACCCCACGTGGGCGGGGTGAAGCGCACGTGGCCCTGCTCCTCCGCCCGGATGGCCGGCTGGGCAAGGGCCTCCATGTCGCAGAACCACTGCAGGGACAGCAGGGGCTCCACGCGCGCGCCGGAGCGGTGTGAGAAGGGAACCGTATGCAGGTAGTCCTCGGTGCCCCGGATGAGGCCCTGCGCGTCCAGGTCGGCCACCACACGGGCCTGCGCGTCGTCGATGGCGAGCCCGCGGTAGGCCTCCGGCGCGGCGTCGGTGATGCGGCCATCCTCCCCGATCACCTGGATGGCCTCCAGGCCATGGCGGCGCATGATCTCGAAGTCATTCGGGTCGTGCGCCGGGGTCACCTTCAGGGCGCCGGTCCCGAACGCCGGGTCCACGTGCTCGTCGCCGATGACGGGAATCTCGCGCCCCGACAATGGAAGCGTGACCGTCTTCCCCACCAGGTCGCGGTAGCGCTCGTCGTCGGGGTTCACCGCCACCGCGGTGTCGCCCAGCATCGTCTCGGGGCGCACCGTCGCCACCACCACCTCGCCCGAGCCATCGGATAGCGGGTAGGCGATGCGCACGAGGGTGTCGGTCACCTCGCGGTTCTCCACCTCCAGGTCGGAGATGGCCGATCCGAGCCCGGGGTCCCAGTTGACCAGGTAGGTGTCGCGGTAGACGTAGCCCTTCTCGTACAGGTCCACGAACACCCGCAGCACCGCGCGCGCGTAGCCGTCGTCCATCGTGAACCGCTCGCGCGAGAAGTCCATCGTGCAGCCGAGCCGCGTGAACTGCTCGATGATGCGCCCGCCGTACTCGGCCTTCCATGCCCACACCCGCTCGAGGAACTCCTCGCGGGTCATGTCCACACGGCGCACGCCCTGCTTCGCGAGCTCCTTCTCCACCACGGCCTGGGTGGCGATACCCGCGTGGTCTGTACCCGTGACCCACTCGGCCTCGAAGCCCGCCATGCGGTGCCGGCGGATCAGCACGTCCTGGATGGTGCCGTTGAGCGCGTGGCCCATGTGCAGCGCGCCCGTCACGTTGGGCGGCGGCACGGCGATGACATACGGGGGGCGGGGGCTGGACGGATCGCCGCGCAGGCGCCCCGACTCGTCCCAGGCCGTCACCCAGCGCGCCTCGACCTCCCCGGGGTCAAGGCGTGCGGGCCAGGCCCCTGCGGCGTCGGCGGCTACGCCGACTCCCCGGCCTCGGCGAGGGGCGGGTGCTCCTCGTCGTCATCGTGGGACGCCTCGGTGACCAGGGTGGGCGGCAGCCCGCGTTCGATGGTGTCGCGGGTCACGACGCACTTGCGCACGTCCTCGCGCGACGGCAGCTCGAACATCACATCGAGCAGGGCGGCCTCGATGATCGAGCGCAGTCCGCGGGCGCCGGTCTCACGCTCGAGCGCACGGTCGGCGATGGCGTGCAGCGACTCGTCGTTGAACACCAGCTCGGCATCGTCGTACGAGAAGAAGCGGCGGTACTGCTTGGTGAGTGCGTTGCGGGGCTCGGTGAGGATGGTCACCAGGTCGTCGCGGGTCAGCTGGTGCACGCCGGTCACGACGGGCAGGCGGCCGATGAACTCGGGAATGAGCCCGAACTGCACGAGGTCCTCGGGCAGGGCCTCAGCCAGCAGGTCGTGCCGGTCGGCGTCGGCCTGGTTGCGCAGGTCGGCCGCGAAGCCCACGCCCTTCTTGCCGATGCGGCGGTCGATCACCCTGTCGAGGTCGGCGAACGCGCCACCGCAGATGAACAGGACATTCGTGGTGTCGATCGTGAGGAATTCCTGGTGCGGGTGCTTGCGCCCCCCCTGCGGCGGCACCGACGCCACGGTGCCCTCCAGGATCTTGAGCAGCGCCTGCTGCACGCCCTCGCCCGACACATCGCGCGTGATCGACGGGTTGTCGCTCTTGCGGGCGATCTTGTCGACCTCGTCGATGTAGATGATCCCGGTCTCGGCGCGCTTGATGTCGAAGTCGGCTGCCTGGATGAGCTTGAGCAGGATGTTCTCGACGTCCTCGCCCACGTAGCCGGCCTCGGTGAGCGCCGTGGCATCGGCGATGGCGAACGGCACGTTGATGATGCGCGCGAGGGTCTGGGCCAGCAGCGTCTTCCCGCAGCCGGTGGGGCCGAGCAGCAGGATGTTGCTCTTGTGGAGCTCCACGTCGGAGTCCCCGGCCTGCATCATCTGGATGCGCTTGTAGTGGTTGTAGACGGCGACGGAGAGGGTGCGCTTGGCCTCCTCCTGCCCCACCACGTAGTCGTTCAGGACGTCGTAGATCTCGCGCGGGCGCGGGAGCGTCTCCGACTCGAGTGACGCCGGGGCCTGCACGGCCTCCTCGTCGATGATCTCGTTGCAGAGATCGATGCACTCATCGCAGATGTACACGCCGGGGCCGGCGATGAGCTTCTTCACCTGGCGCTGCGACTTGCCGCAGAAACTGCAGAGAAGCTGCTCGCCGTTGTCGTTCGTGGTCTCGGACATCTCCTGCCTTCGTGCGCGTGGGGAGCCGGGCCCGGACCTACTCGGCGTCGGGCTTCTTCTTCGCCGCCGGCTTCTTGGCGGCCGCGGGCTTCTTCGCCGCACCCGCGCCGCTCCCCTTCGCACTCGACGTTGCAGCCTTGGCCGAGGCCTTCTTCGCCGCAGGCTTCTTCGCGGCCGGCTTGTCGCCCGGGTCCTTCTTGGCAGCCGGCTTCTTGGCCGTGGTCTTCTTCCCGGTGTCCTTCTTGGCCGCGGGCTTCTTCTCGGTGTCCTTCTTCGCCGCGGGCTTCTTCGCCGCGGGCTCCTCGTCGGCCTCCGGCGCCTCGCCAGCGGCCTCGCGCTTCTCGGCCTCCTCCGGCGAGATGGGCGTGGCGGACTGCACGATCATGTCCACGGCGCGCTCGATGCGCAGGTCCTGCCGCAGGCTGTCCCAGCCGCCGGAACCCCGGAGCGCGGTCAGCAGCTCATCGGCGTCGCGGCCGGCATCCGCCGCGTCCCGGCGCACGCGCTCCTCGATCTCCTCGTCGGCGAGGGTGATCTCCTCAGCGTCGGCGATGGTCTCCACCACCATCTCACGGCGGATCGACATCTCGGCGTCGGCGCGAAGCGAGTCGCGGGCCTGATCCATCGTCTGGCCCTGCATGGCCAGGAACTGGTCGAGCGTCACGCCCTGCGGCAGCTGGTGCGAGGTGTCGTGCAGGATGCTGTCGATGCGGCGGTCCACCATCACCGGCGGCACGGCGAACGTGGCGGCGGACACCGCGGCGTCGATCACCCGGCGCCGATAGCGCTCCTCGGCGGTCTTGGCGGTGGCCGCGGCCAGACGCTCCTCGATCTCCTTCAGCATCTCGTCGGCCGAGGCGAAACCCACGGTCTCGGCCAGGGCGTCGTCCACCTCGGGCAGCACCTTCTCCTGCACCTTCTGCACGGTGATGGAGTACGCCACGGTCTTCCCGCGGATCTCCTCGGGGGCGTCCTCGGGGTAGGTGACATCGAAGGTCACGGAGTCGCCTGCCGACGCGCCCTCGAGCGCGGTGGTGAACTCAGGGAGGATGCGGTCGGTGCCGAGCTCGACCAGCTGATCACGTGACATGGCATCGGGCAGTGCCTCGCCGTCGAGCGTGCCGTCGATGTCGGCCACCACGAAGTCGCCGGATGCCGCCGCGCCGTCCTTGTCCTCCAGGCGGGCGGACTGCTCGCGGATGCGCGCGATCTCGTCGTCCACCGCGCCCTCAGGCGTCTCATCGGGCTCACGCATGACCTCGAGCCCCTTGTAGGTGCCGAGCGCAGGCGTGGGCGGAACCGTGATGGTGACGGCGAAGGCCACGCCCTGCTCGGTGGCATCACCCATGTCCACCTCGGGCGACTCCAGGGGGTCGACGCCCGTGAGGACCAGCGCCTCGCGGTACCAGTCGTTGAGCGCCCGGTCGAGCGTCTGGGCGAAGATCCCCTCGCGGCCCACCCGCTGGATCACCACGCCGGCCGGCACCTTGCCGGGACGGAAGCCGGGAAGCCGCATGCGCGCGGAGGTCTCCTTGACGGTGCGGTCGAACTGCTTACGCACCTCGTCCTCGGGGACCGTCACCTCGATGCGGACCTTGTCGCCCTCGAGGGTCGTGAGTTCAGCGGCTACGGGCATGTCATCTCGTGGGTCATGGGTGGTCGGAAGAGTGCGGGTGAGAGGACTCGAACCTCCACGGGTTTCCCCACCAGGACCTAAACCTGGCGCGTCTACCGGTTCCGCCACACCCGCACGAGTCGAAACAGCAGACAGGGTGAGCGATGGGACTCGAACCCACGACCGCCTGGACCACAACCAGGAGCTCTACCAGCTGAGCTACGCCCACCACGATCCGGACCGGAGTCCGGCGCCGGAGGAGGATAGCGGACGGGCGGCATTGCGCTTGCCCCATCAGCGCCCGCCGTCCCGCAACGCGGCGCGATGGCGCCGCACTGCGGGTTCCGGCGGGTTCCACCCCCGTCGGGGCGCTCAGTCGATCATCTGATACGCGGGCAGCGTGAGGAAGTCCACGAAGTCCTCGGACGCCGTGATCTGGTCGAAGAGCTTGGCGCCCTCGTCGTAGCGACCGGCATCCCCGAACTGGTCCTTGACCTTCTCGAGCTCCTCGCCCAGCACCTGGTGGAACAGGTCCACGTCGATGTCGCGGCCATCCTCCAGCGCGCCCTTCGGCGAGCGGATCCACTGCCACACCTGCGACCGGGAGATCTCGGCGGTGGCGGCGTCCTCCATCAGGTTGTTGATGGGCACGCACCCCACGCCGGCCAGCCAGGCGCCCAGGTACTGGATGCCCACGTTGACGTTGGTGCGCAGGCCGGCCTCGGTGATGGGGCCCTCCGGCTCGAAGTCGAGCAGCTCGGCGCCGGTCACGTGCACGTCGTCGCGCAGGCGGTCCACCTGGTTGGGCTTGTCGCCCAGCACGGCGTCGAAGGCCTCCATGGCGATCGGCACCAGGCCGGGGTGGGCCACCCACGTGCCGTCGTGGCCGTCGCCGGCCTCGCGCTCCTTGTCCGCGCGCACCTTCCCGATGGCGGCATCGTTGGCCTCGGGGTCGTTCTTGATCGGGATCTGCGCCGCCATGCCGCCCATGGCCTGAGCGCCGCGCGAGTGGCAGGTCTTGATGGCCAGCAGCGAGTAGGCGCGCATGAAGCGGCTGGTCATCGTCACCTGGGCGCGGTCGGCAAGCACGAAGTCCGGGTCGGTGCGGAACTTCTTGATGCACGAGAAGATGTAGTCCCAGCGGCCGCAGTTGAGGCCCGCGGAGTGCTCGCGCAGCTCGTAGAGGATCTCCTCCATCTCGAACGCCGCGAGGATGGTCTCGATCAGCACGCAGCCCTTGATGGTGCCCTGCGGCACGCCAAGGTCATCCTGCGCCTTCACGAAGATGTCGTTCCACAGCCGGGCCTCGAGGTGGCTCTCCATCTTCGGCAGGTAGAAGTACGGGCCCGTGCCGCGGCTCAGCTGCTCCTTCGCGTTGTGGAAGAAGAAGAGGCCGAAGTCGAAGATGCCGGCCGACATCGGCTCGCCGTCCACCAGGACGTGCTTCTCGTCCAGGTGCCATCCGCGGGGCCGCACAAGCAGCGTGGCGATGTCGTCCTTCAGGGCGTACTTCTTGCCCTCGGGCGACTCGAAGGTGATGGTCCGGCGCACGGCGTCGCGCAGGTTGATCTGCCCGAGGATCGTGTTGTGCCACGTCGGGGTGTTCGAGTCCTCGAAGTCCGACATGAACATCTTGGCGCCCGAGTTGAGCGCGTTGATGACCATCTTGCGGTCCACCGGCCCGGTGATCTCCACGCGGCGGTCCTGCAGGTCGTCCGGCAGCGGGGCGATCCTCCACGACGGGTCATCGCGGATGTGCTTGGTCTCGGGCAGGAAGTCCGGGCGCTCGCCCGCCTCGAACGCGCCCTGACGGGCAGCGCGGGCGGCGAGCAACTCCGTGCGCCGGTCGTTGAACTCGCGCTGGAGGCCGGCTACGAACGACAGCGCCTCCGGGGTGAGGATCTCCGCCATCTCGGGCGAGACGACCTCGAGGATCTCGACGCCTTCCGGAAGCTGCTGCTCGGACATTGGTCCTCCGTGACCGTGTTCAGGGAAAGCGCGCCCGCCCGCGGGCGCGGACGGGGAACCCTACCGGGCGCGCGCCGCCGTGTGCCACGCGGTCAGAAGTCGATGACGACCTTCAGGGCCTCCCCCGTGCGCGCCAGACGGAACCCCTCCTCCACATGCACGAACGGCACGTGGTGGGTGACGATTCCCGCGGCCCGCACGCGCCCGTCCGCCAGCATCGCGAGGGCGTCCCGGATGTCGGCGGGCCCCGCCGAGTAGGTCGATTGCAGCTCCACCTCGCGCCAGAACACCGCACCGAGGTCGAGCGGCACCATCTCGCCGGGGGGAGTGGGCGCGAAGTACTGAACAACTCCCGCGGGGCCCGCCAGGTACAGGGCGTCATTCATCGCCGCGTGCGCATGGGTGCACACGATCACCTGATCGGCCAGGCGGCCGCCCAGCAGCCCGCGCACGGTGTCCGGATCGCATGAGGGGATCACCGCCGCTCCGAGCGCCGCGGCGGCCGGACGCCGAGCCGCGTTGGGCTCCACCACCACCACCTGCGCCGCCCCGAGCACCCGGGCGACCTCGGCCTCCAGCAGGCCCATCGAACCCGCGCCGACGATGACAACCCGCGCCCCTTCGCTCACCCCTGCCAGGCGCTGCCCCCGGATGATGCACGCAAGGGGCTCGATGAGCGTCCCGGTCTCATCGCTCATGCCCTGCGGCAGCCGGTGGACGTCCAGCGCCGTGTTCTCCGCCGGCACGCGTATGAACTGCGCGAGCCCCCCGGGATCGATGCGCGTGCGCCGGAAGGTGTCGCACAGCGTGTCGCGCCCCCGGCGGCACAGGTCGCATTCCCGGCATGGCACGTGGTGATGCACGAACACCCGGTCACCCACGGCGAAGGGGGCCCCCTCCCCCGCCTGCACCACGTCACCCACCGGCTCGTGCCCCAGCACCACGGGTGCCTTGGTGTCCTGGTACCACTGCATCAGGTCGGTGCCGCAGATGCCGCAGGCCCGGGTGCGGATCACGATCTCGCCGGGGCCGGCCTCCGGAGCGGGTACATCCTCGATGGAGAGGCGTCCCGCCCCGTGGTACATCGCCGCGCGCACGGGGCGATCCTAATCAGCCGCGGAGGCCGCCCGGAGCGCCGCTCGTGTCCCCGTCGTCCACGATCAGCCCGTCGCGGATGGTGACGACCCTCTCGGCCGCCGCTGCGACACGGTCGTCGTGGGTGATGAGCACGAGCGTTCGCTGGCCCGATGCCGCCACCCCGGTGAGGAGCTCCAGCACCTCATGCCCGGTCTCGGTGTCCAGGTTCCCCGTTGGCTCGTCGGCGAGGATGATGCGGGGGTCGTTCACGAGAGCCCGGGCAATGGCCACCCGCTGCTGCTCCCCGCCGGAGAGCTCCGCCGGGCGATGGTCCATGCGGTCACCCAGGCCGACCTGCGTGAGCAGGTCACCGATCCGGTCCGCGGGCTCGCCGCCGCCCGGCAGGTTCACCGCCGCCGCCTCGACGTTCTGGAACGCGGTGAGGGTGGGGATCAGGTTGAACTGCTGGAACACGAAGCCCACGACGGACCGGCGGAACCCCGTGAGGTCACGCTCACGCATCGAGGCCAGGTCGTGCCCGGACACCTCGACGGTGCCGGAGGTGGGCACGTCCACGGCGCCGAGCATCTGCAGCAGCGTGGTCTTGCCCGATCCGCTCTGGCCCACGATGGCCACGATCTCGCCCTCGTGGACCGTGAGATCCACGCCACGCAGCGCATCCACGCGGCCCCGGCCGCTTCCATACGACTTCGTCACCGCGGCGACGTCGATCACCACGGGGCCCTGTACGCCGGGCGCCATCAGTCCGAGCTCCGAAGCGCCGCCGCGGGCCGGAGGCGGGCCGCCCTCAGGCCACCGATTGTGCCGGCGACCAGGCCCCCCACGACGGCCAGCACCACCGCCAGAACCGCGACCGCGATGCTGGGGTCCGTGGAGATGGCGATCGCCTCGGATACCTCCGTGGGCGCACCGAGCCCGAACGGCCCGCCGCCACGGCCCGGCGCGGTGGCGGCCTGCGACTGCACTGTGGCCTCCAGCGTCCAGTCGGCGGCGTTCAGGGCGAAGGCGATGGCCGCGCCCGCCAGCGCGCCGACGATGCCGCCGATCGCGCCCTGCACCGTGGCCTCACCGGATACCTGCCGCACCAACTGGCCCGGCGACCAGCCGACGGACTTCAGCGTCCCGAGCTCGCGCGTTCGCTTGCTGACCGAGGACAGGGTGAGGAGGGTGGCGATCAGCACGGCGGCGACCAGCCCGACGATGATCAGGATGGTGCCGAGGGTCTTCGAGATGGCCTGGGCATCGTCGAGCGAGCCGCCCACGGTGGCCGCGAGATCCGACGCGGTGGTGACCTCCGAGCCCGGGAACCCCTCCTCGATGCGCGCGGCGACAGGATCGACCTCGTCCACGGAGGTCACCCGCACCAGCACCTTGGTCACCTTGTCGGGGTAGTCCGCCACCTGCTGCAGCGCCTGCAGCGGCACGTACGCGTCGGACGGGGTGCCGCCGAGCGGCGCGGCGGAGATGCCGATGACCGTGAAGTCGGTGCCGCCGAGGGTCACCGTGGCCCCCGCGCGGAGGTTGTTGGCGTTGGCGTAAGCAGTGGAGAGGACCGCGTCCCGCGCCCGGGGCCGTGCCGGGTCGAAGAAGCGGCCCGACGTCACCTGACCTTCGGTCAGCTCACCGAGATCGGGTGTGGTCACATCCACCCCGGTCACGCTGCGGCGATCGAACTGGATGGCTCCGCCCGGTCCGCGTGCGCCGGCGATGCCTGATTCCGGCACCGTCCCCTCCACGCGCACCGCGTCGAGGGTGAGGGACCCGGCCGTGGTCTCGACTCCCGGCTCGCGTGCGATCGACGCCACCCGGGACTGCGGGAAGCTCAACTGGCTGGCGGCGACGAAGCCCTCCGTGTCGATCCGCTGCCCGGGCGCGAACGACCGGAGGTCGAGCCCCAGCCCGCGCCGGGCCTCCTCCCGCAGCCTCTCGCGCTCCTCCGCGGACAGCCCCGTGAACGGGTCCGCGCCCTCGCCGGAGGTGTTGAGCGGACGTGCCACCGTCATGTCGGTCCCCACGCCGGTGAGCGGCTGGAGCACTTCCTGCTGCGCACGGTCGATGCCGCTGGAGACCGCGTTGACCACCACGACGAGCGCCACGCCCACCGCCAGCCCGAGGGCAGTCAGGACCGTCCGGCCCGGGCGGCGGCGGATCTCGGCGAGTGCGTATCGGATGAAGAACAGCGGGGAATCTCCCGGTCGGGCAGCGCGGAATGGCGACAGGGGGTCAGGCTACGTCAGCGCATGCCGGCATCAGCAACCAACGGGACAAGGGTCGGCAAAGCGCGTCGGCCGCAGCAATCCCCTCAGCGCCGGTCGACCCCCGTCACCTCACCCGAGGCCAGCGCCACCTGGGCGCCGTCTGCATCCACCACCAGCCGTCCGAACTCATCGATGCCGCATCCGATGCCGTGCACCGGGCCCGATGGCGTGCCGATGTCCACGGGGCGGCCCGCCAGGTGATCGCGCCGCCCGAAGGCCGCCACCACGCCCCCGGCCCCGTGATCGGTCCAGGCCTCGTAGCGTCTCCCGATCGCCGCGAGCGCGGCCACCAGCAGGTCACCGCGGCGCGGCCGCACGCCCAGGGAGGCGAGCGACCCCGGCGTCCACCGCGCGCCTTCGACCTCGGGCACGGGGCCCACGTTCACCCCCATGCCCGCCACCGCCCACGCCACGCGCTCCTGGTCGGCGGACATCTCGCACAGGATCCCTGCCACCTTCATGCCGCCGGCCAGCACGTCATTGGGCCAGGCCACCTCCACCTCGCGCACCCCGCAGGCCTCCAGGGCGTCGGCCAGCCCGATGGCGATGACGATGGGCAGCATGCCGGCGTGCACGGGGCTCACCCTCGGCCGGAGGATGACGGTGTACATCAGCGCCTCGCCGGGCGCATCCACCCACGAACGCCCGCGGCGCCCGCGCCCCGCGGTCTGGTGATCGGAGCCGATCACGGTGCCCTCGGGCGCACCGGCGCGCGCGAGTCGGGATGCCTCGTCGTTGGTGGACCCGATCTCCGCTGTCCAGGTGACCGGGCCGGCAAGCGGAGGCCCGAGCAGCGGCATCACGGCAGAGGGCACCACGGGGTCGGCCGCCGGGTCAAGCACGTACCCGGCCCGGGTGGCGGCAATGGGGATGCCCGCGGCCCGGAGCGCCTCCACATGCCGGTGCACCGCGGCGCGTGAGCATCCGAGCTCCCGGGCCAGCGCACCACCCGACACCCGCTCCCCGGGATGCGCCGCAAGCGCAGCCAGCACGCCCTCCCGACGCGCCTGGACGTCGTCAGCCATCTGCACCCGCCGCCATGACACCAGCGTACCCCCGACGCGCGGGGGTTCGGCGGGCACCCCCCCCATCCATTCGCTGCGCCGGTCCGCGTAGCGTGCGGCGCACCTCCCACCGTCATACGGCCAAGGAGGACGAATGAGACGCCCCGTACGCCTCGCAGTCGGCGCGCTGGCCGCCGCCGCAGTGGTAGTGGCCCCGGCCACGGCAAGCACCCCCGCAGCGAAGGTGCCCAAGCGGGTTCCCATCAGCAACTTCACGTCATCGCAGTTCGGGAAGGTGCTGGCCGACAAGCAGGGCCAGGCCCTCTACTACTGGAACAAGGAGACCAAGGCGCGCATCCGGTGCACGGGATCGTGCGCACGTGCGTGGCCCGTGGTGTACGTGCCCAACGGCGTCCGTGTACCGCGGAGGATCCGCGGCTACCGGGGCGTGTTCGGCACCGTGCGCCGGCCCGACAACGGACGCCGTCAGCTCACGTGGAACAACCGTCCTGTGTACTCGTACGCCAACGAGCGCGCGCGCGAGGTGAAGTGCGACAACGTGGACAAGTGGTTCGTGGTGCGCCTGTCCACCAGGCGGCGCTGACCCCGCCCCGGCGCGCGCGACAGCCGGGGGCGCCCTTTGGGGCGCCCCCGGTGCACGCGCCCGGCAGGATTCGAACCTGCGACCGTCCGATTAGAAGTCGGATGCTCTGTCCAGCTGAGCTACGGGCGCCCTGGGGCGCAGCGTAGCCCGCAGAGGGACTAGACCAGCCCCACCCCGCCCTGCTCCAGCAGGTGGCGCACGTCCACCAGGATCTGCTGGTCCACGTCCTTGTGCTTCGGGCGGTGGAGGAACAGCACCTCGGAGCCCAGCTTCACCTTGAACGTGCCGTTGTGCTCCTCCTCGACATCCGCCACCTGCTCCAGCAGCGAGATGACCTCACGCCACTCGACGTTGGCGTGGCCCTGGTGGTCGAGGAGCTTTTCGAGGGTATTGCGGTGACGGCTGCTGAGTTCGTGCGACACGTGCAAGGCCTCCGGTGGATCAGGGTTTACAGCGGGGGCGATCCTATTCGTTTGTCACGCCGCTGCCGTGACGCCGCCCAGGGCGCCTAACGAACGCGGGCCCTGCCACCGACGTGGCAGGGCCCGCGAGGACCATCAGGATGATGGGTGGATCACTCCGGCAGCAGCTTGGAGGTGTCGATGCCGTGCTCCGCCATCAGCTTGCGGAACGTGTCGAGCATCTCCTCCGGGTACTCCGGAAGGCCGCCCTCGGCGATGACCGCCTCGGCGCGCTCCCTGATGCGCGGGCCGAAGTCCCAGTCGTCATCGTTCATCAGGCGCTTGATGTCCTTCTCGGGCCACGAGACCACGCCCGGGTCGCGACCGAAGTCTGCGGCCAGCTTGTCGATCTCCTCGAAGCGGCCCGGAAGCGGTG
>JAUROO010000113.1 GCA_030829765.1 Miltoncostaeales bacterium | reverse complement strand
TGGCGACATTGCTGCGCCCGCGCGCCGGGCACCTGACGGTGCTGGGGGCCGATGTGGCCGACGACCCGCGCCGTGCGCGCGCGGGGCTGGGCTACCTGGCGCACGACCCGCTGGTGTACCTCGACCTCACCGCCCGGCAGAATCTCGAGCTCTACGGCGATCTCTACGGCATCCCTGATCGCGACGGGCGCATCGATGACCTCCTCGACCACGTGGACCTGCTTGCGCGCGCCGAGGACCCGGTGCGGGCCTTCAGCCGCGGCATGGCGCAGCGCCTGGCCCTGGCCCGCATGCTCTTGCACCGGCCCCGGCTGCTGCTGCTGGACGAGCCGCATGCCAGCCTGGATGCCCGCGCCACGGCGCTGCTGGACAGCGAGCTGGGCGCAGCGCGCGATGACGGCCGCGCGGCGGTGATCGTGACCCACGAGGTGGAACGGGTGGCGGATGTGGCCGACCGCCTGGTGGTGCTGCGGGCAGGGCGCGTGGTGCTGGATGAGCCGACTGCCGGGATGGACGCCCGTGCCGTGCGCCGCCGCTACGAGGAGGCGGCCGCATGAGCCGCCGCCGCCAGTTGGCGGCACTGGTGCGCAAGGACCTGCGCCTGGAGCTGCGCACGCGCGAGACCATCGTGGCCATGGTGCTGTTCGCCATCGTGATGATGGCCATCCTGCAGTTCGGGTTCGGCACCCGCGATGACGACCTCACGCGGTTCGTGGGCGGCCTCATGTGGGTGACCCTCGCCTTCACGGCCGTGCTGGGCGTGGGGCGTTCGTACGTGGCCGAGCGCGAGCAGCGGGTGCTCGACGGCCTGCTGGTGTCGCCGGTGCCCCGTGTGGTGATGCTGGGGGCGAAGGCCATCGCCATCTTCCTCTACATGACGGCGGTCGAGGTGATCGTCATCCCGCTCGTGGGGGTCTTCTTCGTGCAGGGTCCCTATTGGGACGCCATCGGCTGGATCGCCATCGCCGCCCTGCTGGCCAACGCCTGCATCGCGCTCTCCGGCACCCTGTTCTCGGGGCTTGCCCTGTTCACCCGCGCGCGCGACCTGATCCTCCCGGTGCTCTTCCTGCCGGCGCTCGTGCCGGTGGTCATCGCAGCCGCCGGGGCCACGCACGCCGTGGCGGGAGGGCCACATGACATGAGCGAGTGGCGGGGGTACTGCCTGTTCCTGCTCGCGTACGCAATACTTTTCTCCCTTGTCTCCGTCGCGACCTATGACGCCGTCTTCGACGACTGACAGTCCCCGGCGCATGCCCGGTGAGCGCGCCGCCCTGATCTGGGGGGTCGTCGCCACGATCCTGGTGGTCGTCTCGACCATCGGGGTGTTCCTGGTGGCGCCCGAGGACGCCGATCAGGGCGTCATCCAGCGCATCTTCTACTTCCACGTGGCCATCGCGATCGCGTCGCTCGTGGCATTCGCCGTGTCCTGCGTGGCCGGCATCCTCTACCTGCGCACGCGCAGCGCCCGCTGGGACGACGTGGGCGAGGCCAGCATCCGGATCGGCCTGCTGTTCTCGGTGCTCGTGGTGATCACCGGGTCCATCTGGGCGAAGGCCTCGTGGGGCACCTGGTGGGTGTGGACCGACCCGCGCCTGGTCACGTACCTGATCGTCGTGCTCATCTATGCCGCGTACTTCGTGCTGCGCTCATCGGCCGAGGACGATCGCCGCATGCGGTACTCGGCCATCTACGCCATCGCCGGGTTCGCATCGGTGCCCCTGTCGTTCTACTCGGTGCGCGTGGCGGAGTCGTTCGTGCACCCGGTCGTGTTCACGGGCAGTGGTGCCAACATGCCCGGGTCGATGCTCATCTGGTTCGTGGTCTCGCAGGCCGCGATGATCGCGCTGTTCATCGCGTTGCTCGAGGTCGACCTGGTGGGCCGGCGGTCCGAGCGCGCCCTGCGGCGCCTGGCACTCCGACTGGAGAACGCATGAGCGGTGGATCCCAGTACGTGGTCGCGGCATACGCCGTCATCTGGTTCCTGGTACTGGCCTACGTGGTGGTGCTGGGCGCGCGCACGGCGCGCGTGGGCCGCCAGGTAGAGGCCATCACCCGCATGCTGGACCGCCGCGAGGGACGCGAGGGCGATGACGGGGGCGGGGGCGCCGACTGATGACGCGCGACCTGTACCCGGTGTTCCTCGACCTCTCGGGGCGCACGGTGGTGGTGGTGGGCGGTGGTGCAGTGGCCACCGATCGCGCCGCCCGCCTGGCCGCGTGCGGGGCACGGGTGCGGCTGGTGAGCCCGGAGGTCCTGCCCGCGCTCGGCGAGATGGTCGCCGATGGCCGCATCGCCGGGCATCACGCCCGCGGCTATCGGGAGGGCGACCTGGATGGTGCGGTCCTGGTCATTGCGGCGACGAACGATGCCGTCGTGAACCGGAGGGTGCGCGACGACGCGCGCGCACTCGGCGCCGAGGTCAACGTGGCCGACGACCCGCAGGGCTCCACGGCGGTCATCCCCGCTGTGGTACGCCAGGGTGATCTGGCACTCGCCATCACCACGGGGGGTGCGAGCCCGGTGCTCGCCCGCCGCATCCGCGAGGACCTGCAGCAGCACTTCGGCCCCGGCTGGGCCGGCCTGATCGCCCTGCTGGCCGAGACCCGCGAGGAGTTGGTCGCCACGTACCCCGATATCGCCGCCCGCCGTGTCGCGGTCGAGGGACTGCTGGACTCAGGGGTTGTCGAGCAGGTGGCCGCCGACGGACCGGACGCGTGCCGCGCCCGGGTGCGCACCGCGCTGGGGCTCGCCGACGTGGCATCGGAGGCGGCCTGATGCCCCATCTCGTCGCCGTCGGTATCTCGCACAAGACCGCGCCGGTGGAGCAGCGTGAGAAGCTGGCGCTCACCGATGCCAATGCGCGGACGCTGGCGCGCTCGCTCGTGCGCCACCCCGACATCGCCGAGGCCGTCGTGCTGTCCACGTGCAATCGCACCGAGGTCTACGCGCACGCCCTCGATGCCGGCGGCGCGGAGGACGCCATCTGCGCCGCCCTGGTGGAAGGCAGCACGGGCATGACGCGCAACGAGTTCGACTGCGTGCGCTACGCGCACCTGGACGACCGCGCGGTAGCCCACCTGTTCCGCGTGGCCTCCAGCCTGGACTCGATGGTGGTGGGCGAGAGCGAGATCCAGGGCCAGGTGCGCCAGGCGTGGGAGCGCTGCGCCGAGGAGCAGTCGACGGGTGTGCTGAGTGACCGGCTGTTCCGCCAGGCGCTCGAGGCCGGAAAGCGCGTCCGCACCGAGACGCAGGTGGCCGTGCGCCCCGTGTCGGTATCCACCGTGGCCGCTGACCTCGCGCGCGAGGCCATCCCCGACCTGGGCGGCCGGCGCGGCCTCGTGCTGGGGGGTGGGCGCATGGCCGAGGCCACCGCGCGGGCCCTGATGGAGCGCGGCCTGGGAGAGCTGGTGGTGATCAACCGCACGGTGGGGACCGCGCGCGAGATCGCCGAGCGACTGGGCGGCATGGGCCTGGGCTACGACTGCCTGGCCGATGAGCTCGCCAAGGCCGATGTGGTGGTGTGCTCCACCGATGCGCCCCATGCGCTGATCTCCGCCGCGCAGGTGGAGGTGGCGCTGGAGGACCGGCCCGCCCGCCCGATGGTGCTCATCGACATCGCGGTGCCCCGCGACGTGGATCCCGCGGCCTCGGGCGTGCATGGCGCGGTGCTGTTCGACATCGACGACCTCGAGCGCGTGGTGGCCCAGCACCGTGACCAGCGCGAGGAGCATGCGCGCCGTGCCGAGGTGATCGTGGGCGAGGAGGTGGAGCGCTACGCCGCGTGGCGGTCGGGGCTGGCCGTGACGCCGGTCATCACCTCGCTGCGCGAGATGGCCGAGGCCATCCGGCAGGGTGAGATCGCCCGGGCATCCGATGCGGAGATGGGAGCCGAAGAGGCGGAGCGCATCGACCGGGTCACCCGCGCCATCCTGAACAAGCTGCTGCACGAGCCCACGGTGCGCGCGCGCGAGGCCGCTGCCAGCATCGATGGCATGCGGCACGTGGAGTCACTGCGCCATCTGTTCGGCCTGGGCGTGCCCGACCGCATCCCGGATGCCTCATCCGGCACCGCGCCCGCCGAGCCCGCGGGCCGGCGCGGCCCGGCCGACTGACCGGGTGCGCGTGACCGTCGCCACGCGCAGGTCGCCCCTCGCCCTCGCGCAGTCGCGTGCGGTGGCCGACGCCCTCGCGTTGCACGGGCACGAGGCGCCCCTGCTGGAGGTGACCACCTCCGGCGACCGCTGGAGCCTGGCCGGTGCCGCAGCACGACCGGGCATGGACGTGAAGGGCATGTTCGTGAAGGAATTGGAGGAGGCCCTGCTCGCCGGCCGTGCGGACATCGCCGTGCATTCGGCCAAGGACCTGCCCGGCGACCTGCCTGCCGGGCTCGCGGTGATCGCCACGCCCCGGCGCGAGGACCCGGGCGACGTGCTGGTGGGCGCCGCGGGAGGCCTCGACGCGCTGCCCCCGGGCGCGCGCGTGGGCACCACCAGCCCGCGCCGCCGGGCGCAGGTGCTCGCCGCCCGCCCGGACCTGCAGGTGGTTGAGGTGCGCGGCAACGTGGACACCCGCCTCGCGAAGCTCGATGCCGGTGAGGTGGATGCCCTGGTGCTCGCCGCCGCGGGCCTGCGCCGCCTGGGGATCGTGCGCGACGATGCCTGCCCCCTGCCCCTGGACGTGTGCCTGCCGGCCGCAGGGCAGGGCATCGTGGCCATCGAGGGGCGCGCCGATGACGCGGCCGTGCGCGCCGCCTGTGCGGCGCTGGATGATCCGCGGGCACGGGCGTGCCTGGACGCCGAGCGTGCATTCCTCGGCCGCCTCGGCGGTGGGTGCGCGGTGCCCGCCGGCGCCCTGTGCGAAGCCCATGGCGATCTCCTTCGCATACGTGCCTGGTGGAATGGAAGCGGACGGTCCGCTGATCTGGAGGGCAGCGTCGACGATCCGTCGGCACTCGGTGCGCGCGCGGCCGAGGCCGTGGGGGCTGCATGAGCGAGGGCATCGTGTACCTGATCGGCGCTGGGCCGGGCGACCCCGGCCTCATCACCGTGCGTGGCCGCGAGGCGCTGATGCGCGCCGAGGTGGTGCTGTACGACCGCCTCGGCACCGAGGCCCTGATGGACCTGGTGCGTCCGGATGCCGAGTTGATCGACGTGGGCAAGGCCCCCGGCCGCGCGGCGATGGGCCAGGACGACACCACCGCGCTGCTTGTCCGGCTGGGGCGCGAGGGCCGGGTGGTTGCCCGCCTGAAGGGCGGCGACCCGTTCGTGTTCGGGCGTGGTGCCGAGGAGGCCGAGGCCCTCGTGGCCGCGGGGGTGCGCGTGCTGGTGGTGCCGGGCATCACCTCGGCCATCGGCGCGCCCAGCGCCGCGGGCATCCCGGTGACCTACCGCGGCATGGCAACCGCCTTCACCGTGGTCACCGGCCACGAGGATCCGGCCAAGGACGCCGAGCAGAATGACTGGGACCTGCTGGCGCAGTTGCCGCACACGCTCATCGTGCTGATGGGCATGGGGCGCCTGCGCGGTATCGCGGACCGCCTCATGGCGGCGGGGCGTCCCGCCGACCAGGCTGCGGCCGCGATCCAGTGGGGCACGACGGACCGCCAGCGCGAGGTGGTGGCGACGCTCGCCACCATCGCCGACCGGGTGGAGGAGGAGGGCCTGGGCAACCCGGCGATCCTGGTGTTCGGCGACGTGGTGTCGCGCGCCCCCGGCCTGGCGCCCGCCGGCCGCGGACCGCTGGCCGGGCGCACCGTGGTGGTGACGCGCGCCCGGGCACAGGCCAGTGATCTGCGCGGGGCCCTCGAGGCGCTCGGCGCCCGGGTGATCGAGATGCCCGTCATCCGGATCCAGCCGACCACGGCCAGCCCGCAGGTGAGCGCGGCCATGGCAGCCATGGGCCAGCACGACATCGTCATCCTCACCAGCCCCAACGGCGTGGACGCGCTGGGCGCGGCGATGGCCGCGCACGGCGTGGACGCCCGGCACCTGCGTCCGGACCAGACCTTCGTGGCCATCGGCCCCGCAACGGCCGATGCCCTGCTCGGCATCGGCATCCGGGCGGATGTGGTGCCCGACCGGTTCGTGGGCGAGGCGGTGCTGGAGGCCCTGGCCGGGACCCCCGTGGAGGGCCGGAGGGTGCTCATCGCCCGTGCCCGCCATGCCCGCCCGGTGATCGCCGACGGCCTGCGCACACGCGGCGCGATCGTGGACGACGTGTCCCTGTACGAGACGGTGGCGGTGCGGCCGCCCGACGACGTCGTGCACGCCGCACTGGATGCGGACATCATCACGTTCACCTCGTCGTCCACCGTCACCAACACCCTTGACG
Organism: Miltoncostaeales bacterium; assembly: GCA_030829765.1. GTDB lineage: Bacteria > Actinomycetota > Thermoleophilia > Miltoncostaeales > Miltoncostaeaceae > SYFI01. The sequence continues at coordinate 11,593 of JAUROO010000113.1, read as the reverse complement.
TGCTGGATCCCGGCCAGCGCGCGCGCCTGGCCGCCGGTCCGGTGGTGGCGTCGATCGGCCCCATCACCTCCCAGACGGCGCGCGATGCGGGACTGGAGGTGGCCGTGGAGGCCGGCACCAGTGACATCCCGGGCCTGATCGAGGCCGTCATCCGGGCGGCCGCCCTGCCGGCATGACCCGCCCGCTCGGGTTCCTGACCGACTACGGCCCGGGCACCGAGCACGTGGGGGCCCTGCACGCGGTGACGGCGGCGATCGCGCCGGCGTCGGCACGCATCGACCTGGCGCATGATGTCCCCCCGGGGGACATCCGCTGGGGCGCGATCCTCCTGGACCGGCTGGTGCAGGTGATGCCGCAGCAGTCGGTGACGGTGGCCGTGGTGGACCCCGGGGTGGGGACCGACCGCCGCCCCGTGGCGGTGGAACTTGCCTGGGGGCGTGTGGTGATCGGTCCGGATAATGGCCTGCTGGGCCTTGCTGCGGAGCGCCAGGGTGCGGTGCGTGCCGTGGAGGTCGCCGCACGCGAACGGATGCGCGAGCCGGTGTCACCGACGTTCCACGGCCGCGATGTGTTCGCGCCCTGCGCGGCCCACCTTGCGGCCGGGGGGTCGCTGGACGACCTGGGGCCGGGCGTGGAGGTGGCGTCGATCGTGCCGCCGCGCCTGCCCGCCGCCGAGGGGATGCCGGGGGTTCTGGAGGCTCTGGTGGCCGGCGTCGATCGCTTCGGCAACCTGGCCCTGTGGGCGACCGCGCAACACCTGATGGATGCGGGCCTCACGCAAGGCCGCCCCGTGTGGGTGGCCACGGCGGAGGGCGGCCGGTCGCAGGCGACCGTGGGCCGCACGTTCGCCGACGTGCCGCGCGGAGCCCTGCTCGTGTACACCGATTCGCACGGGCTGATCTCCGTGGCGCGGAACGGCGGCAGCGCCAGTGAGCGGGTGCGCGCGACGGCCGGGGAGGTCGTCGCGATCATGCGTCAGGAGTAGCGGCCCCGCCAGGCATTCATGCGGATGCGCCAGATGTCCTCGATGAAGGGCGGTAGGTGCTTCCCCACGTCGAACGTGGAGTCGTCGCGGAACTCCACCTCCACCGGCATCTCCGCGATCCGTGCGCCCATCCGGCGGGCCAGGTAGAGGACCTCGATGTCGAAGGCGAACGAGTCGATGGTGGCCGCGTGGAACACCTTCTCCGCCCACTCCGCGGTGAACCCCTTGAAGCCTGCCTGCGTGTCGGTGATGACCGGCAGCACGAGGATGCGCCGGGTCACCTGCACGGCGGCCCCCGCCGCCAGGCGGGCGGGGCTGCGCTCGGTCTCGGCGTAGCGGGCCAGGCTGCGCTTTCCGGTGACCACGTCGGCCACGCCGCTTCGCAGCAGCGCCAGCGCGGGATCCACGTGGAACGGCGCGATGTTCATGTCGGCATCCACGTAGAACCGGTACGCGCCCGTGGCGGCGAGCATGCCGGAGCGCACCGCCCCGCCCTTCCCGGCGTTCTGCTCCAGGCGGTTCAGCCGGATGCGGGGGTCGGACGCCGCGGCGCGTTCCACGAGGGCCGCGGTGCCATCCGTGCTGCCATCGTCGCTCACGACGATCTCCGCGGTGCCGTCGAACCCGTCCAGCCAGGCAGTCCAGCCGTCGAGGGTCGGTTGCAGCCGCCGCTCCTCGTTGTACGCGGGTACGACGATCGAGAGGTCCATGGCCTCAGGATAAAGGGCGCCGCACGCGCGAACGCCGCGACCCCCCGTGGGGGAACGCGGCGTTCGGTGATGGCGAGACCCGGACTCGAACCGGGGACACCACGATTTTCAGTCGTGTGCTCTACCAGCTGAGCTATCTCGCCCGGCCGGGGAACGATAGGGGGACACTCCGCGGTGATGCAACCCGCATCCGGGGGTACCATCGCATCGTGGCCACCGGCGGGCACATCCTGGTCGTGGACGACGAGCGCTCGATCCGGCGCCTGCTTCGCATGTACCTCGACGAGGCCGGGTACACGGTGACAGAGGCGGGGGATGGTGCCGAGGCGCTCGCGAAGATGCGCTCCGGCGGCATCGACCTGGTGCTGCTCGACCTGATGATCCCCGAGGTGGACGGCCTGGAGGTGGCCCGTCGCCTCCGCGCGGACCAGCCGACGGTCCCGATCATCATGCTCACCGCGCGCGAGGACGAGGCCAGTCGTGTCACCGGCCTGGAGATGGGCGCCGACGACTACGTGACCAAGCCGTTCTCCGGGCGCGAGCTGGTGGCGCGCGTGCGCGCCGTGCTGCGCAGGGTGCAGGGCGCCGAGGGGCCGTCCGGCCCACTGCGCGCCGGGCCGGTGGACCTCGACCCGGTCAGCCGCACATGCCGTCGCGATGGACAGGAGATCGAGCTGACCCGGCTGGAGTTCGACCTGCTGGCCGAGCTGGCGGGCCACCCCAATGTGGTGTTCACGCGCGAGCGCCTGCTGGAGCGCGTGTGGGGGTACCAGTCGGGCGTGGGGGGCAAGACGGTGGACGTGCACGTGGCCAACCTGCGCCGCAAGCTGGGCAAGGACCTCCCCATCGTCGCGGTGCGCGGCGTGGGGTACCGGCTCGATCCCGCGGGGCCGTGAGCGGCCACGCACCCGGGGGCGGGTGGTCGCGGCTGTTGCCGCAATCATTCCGTGGCCGGATCGCCCTGGCCATCGTGGCGGCACTGGTGGTGGCGGTGGTGGGCACCCAGCTGCTGCTCGCACTGTTCGTGGGCACGCGGGTGCAGCACGAGGTGGAGGCCCAGCTGCTGCAGCAGGGCGCGCAGATCGCGCAGGTGGCCAGGTCGGACGGCTACGCGGGGATCGCCGACGCGCGGCGGTACCTGCCCGGCACCCGGGTGGTGGTGCGCCAGGGAGGGCAGGTCGTCTACTGGAGCGATCCGGTGCAGGTACTCGAGGCCCGCGCGGTCGTGACCGATGGCGACATCGAGGTGACGATGGAGCGTCAGGCGGATGCGGGGGTGTGGGGAGAGTGGGCCGTGCCCGTGGTGACCGGTGGCGCCGTTCTGGTGATCGGGGCGGTGGCGTGGTGGCTGGCGGGCCTGGCCAGCCGGCGCCTTCGACGTGACGCGCAGGCGCTCGCAGGGCAGGCCGAGCGCGTGGCATCCGGCGACCTCGATGCCCGCGTGGACCTCGATGACGGGGAACTGGCGCGCGTCGCGACGTCGCTGAACGCCATGACCGAGCAGCTGGAGGCAACCGATCGCCGGCAGCGGGAGTTCCTCGCCGATGTCGCGCACGAGCTCCGCACGCCCGTCACGGCCATCGACGGGTTTGCCTCCGCCCTGGTGGACGGGGCGGCGCGCACCGACGAGGACCGGCGTGAGGCGGTCGAGATCATCAAGGGCGAGTCCGGGCGGCTGTGCGACCTGGTGGCGGATCTCCAGGCGCTGACCCTCGCCGACCTCGACCAGGAGGTGGCGCTCGAGCCCGCGGATCTCGTGGAGTGCTGCCGCGAGGTGGTGGAGCGGCTCGAGCGCGCTGCAGGGGAACACGGGGTGCTACTGCGCGGCCCGCGCGCGGGGCAGGACCCGGTCGTCGCCATCACGAATGCCGCACACGTGCAGACCATCGCCTCCAACCTGATCACCAACGCGATCCGGGCGACCCCCCCGGGGGGCAGCGTGCGGGTGAGCGTCATGCACGAGGGCGGCAGCGCCGTGGTGGAGGTTGCCGATACCGGCGTGGGCATCGCCCCTGAGCACCTGCCCCGCATCTTCGACCGCCTGTACCGGGCCGACAGCGCGCGCGACCGGGCATCCGGTGGAACCGGGCTGGGGCTCGCGATCGTGAAGGGCCTCGCCGACGCGCTGGGCGCGGAGGTGCAGGTGCAGAGCACCCCCGGCGAGGGCAGCACCTTCCGCGCGGTGCTCCCGACGACGGGGGCCGCTGCGTGATGCGCGCCGCCGCGGCGGGGGCACTGGCGATGGCGATGCTGCTTGCCCCCGGTGGCGTGGCCACCGCGCTGGCCGGACCGACGCTGCGCATCACCTCGTTCCGCGTGCTGAAGGCCGACGGCCGCACCCCTGCCACGCAGCCCCTGTCGCGGGGGATGAAGTACGTGTACCGGCTGGACTACCGCATCGGCGGGCGGCGTGTGGTGCGCCTGCGCCGGGCGGGCACGGTGTGGTCGCCCTACCGCGACAAGCTGGTGCTCATCCGCCCCCGCGCCCAGACCGCGGACCCGGGCCGGTACTACGCGTCCGATCCCATCCGCGTGCCGCGCGGTGACAGCCCCGGCGAGTACCGCATCACCTATGCCATCACCGCGCGCGATCGCACCGGGTCCACCACCCGACGCTCGACGCTCCGCATGCGCTTCAGGTAGTCCGTAGCATTCCGGGAGACGCCGACCGTAAGGAGTCTCACGTGCCCCAGCACCGCTACATGCTCCCCGAGGACCGGATCCCGGACCGCTGGTACAACATCGCGGCCGATCTGCCCACGATGCCCCCGCCGCCGCTGAATCCGGGCACGGGTGAGCCCATCGGCCCCGAGGCCCTCGCCGGCATCTTCCCCATGGCGCTCATCGAGCAGGAGGTCTCGACCGAGCGGTACATCCCCATCCCGGATCCCGTGCGCGAGATCTACGCCATGTGGCGACCCACGCCGCTGTACCGCGCCGTGGGTCTGGAGCAGGCCCTCGGCACGAACTGCAAGATCTTCTACAAGTACGAGGGCGTCTCGCCGGCGGGCAGCCACAAGCCCAATACCTCAGTGCCGCAGGCCTTCTACAACAAGGAGGCCGGCGTCGCGCGGCTCAGCACCGAGACCGGCGCGGGCCAGTGGGGGTCGTCGCTCTCCTTCGCCTGCCAGCGGTTCGGCCTTGAGTGCGATGTGTTCATGGTGCGGGTGTCGTACGACTCCAAGCCCTACCGGCGGCTGATGATGGAGACCTGGGGTGGCACGTGCATCGCCAGCCCCTCCGACCAGACCAATGCGGGGCGGGCCATCCTGGCCGACAACCCCGACTCCTCGGGCAGCCTGGGCATCGCGATCAGCGAGGCCGTGGAGGTGGCCGCCACCCACGACGACACCAACTACGCGCTGGGCTCGGTGCTGAACCACGTCCTGATGCACCAGACGGTGGTGGGCGAGGAGGCCAAGGAGCAGCTCGAGATGGCGGGTGCCTACCCCGACGTGGTCATCGGCTGCGTCGGCGGCGGCTCGAACTTCGCCGGCATCTCCTTCCCGTTCCTCAAGGACAAGATCGAGGGACGCGACATCCGCATCGTCGCCGTCGAGCCATCCTCGTGCCCCACGCTCACCCGTGGCACGTACGGGTACGACTTCGGTGACACCGCCCAGATGACCCCGCTGCTGCCCATGCACTCGCTGGGCCACGGCTTCATCCCGCCGTCGATCCACTCCGGCGGGCTGCGCTACCACGGCATGGCGCCGCTGGTGAGCCACGTGGTGCACGAGGGCCTCGTCGAGGCCACGGCCTACAGCCAGATCGAGTGCTTCACCGAGGCGGTGCGCTTCGCCCGTGCCGAGGGCATCATCCCGGCGCCCGAGCCGTCGCACGCAATCCGGCAGGTGGTCGCCGAGGTCGAGCGGGCGAAGGAGGAGGGCGTGGAGAAGACGATCCTCTTCAACCTGTGCGGCCACGGCCACTTCGACATGGCCGCATACGCCGACTTCCTCCACGGCGACATGCAGGACCTGGATGTGGACGAGGCCGAACTCGCCCGCGCAACGGAGGCACTCGCCGCACTCCCGGGCATCGTCTGATCCACACCCCGGTGCCAGGCACGTAACCGTTCATCGCAACGGTTATGTGCTTGGCACCGGGGGACGTGGAACTAGTCGGCAGAGTGCGGCGGGACGGCCTCGTCGTCCAGGGCTTGCGCGTCCTCCCGGGCCTTCTTCGCCGCGGACTTCTGCAGGCGCCAGGCGCCGTAGCAGAGCAGCAGGCCGATGACGAGGTAGGGAAGCCCGAACAACAGGTTGTTGTCCCCCAGGAACAGCAGGAAGACGACTCCCCCCACCACGAAGATCAGGCCGAGCAGCCACGTGAAGAAGACTCCGCTGGCGGTGTTCACGCGTTGCCGTCCGCGAAGTGCTCCTCGATGGCCTCCACGACCTTGGGGCCGAGGTCGGACCAGTCGGCGCCGTCGGTCTTCGTGACGCTCACGAAGTTCGCCGTGGCGAACACGTTGGTCACCTCCCCGAGGGCGAAGATGCGTGCGCCCAGCGGCGAGGCGGCAGGGTCGGACCCCTCCCGGAACGTCTGTGCGCCGCCGTCGGTCGAGGGGCGATCCAGTGTGAACTTGATCGCGTTCGGGTTGGGAGTGGGCTCTGGTGAGACCTGCACCGCATGCACCTTCCGGGGTCGACTACCAGCACAAGACTAGGCGGGTCGGCGCCCATGGTGATTGGTACGGTGCCCGCCGATGAGCAACGACACCGAACGCCACCGCCTGGGTGCCCTGCTGGCCGAGCGCGCCCTGTTCCGCGAGTCGGTCGTGCTGGCCTCCGGCCGCCGGTCCGACTACTACCTCGACGTGCGGCAGGTGCTGCTCGACCCCGAGGGCGCCCACCTCGCGGGGCGCCTCGCGTATCCGTTGCTCGCCACGGCCGGCCCCCGCGCGGTCGGCGGGCTCACGCTGGGCGCCGACCCGCTGGTGTGCGCCGTGAGCGCCGCCGCCTATGCCGACGGCACGCACTGGACCGGTTTCTTCGTGCGCAAGGAGGCCAAGAAGCACGGTCTCCAGCACTGGCTCGAGGGGCCCTTCGTCGAGGAGGGCACACCTGTCGCCGTCGTGGACGACGTCCTGACCAGCGGAGGATCGATGCTGACCGCCCTCGAGCGCGTCCGCGCGGCCGGGGCGGAGGTGGTCGCGGCGCTGGTGGTGGTGGATCGCGAGGAGGACGGCGGTCGCGCGGCCGTGGAGGCCGAACTCGGTGGCGCCCCGCTCCACGCGCTGTTCACCGCGCAGGAGCTGCTCGCCCTCTGACGCCGGATGCGCCCCTCGTGCTGCGCGTGGCCGGTCCGCTTGCCGAGGTGGACGAGGGCGGCGTGACGCGTGAGGTGCGGGTGGCGCCGCGCCTCCCCGGTGGGCCACCGGTGGCGGGCGACCGCGTGACGCTGGACGATTCCGGCACGCAGGGAATCATCCGCGGCATCAGCCCGCGCCGCACCGTGCTGGAGCGGGTGGGCAGCGGTGGCCGCGTGCGCGCGGTGGTGGCCAATGCCGACCTCCTTGTGGTGGTGGCCGCCGTGGCGGAACCCCCATTGGTGCCGCGCCTGATCGACCGCTACGCGGTGGCCGCGGTGGCAGGGGGGCTGGACCTCGCGGTCGTGCTGACCAAGGCCGATCGTCCGCACGATGTGCACGCCGTGGCCGAGGTCGTGGGCCGCCAGCGCGCGGCGGGCCACCGCGTCGTCGTCGGGTCGGCGTTCGACCCCGGGCTCGTGGGCGAGGTGCGCGGCCTGATCGGCGACCACCTGGCGGTGCTGGCCGGGCACTCAGGGGTGGGCAAGTCCACCCTGACCACGGCGCTCACGGGTGTGCAGCGCGCGACGGGCGCGGTGTCCGAGCGCCTCCGGAGCGGCCGGCATACGACCACCGATCCACGGCTCATCCCCATGCCCGGTGGCGGTGCCGTCATCGACACCGCGGGCGTCCGGTCGTTCTGGCTGCCACCCATGACATCGCAGGACATCGCCTCGGGGTTTCCCGACATCGCCGCCGCGGCGCCCATGTGCCGGTTTCCCGACTGCCGGCACATGGGCGACGCCGGCTGCGCCGTGGAGGGTTCCGTGGACGCTGAGCGCCTGGCCTCCTACCGCGCGCTGGTGGAGGCAGCGGACTCCGCGGCCCGATTTGCGCGCGGGCGCGATTAGTTACGTATGATGCAAAGCGTCGCCCGCCAGGGCACGCATCGTCCCCGACCACGACGCCGCGCAGAGGTACGAAATGAGCACCAAGAAGACCGGCTGGGAAGCCCTCGAGAACTGGGTCGGCGACTCCGCCGGCGCGGCCAAGGACGTCGGCTCGGCCACGGTCACCGCCGGCAAGACCGGCTGGGAGGCCCTGGACAAGTGGGTCGGCGATGGCGCCAGCGCCGCGAAGACCGCCGGCAAGACCGGCTGGGAGGACCTCGACAAGTGGGTGTCCAAGGACGCCCCGTCGTCGTCCGCTGCGGAGCCTGCTGCCGCGGAGTCGTCCTCCGGTGGCGGCTTCATGGGCTGGCTGAAGCGCCTGTTCGGGGGCAAGTAGCCCCCCTGCCATGCCGGTAGCATCCGTGGTGAAAGCCACCAGGGAGTTACCGCATGGCGTCCGGCGACGCATCACTCACGCGCATCGAGGAGATCCTCGGGAAGGACGCCAAGGGCCTCCTCGGTCATCGCTGCAAGACCATCCCGGCATCGCGGCTGAGCAAGCCGGGCCCTGACTTCGTCGACCGCGTCACGGCTGCCAGCGATCGCTCCATCCCCGTGCTGCGGTCGCTGCAGCAGATGTATGACCACGGGCGCCTGGGCGGTACCGGGTACCTGTCCATCCTTCCGGTGGATCAGGGCATCGAGCATTCGGCGGGCGCGTCGTTCGCCAAGAATCCCGCGTACTTCGACCCGGCCAACATCGTCGAGCTGGCGATCGAGGGCGGCTGCAACGCGGTGGCCACCACCCTCGGCGTGCTCGGGTCGGTCGCGCGACGGTACGCGCACAGGATCCCCTTCATGCTGAAGCTCAACCACAACGAGTTCCTCACCTACCCCAACGGGTACGACCAGATCATGTTCGCGTCGATCGAGCAGGCGCGGGACCTGGGATGCGTGGCGGTGGGCGCCACGATCTACTTCGGGTCGGACGAGAGCACGCGGCAGATCCAGGAGGTGGCCCAGGCGTTCGAGATGGCGCACGAGCTGGGCATGGCCACCGTGCTGTGGTGCTACCTGCGCAACTCCGCCTTCAAGACCGCCGATGAGGACTTCCACACGGCTGCCGACCTCACCGGCCAGGCCAACCACCTGGGCGTCACCATCGAGGCCGACATCATCAAGCAGAAGGCGCCGGAGACGGCCGCGTCCGGCTTCGACACCCTGAAGTTCGGCAAGACCGACCCGCGCATGTACGGCAAGCTCATGAGCGATCATCCGATCGACATGACCCGCTACCAGGTGGCGCACTGCTACATGGGGCGCATCCCGCTCATCAACTCGGGCGGTGCCTCGGGCGACAACGACCTGCACGATGCCGTCTACACCGCGGTGGTCAACAAGCGCGCCGGCGGAGCAGGGCTGATCAGCGGCCGCAAGGCGTTCCAGCGTCCCATGAAGGAGGGCGTGGCCCTGCTCAACGCCATCCAGGACGTCTACCTGTGCGACGGGATCGGCCTGGCCTGATGCCCGCCGCGGGCCCGGGCGCGCGCTGCCGCCCGGGCCCCGGGGCAATCCGGGGCCCCCGGCCCTTTGCGACGGCCGGTCGCACGGGTATCGTCGCCCCATGGCACGGGTGAGGCATGAGCGATCGGCGGGTGGCGTACTGCTCGTGCCCGTGGGCGATCACATCCTGGTGCCGCTGATTACCGTGCCCGGCAGCGAGGTGGTGGGTCTTCCCAAGGGCCGCATCGAGGACGGCGAGGGCGCGGCCGAGGCCGCCGTGCGCGAGATGCGCGAGGAGGCCGGCCTCACCGGCCTGGTGCTCGAGCCCCTCGGGACGATCTCCTACCGGTTCTGGGCCCGCGCCGAGCGCAGCCGCATCAACAAGAGCGTGGACTTCTTCCTCATGCTGTACCGGGCGGGGTCCCCCGCGCGCTTCGAGCAGGCCGAGGTGGACAACGTGCAGCTGGTCCCCCTGAGCGAGGCCGAGTCGCTCATCACGCACGACGGCGAGAAGGCCATCATCCGCGCGGCCAAGCGCCGCGTGCGCGATCTCAGTGCCGACGGCTTCCTCGCCGTGCGTGATCCGGGCGCACGCGACCGCCTCATCGCGGCGGTCGCGTAGCCCGCATGTACGCGCTCAACTTCTACTCGCCCCTGTTCATCGAGCAACTGCGCAAGGGGCGCAAGACGGCCACCATCCGGCTGGGCGACAAGCGCGGCAAGTATGACCGCGGCCAGCTGGTGTGGGTGACCGTGGGGCACCGCCACGGTCCGCGCCAGCGGTTGTTCACGGCGATCATCGACGAGGTCACGTTCAAGCGCGTGGGCGACCTGACCCAGCGCGAGATCGAGCGCGACAACCCGGAGTTCCGCCTGGTCGAGGACATCATCCAGTTCCTCACGCATATCTACTCGCGCGACATCACCGAGGACGACCAGGTGACCATCGTGCACTTCAGCGAGGTCATCGAGTACCCGCCACTCGACTGACCCGGATCGTCCTGCATGCCGACTGGAGCATGCGGCCGGGGCGGCGCCGCGTGGTGGTGGCGCGCGACGACGGCGGGGGATGGCACGTGCAGCCGCCGCACCCGTGGGACGAGGCGGGGCACATGGCGCTGCTGCGCGATCCCGCGGATGCATGCGTGGTGGCGGGGCTGGACGTGCCGCTGGGCGTGCCCCGGGCATGGGCGCACGCGGCCGGGGTCACCGCATTCCGGCAGGTGCTCGCGGGCATGCGCGATGGCAGGTGGCCCCGGTTCGCCGATCCTGCCCCCACGACCGCGGACATCGCCACCGGTCGGCCGTTCTACCCACGGGCGCCCGGCGGCACGTCCCGCGCCGACCTGGTGACGGGCCTGGGGCTGGCGGGCCCCGCTGACCTCCTGCGCGCCTGCGACCAGGCGATTTCCGGAAGGGCACCCGCCGCGGCCCCGCTGTTCTGGCTGGTGGGGGCCCAGCAGGTGGGGCGCGCTGCGCTGTCGGCCTGGGGCGAGGTGGTGGCCCCCGCGCTGGCGCACGACCACGTGCGCATGTGGCCCATGGATGGACGCCTGCCTGCGCTCGCGTGCCCGGGCCACGTGGTGCTGGCCGAGTGCTACCCGCGTGCGGCCTACGAGTGGCCGCTCGGCCTGCCGCGCACGGGATGGAGCAAGCGGCGGCAGGACGACCGCCGGGCGCGCGCGCACCAGGCGCTCGAGTGGTGCGCGCGGCACCTGCCATCCGTGCACCCCTCCCCGGCGCTGCGGGATGTGGTGGACGACGGCTTCGGCGACGGGCCGGATGGGGAGGACGGCTTCGATGCCCTCATGGGCGCCCTGCAGATGGTGGCCGTGATGGAGGGCCTGCTGCCCGACATGCCCGACGGCATCGACCCCGCACGCCTGGCCGTCGAGGGCTGGATACTGGGGCGGCCCGCCGGGTAGGCGCCCCCTACTGGGCGATGCCCAGCGTCACCGCCGACAGCGTGGGCGCCGTGGCGGTGATGGCCACGGTGCAGGGGGCGGTCTCGGCCAGGCGGAACCGCACCTGGTAGCTGCCCGCGGGCAGGTCCACCGGGCCGCCGATGTCGCTGATGATCCCCGTGAGGGTCATGAGGGTCGGCACCACGGGGGCGGTCATGGCGGCACCGGTGTCGATCGCGCCCATGGTGCCGCCGCCGCTCAGCAGGTCGACGCTCAACTGCATGTCGGCGGCGGAGGCCGCGGTCACCTGCGCCATGGCGGAGACATAGAGGCGGCTGGGCTGCTCG
>JAUROO010000112.1 GCA_030829765.1 Miltoncostaeales bacterium | reverse complement strand
CTTGTCGCGCATGTGCTCGGCCATCCGCAGGTGCTTGAAGGGGCCCACGCCGATCAGCAGCCGGGGCAGGGCGGGCAGGTCCGCCGCCTCGAGGCGGCTCATGAATGCGGCCACGCGCTCCGGCTCGTAGACCAACTGCGTCTGGAAGAAGTCGGCGCCGGCCTCCATCTTCGCGCGGATCTTCGAGATCTCGACATCGGGGTCGTCCGCCGCGGGGTGTGCGGTGGCCCCGATCACGAGGTGGGGCGGCTGCCCGGCCAGCTCCTCATCGTCCTCGTTCATGAATCGCCCGTTACGCAGCGAGGACTGCAGCCGCAGCAGGGCCATGGTGTCGAGGTCGTTCACCACGGCTGCGTCGGGGTGGTTGCCGATGTGGATGGGGTCGCCGCTCATCGACAGCGTGTTGTGGATGCCCAGCGCCGACGCCCCCAGTATGTCGCTGGTCAGCGCCATGCGGTTCCGGTCGCGCACCGTCATCTGCATCACGGGCTCGGCGCCGTGGTCGAGCGCGATGCGACCGCAGGCAAGTGGGCACATGCGTGACTGAGCCGTCTGGTTGTCGGTGATGTTCACCGCATCGGTGACGGGTCCGAGCAGGCGGGCCTTGTCGGCGATGACCGAGGGGTCGGCGCTCTTCGGTGGACCGATCTCACTGGTGATGGCGAACCGGCCCTCGTGCAGCGCCGACTCGAGTCGTGTGGGTGTGCTCATAGGCGATGCACCGTATCACTGACCCGTGCAATACCGCTGCATGCAGGCAAATAATGGAAGATCCGCTGCATCCGGAATGTTTTTGCCCCCGGGCGGTCAGGTTTTTGTAAGGACCGGTGCACCGGGGTTGCGGCCCACGCCACCCGACCTAGGTTCGACGCCACGTACTCAATCCCGGAGGACAGTCCATGAAGCTCACCCCATACCTCATCGCCTCGGCTGCCGTGATCGGCACTGCTGCGGTTCTTGTGGGTTCCGGTACCGCCGCCAGCGAGAACGCGAACACCACCGCCCAGCAGCTGCTCATCAACCAGCGCATCTCCCAGGCCGCGGTGCTGCGCTCGAACCAGTCGCTGAACTACCTGGCCCCGATCCGCACCACGCAGACCGACGCGGCCAACACGGGCAAGAACGGCGTCACGCCGCTGAGCCGCGTGCAGGGCTCGGGCAAGGGGTGGACGACGTCGCAGATCGCGGACAAGGCCGTGACGGGCGCGAAGATCGCCGATGGCACCGTGACCAACACGAACCTCGCGCACCCGAGCTACTACGCGCAGGTCTCGGCGGCTGCCGTCCTCGCGGGGGGCACGACCGGCGCGACGGTGACCACCAGTGGCGCGGGCCGCTACCAGGTGACGTTCCCGGCGGATGTGAGCAAGTGCACGCTCTCGGCCACGGCGCTGGCGGCTACCACGACCATCGCGGCCATCCCCACTGCCGGCCAGACGCAGAAGGTGGATGTGTCGACCGACACCCAGCCGGGCGGCGGCGGTGACTTCGTGGCGACCAACCAGGCGTTCCACCTCATCGCGTACTGCTAGGAGGCCCCATCGCGGGGTCCGGCGCCTTGCCGGGCCCCGCGGGCCATCCGGCGCCGCCTGTCGCCTAGACGGGGTCGCCGCCCTCGGCCACGAAGCGCACGCGCCCCGCGATCTCGGCGGCGTTGTTCGACACCCGCTCGAGGTGGCGGGCGAGCAGCACGGCCCCCGCGAGCCATGGCGCGCTGTCGCGGTCGGCCGAGTGGTGCGATGCAGCCTGCATTACCCCCTCGAGAAGGTCTTGCACGCCCCGGGCGTCCGACCGGGCGATGATCGCGAGGCCGGTGTCCTCGCGCGCGAATGCCTGGACGGCCTGCGACAGCGCGCTGATGGCCCGCGGTTCCATGCGCTTGATCAGGGCGTCAACCTCGGGCACGGGCCGTGACGGCTCCATCGCCTCCACGCGGCGGGCGATCGCCACGGCGAGGTCACCCACCCTCTCGAGGGCGACGGTGATGATGAGGCCGGTGTGGATGAGGCGCAGGTCATGCGCCTTGGGCGCCTGCAGGAGGACCAGGTCGAAGGCCAGGCGCTCAAGCTCCTTGCAGCGGAAGTCAACCTCGTCGTCGCCCGCGATGACGGCAGCGGCCTCGGTGTGGTCCTGGTTCTCCCATGAATCCACGGCGCGCTCGACCTGGCCGACGATGACGCTCGCCACCTCGATGAGGCCGCTGCGCAGCTGGTCGATGCCGCCGGTGATCCCGCTTGCGGGCTCGGTTGCCATGCGACCATTCTATGGCACGTGCCCGCGGGTACCTCCCTGTCACGCGCCCGGTAACATGGCCGTGACACGCCATCCTCAAGGAGTTCCGCCCGATGCACGCAGTGCGCTATGGGACGATCGCCGACCGCGTCATGCCCCGGGGTGCAACCCGGTCCAGCGCCGCCGTCCGCGACGTCATCCTCGTCCTCGCCGGCACGGCCCTCGTGGCCCTGCTGGCCCAGGTGTCCATCCCCTGGTTCCCCGTCCCCTTCACGGGTCAGACGCTCGCCGTGCTGCTGGTCGGCGGCATGCTGGGGGCCCTGCGCGGGGCCTTGTCGATGGCCGTCTACTTCGCGATCGGCGCGCTGGGCGCCCCGATCTTCACCGAGCAGTCGGGTGGCTGGGACGTGATCATGGGCGCCACCGGCGGCTACATCATCGGCTTCATCCTCGCCGCCGCCGTCGTGGGCTGGCTGTGCGAGCGCGGCGTCGACCGGCGCGTCGTCCCCATGATCCTCGCGCTGATCCTCGGCAACGTGATCATCTACGCCGTCGGGCTCCCGTGGCTCGCGAGCTGGACGCCCCCGGGTGCCGATGCAGCCTTCGGGTGGAGCCAGGCGTGGACGTACGGCTTCGAGCCCTTCGTGTTCGGCGACGCGCTCAAGCTCGTGATCGTCGCCGCGCTCCTGCCCGCGGGGTGGGCGCTGCTGCAGCGCACCGGGTTCGGGCGTGATCGCGAGGAGGACGGCCCCCGCGCCGGCATGCTCTAGGCCTCACCCCGTTCCGCCACGCGGAGCGCAGCCTGCACCATGGAAAGGGCCCGCTGAGCGGGCCCTTTCTCGTGGATGCGCCCATGTGGGGAAAGGGTATCGGCACGGCGCCGGCAGGGGTGCCCTGCCCTTACCAAGCCATAACGCAGATGACTTGATATGAAGTGACTCATGTTGTTGGATACCCGGCGTATCCAGTTTCGGCATTCGTAATCAGGAGGCAATTCTCTTCATGGGCAAGACGATCGGCATCGATCTCGGCACCACCAACTCGGCCATGGCCGTGCTCACCGGCGGTGAGCCCGAGGTCATCCCCAACGCAGAGGGCGGTCGCACGACCCCGTCGGTCGTCGCGTTCACGCCACAGGGCGAGCGGCTCGTGGGCGCGGTGGCGCGCCGGCAGGCCGTCACCAACCCGCAGAACACCGTGTTCAGCGTGAAGCGGTTCATGGGCCGCGCCCAGAACGAGGTCAGCGAGGAGCAGACCATCGTGCCGTACGAGGTCGTCCCGGGATCGGGCGGCGACGTGCGCATCAAGGCAGGCGACAAGGAATGGTCGCCCCAGGAGATCAGCGCGATGATCCTGCAGAAGCTGAAGCAGGACGCCGAGGCGTTCCTGGGCGAGGACGTCGACGGCGCGGTCGTCACCGTGCCCGCGTACTTCAACGACGCCCAGCGCCAGGCGACCAAGGACGCCGGCACCATCGCCGGCCTCGACGTCAAGCGCATCATCAACGAGCCCACGGCCGCGGCGCTGGCCTACGGACTTGACAAGGAGAGCGAGCAGACCATCCTGGTATTCGACCTGGGTGGCGGCACGTTCGACGTGTCGATCCTCGAGATCGGCGATGGCGTGTTCCAGGTGAAGGCGACCAACGGCGACAACCACCTGGGCGGCGACAACTTCGACAAGGCGATCGTCGACTGGATGGTCGCGGAGTTCAAGCAGAGCCAGGGCATTGACCTGGGACAGGACCCGATGGCGCTCCAGCGCCTGTACGAGGCCGCCGAGAAGGCCAAGATCGAGCTGTCCACCACGACGAGCGCGCAGATCAACCTGCCGTTCATCACGGCGGATGCCTCGGGCCCCAAGCACCTCGACCTTTCGCTCACCCGTGCGAAGTTCGAGGAGCTCACGCACGACCTGCTCGTGCGACTGGAGGGGCCCACCAAGCAGGCCCTGGAGGACGCGGGGGCGTCGGGTGCCGACATCCAGCACGTGGTGCTGGTGGGTGGCATGACCCGCATGCCCGCCGTGCAGGAGCGCGTGAAGGAACTGACCGGCAAGGACCCGCACAAGGGCGTGAACCCGGATGAGGTGGTCGCCGTCGGCGCCGCCATCCAGGCCGGCGTGCTGGCGGGCGAGGTCAAGGACGTCCTGCTGCTCGATGTGACCCCGCTGTCGCTGGGCATCGAGACCAAGGGCGGCGTGTTCACGCGCCTCATCGAGCGGAACACCACGATCCCGACGAAGAAGAGCGAGGTGTTCTCGACCGCCGAGGACAACCAGAGCCAGGTCGAGATCCACGTGCTGCAGGGCGAGCGCGAGATGGCGAGCTTCAACCGCACCCTCGGCCGCTTCAACCTGACCGGCATCCCGTCGGCGCCCAGCGGCACCCCGCAGATCGAGGTCACGTTCGACATCGACGCGAACGGCATCGTGCATGTGTCCGCGAAGGACCGCGGCACGGGCAACGAGCAGAAGATCGAGATCAAGTCATCGTCCGGCCTGTCGGACGATGAGGTGAAGCAGATGGTGGACGAGGCCGAGGCCCACGCCGATGAGGACAAGCGCCTCCGCGCGCTGGCCGATGCCCGCAACCAGGGCGAGGCCCGCGTCAACGAGGCCGAGCGCCAGTTGAAGGACCACGGCGACAACGTCGACGCGGCCCTGAAGTCGGAGCTCGAGTCCGCCATCCAGGCTGCCCGTGAGAGCCAGTCCGGCGAGGACCCCGCGTCCATCGAGGCGGCCACCGAGAAGGTCACCGAGGCCCTGCACAAGGTGTCCGAGCAGGTGTACCAGCGCGCTGCCGCCGAGCAGCAGGGCGCGGGAGACACCGGCGAGGAGACGGTGGAGGACGCCGACTACGAGGTGATCGACGAGGACGAGCCGGCCTCCAAGGCCTAGGCGGAGGCATCGTGACCGATCAAACCGACGACACGGTCGCCCCCGGTGAGCCCGAGGTGCCCGCCCACGAGGCGGATGCCCCGGGCCCCGATGGGGCGCCCGGGCCGGGTGGCGCGGATGCGCCCGCGGCCGATGACGACATGGCGCGGATCACCGCGGAGCGGGACGAGTACCTCGACCAGCTCCAGCGCACCCGTGCCGACTTCGACAACTTCCGCAAGCGCGTGGAACGCGAGCGGCCGCTGCTCGCCGAGGCGGGCGTGCGCGATCTCGTGGCGGAACTGCTGCCCGTGCTCGACAACCTCGAGCGCGCGCTCGAGGCCCTCGTGGCCGCGGGCGATCAGGGTGCCGCGGGCATCGTGGCGGGCGTCGACATGGTGAGGCAGCAACTCGGCGGCCTGCTCGCGGGGCGCGGCGTGGAGGAGATCCCCGCCCAGGGCGAGGCCTTCGACCCCACCGTCCATGAGGCCGTGCAGAGCCTGCCCAGCCCCGACCACCCCGAGGGCACCGTCGTCGCGGTGGTCGAGCGCGGGTACCGGATGTCGGACTCCGTCATCCGCCCGGCGCGCGTGGTGGTGTCGCAGGGAGGGGGCACCAGCTGAGCGACCAGGACCTGTATTCGGTCCTCGGCGTCCCGGAGGATGCCGACGCCGAGGCGATCAAGAAGGCCTACCGGGCCCTGGCGCGCAAGCACCACCCGGATGCCAACCCGGACGACCCGGCGGCGGCGGAGCGCTTCAAGGAGATCTCGCACGCACACGATGTGCTGTCGGATCCCGAGAAGCGCCGCGAGTACGACGCCGAGCGCCAGTTCGCCCGCATGGGCGGTGGGTTCGGGGCCGGGCCCGGGGCCGGATCGGGCGGCGGTGCCGCCGGCTTCGGCGATCTCGGCGACCTGTTCGGGTCGATGTTCGGTGGCGCCGGTCGCAGGGGTGGGCAGGCACAGGCCGCGCCCTCGCGGCGCGGGCAGGACCTGGAGGTCGAGGTGACCCTCGCATTCGACCAGGCGATGTCGGGCGCGGAGGTGCCCGTGACGCTCGAGAGGACCGAGGCCTGCCCGACCTGCTCCGGGTCCGGTGCCGCCCCGGGCTCGAGCCCGCGGCTGTGCACTGCGTGCGACGGCCGCGGCTCGGTCGGCCGTGACATCGGCGGCTTCTCCATCCCGGAGACCTGCCCGGAGTGCGGCGGCGCCGGCACGATCATCGACGACCCCTGCACCGACTGCCGGGGAAGCGGGGTGCGCTCCGCGGAGCGCCGCATCCGCGTGCGCATCCCCGCGGGGGCGAAGGACGGCACCCGCATCAAGCTGAAGGGCAAGGGCGGCGCCGGGGCGCGTGGTGGTCCGGCAGGTGACCTGCACGTCATCACCCGGGTGATGCCGAGTCCGGTCTTCACCCGGAAGGGGGATGACCTCCTGGTGGAGGTGCCTGTCACGGTTGCCGAGGCCGCCCTCGGCGCGAAGATCGAGGTGCCCACGCTCGACGGCCGGGTGAAGATCACCGTTCCGGCGGGCAGCCAGGACGGGCGCACCCTGAGGGTGCCGGGGAAGGGCGCACCCAAGCTGAACGGATCCGGCAGCGGGTCGCTGCTCGCGAAGTTGCGGATCGCGGTGCCGTCCTCGCTCACCGACGGGCAGCGCGAGGCACTCGAGGCGTTCGCCGCGCTCGAGACGCGCGATCCGAGGGAGAAGCTGTTCCGGTGAGCGCCGAGCGTGATGACACGCGGCCCGTCTTCATGATCGGCGTCGCCGCCGAGATGGCCGGCATGCACCCGCAGACTCTCCGCATGTACGAGCGCCGTGGGCTCGTACGTCCGGGGCGTACCAAGGGACGCACCCGCCTGTACTCGCAGGCCGACCTTGGCCGCCTGCGGCGCATCCAGGCCCTCGGGGAGGCCGGCATGAACCTCGCAGGCATCGAGCGCGTGCTCGACCTCGAGCGCCAACTGGATCGCGCGATGGCCCGCGTGCGCGAACTGGAGCGCGAGGTCGTGCGGCGCTCCGCCGAGCACGAGCGCGCCATCGACGCCACCCGCCGCGCCATGTCCACCGAGATCGTCCACGTGCGGGCGGCGGCATCGCCGCCGGCCGTGCGCGTGAAGAGAGTGATTCCCGCGGGGCTCCGTCCGGTGCCCCGCCCCACAGACACACGAGACCCGAGGAGGTCCCGCTAATGCCCGTAGACAAGCCCACTGAGCGTGCCGCAGAGGCGCTCGGGGCGGCCCAGGCCCTCGCCGAGACGCGGGGGAACCAGTTGGTCGAGCCCGAGCACCTCCTGCTCGCGCTCCTCGACCAGCCGGAGGGCGTGGTGCAGCCGATCGTGGAACGCGCCGGCGCCGACCCGGCCACGCTCCGCGCCGCGGCCCAGGCCGCGGTCGAGGCCCGCCCCACCGTCAGCGGCGCGCAGGTCAGCGTGGAGTTCTCCCCGGCCTTCAAGGCCGTGGTGAGGAATGCCGGCCAGGAGGCCGAGGCCCTCACCGACGAGTACATCAGCACCGAGCACCTGCTGCTCGCGCTGGTCGGCGACACCGGTCCCGCGAAGCAGGCCATGGACGCCAACGGGGTCACCCGTGAATCACTCATGGCCGCCCTGCGCGAGGTGCGCGGATCGGCACGCGTGACCGACCCCAACCCCGAGGAGAAGTACCAGGCCCTTGAGAAGTACGGTCGCGACCTGACCGTGGCCGCCGCGCAGGGGAAACTCGACCCGGTCATCGGCCGCGACGAGGAGGTGCGCCGCGTCATCCAGGTGCTGTCGCGCCGCACCAAGAACAACCCCGTGCTCATCGGCGAGCCGGGGGTCGGCAAGACCGCGATCGTCGAGGGGCTCGCACAGCGCATCGTCGATGGTGATGTGCCGGAGGGCCTCGTGGGCAAGCGCGTCATCGCGCTCGACGTCGGCGGCCTGATCGCCGGTTCGAAGTACCGCGGGGAGTTCGAGGACCGCCTCAAGGCGGTGCTCAAGGAGATCGCCGATGCCGAGGGGGAGATCGTCCTCTTCATCGATGAGCTGCACACGATCGTGGGCGCGGGGAAGGCCGAGGGGGCGGTGGATGCCGCCAACCTGCTCAAGCCCATGCTCGCCCGTGGTGAGCTGCGCGCGGTCGGGGCCACCACGCTGGATGAATACCGCCAGTACATCGAGAAGGACGCCGCCCTGGAGCGGCGCTTCCAGCCGGTGATGGTGGGCGAGCCGTCGGTCGAGGACGCCGTGGCGATCCTGCGTGGGTTGAAGGAGCGCTACGAGGTCCATCACGGCGTGCGCATCCAGGACAGCGCGCTGGTGGCCGCGGCCCGGTTGTCGGACCGCTACATCACCTCGCGGTTCCTGCCTGACAAGGCGATCGACCTCATCGACGAGTCGGCCAGCCGCCTGCGGATCGAGATCGACTCGGTCCCCGAGGAGCTCGACGTGCTGCTCCGCCGCATCATCCAGCTGGAGATCGAGGAGCAGGCCCTCCAGGCCGAGACCGATCCGGCATCGGTGGAGCGTCGCGAGCGCGTGGCGCAGGAACTCGCCGACCTGCGCGAGCAGTCGGACGGGATGAGGGCGGCGTGGGAGGAGGAGAAGGGCTCCATCACGCGCATCCGCGACCTGAAGGACGACCTCGACCGGGCACGCACCGAGGTGGAGCGTGCCGAGCGCGAGGCCGACCTGGAGGGCGCCGCGCGGCTGCGCTTCGGGACCATCCCCGAGCTCGAGCGCGGACTCGTGGACGCCGAGCGCCAACTCGATGAGAAGCAGGCGGAGCACCGCATGCTGAAGGAGGAGGTGTCGGAGGAGGACGTCGCCGAGGTGGTGGCGTCGTGGACCGGCATCCCCGTGAGCAGGTTGATGGAGGGCGAGGTCGAGAAGCTCGTGCACATGGAGGACCGCCTGCACGAGCGGGTGGTGGGCCAGGGCGAGGCGGTCGAGGCCGTCGCCAATGCCCTGCGCCGTTCACGGGCCGGGTTGTCCGACCCCGACCGCCCCATCGGCTCGTTCATCTTCCTCGGCCCCACCGGCGTGGGGAAGACCGAGCTCGCGAAGGCGCTCGCGGAATTCATGTTTGACGACGAGCGCGCGATGGTGCGCCTCGACATGAGCGAGTACATGGAGAAGCACACGGTGGCCCGCCTCATCGGGGCACCCCCCGGATACGTCGGGTTCGAGGAGGGTGGTCAGCTCACCGAGGCCGTGCGGCGCCGTCCGTATGCCGTGCTGCTGCTCGACGAGATCGAGAAGGCCCACCCCGACGTCTTCAACGTGCTGCTGCAATTGCTTGACGACGGCCGCCTGACCGACGGCCAGGGCCGCGTCGTGGACTTCCGCAACACCGTCGTGATCATGACGTCGAATATCGGAAGCCAGTTC
Source organism: Miltoncostaeales bacterium (assembly GCA_030829765.1). Classification (GTDB taxonomy): domain Bacteria; phylum Actinomycetota; class Thermoleophilia; order Miltoncostaeales; family Miltoncostaeaceae; genus SYFI01. The sequence goes on along the minus strand of JAUROO010000112.1, from coordinate 8,471 downwards.
ATGCTGGACGGCGTGGACGGTGAGATCGCCTCCGAGCGGGTGATGGGCGCGTTGCGCGACCACTTCCGACCGGAGTTCCTCAACCGCGTCGATGAGATCGTCCAGTTCCAGAAGCTGGACCGCTCGGACATCGATCGCGTGGTGGACCTGCAGATGGCCGGCCTGGAGAAGCGGCTGCAGGAGCAGGACATCCGCCTGGTGCTGACGCCCGAGGCGCGGGAGATGATCGCCGATGAGGGGTACGACCCCGCCTACGGTGCACGCCCGCTCAAGCGCGTCATCCAGAAGCGGGTGCAGGATCCGCTGGCCCTCGAGATGCTGACCGGGGCCGTGAGGCCCGGCGCGGATGTCGAGGTGTCGGTGGCCGACGGCGCGCTGGTCATGGCGCCGCGCGAGCGCGCGGCGCCATGACTCAGCCGGCGCCGGCCTCCCGGACGAGCCAGTCCGCGAGGCCGGCCACGGCGTCATCCGCCATCCGCTCGAACGTGCCCTTGAGGAACGGCTCGGCGAGCTTCAGTGCACCCGACATGCCGAGGGCCGCCGAGTAGGTGATGGAGGTGCCCCCGCCGGGGGCGTCCGCGAAGGTGATCACATCGCGCGCGGTGGCCTTCTCGCCGGCCCCCTCGATCACCAGCCGTGCCCCGGGTTCCCACTCCGTGATCTCGTACGTCATGGGCGTGCGCTTGCCGCGGAAGTCGGCGACGATGGGAAATACCGTCCCCGGTCCGGGGGCCCCGGGTGTCTCCTGGCGCGACTCGGCAAGGCCCGGGTCCCACTCGGCGGCGCGTCCGAATTCGGAGACGAGCGCAAAAGCGCGATCGCGTGGGACGGCGACGGTGATGGTCCTGGCGACGGTGATCATTGGTTCCTCGGGCGCACGGCGCCGATCGATGTGACAAGGGCCACGATGGCCGCGGCCTGCGCGATGAACAGTCCCACATCCCGGGCAAGGAACTCCGCCGGCCCGGGCGGGCGGACCAGTCGCCACGCCACCAGCGCGGTGGCGGCGACCGACAGCGCCAGGCACCCCCATGCGAAGGCGCGCGCGAGGTCGGCGTCCAGCGGGATGTACCCCCGGGTGTCGAGCCACAGGAGGCCGGACGCGATCAGGCACAGCACGCCGGTCGCGAAGGCCGCGCGCGCGAGCAGGCTGGCGTCCCACCCGGAACTCGCCTCGGGCGCGAACGGCGGCGCCACGTCCGCCGTGTACCACGGGAGGAACACGCTGATCACGAGCACGAGCGATGCGAGCGCGATGACCGCGGGCACCGCACCGCGGTCCCCGCGACGTGGCTCCCCGGGGTCCATGTGCTCATCCTAATGGCGCGCTGGTACGCTCCGCTTATCCGGCCAGGACCCAAGGAGGACGGGTGCCGACATACATCCTGCTCAGCACGCTCAGCCCTCACGGCGCGGGCACCATCAAGGCGAACCCGCAGCGCCTGAAGGAAGTGAACCAGGAGATCGAGCAGATGGGCGCCAAGGTCGTCCAGCAGTGGGCCGTGCTGGGTCCGTATGACTTCGTGAACATCGTCGAGGCACCCGACGAGAAGGTGATCGCCCGGGTGTCGATGGAACTCGCGGCGCGCGGCACGGCCCACTTCCAGACCCTCACGGCGATCCCCGTCGACGAGTTCCTCGCGGCCCTCAAGTAGTCGCGTGGCCGCCCGCCGCCGGGTGATCATCGGGGCGGGCCTCCTGGGGCTGGCCGCCTCCCCCCTGGCCGCGCCTCTTCGCCGTGCCGTACGCGTGCGCGTGGAGCGGGCACGGCGGCGGTCGCCCGACCCCGTGGCCCCCTTCCTCGAGGCCCCCTGCTACGCGCGGCACGACGCCGGTGCGGGGCGCCCGGAGCGGCACTAGGCATTGGCCGGCGGTCCCTGGCGGTGGGAGGTCCTGGTGCCCGCGCACCGGATTGTCCTCGGGCTCCTGGGTGGCGAGGTGATCGAGTCGCGCGGCGCGTCGAGCGAGGGGACCTTCGCCGCGTACCGGGGCCTCGCGGGTGCCGTGCCCGGGATGATCGCCTGGCCCAACACGATCCTCCTCACCGGTCCGGAGACCGTGGTCATCGACCCCGGGTACCAGACCCAGGGCGACATGCTGGATGGTGCGTTGCGCGCCCGTGGGATCGACCCGGCGGAGATCCGCACCGTGGTGATGACGCACCTGCATTCCGACCACCTCTCGGCCCTGCCGCAGCTGCCGGGCGTCACCGAGGTGTGGGTCCACCGCGATGAGCTGGGCACCCCGCATGCCCGCCGGCAGCGGGGGATCATCGACGACGTCCCCGTGGTGGTGATGGAGGGCGCGGCCGGCACCATCCGCCACGGCCTCTCGTGGTTCCACACGCCCGGGCACGCCCCGGGTCATGTGGCCGTGGTGGCCGAGTGCGCGGACGCACGGCTGCTCGCCGTGGGGGACACCCTGGGCCCGGACCCCGCATGGTTCCGCGACATGTCCGCGCCCGCCGGTCTGGACAACCGGGACGAGCACCTGGCCGCGTGGCGGGCGATCCGGGGGCATGCACCGGCCGTGGTCGTGCCCGGGCACTACGCGCCGTTCGCCATCGGCTGAGGAAGGGACCGCCGCATGGGGCGTCGAAAGGCCCCCCGTCCGAACCCGTCCAAGGAGCACCGGTGGACCTCCACGGGATAACGCGGGAGCAGAAGCAGCTTGCTGCCGCCGTCAGCATGCTGCTGTTCATCATCTCCCTCTTCCTGAAGTGGCAGACCTTCGGCCCGATCTCCGGATCGGGCGCGGACCTCGGGTCGTGGCCCCTGGTCCTCCTGATCGCGCTCGCCGCGGGGGCGATCATGGCCGCGGATGCGCTGGGCATGGACCTGCCCCTGCGTCGGCTGAACCCGTCCGCGGTGGCCACCTACCTGATGTCGCTGCTGGTCTTCTACGTGCTCGTGTTCCTCTTCGCGATCGATGGCATTGCGTATGGGGTGTGGCTCGCGCTCATCTTCTCGGTCGTCGGGCTGCTCCTCACGTTCTCCGTCTATCGCGAGGACACCCGGTAACAGCGATCCGGGCGCGCCGCGCGCACCCGTACACTCACTCCCGTGTCCCGCTTCGGAGCACTCGAGCGCATGGAGATCCTGGCCGCGGTCCTTGGGGGACTGTGGTGCGGGAGCCTCTTCCTGCCGTGGTTCGCCGGCGCGGGGCCGGATGGCGACCTGACCGGCGCCGGCGTGATCGACTCGTGGTGGCTTCCGCTGGTGCTCGTGGCGGTCGCCTCGGGGCTGCAGTTGCTCGACGCGCTCAGCATCGACGGGTTCGGGGCGATCCCGGTGCCCGCCATCAGCACCTTCCTGATGCCGGCGGGTCTCCTGTACACGGGCCTCTTCCTGCTCGCGGGCGACGAGCTGATGTACGGGGCGTGGACCGCCCTGGGCCTGTCGGCCGCCGCGGTGGTGTTCTCCGCGATGGCCTGGATCATCGACCGACGCGGCTAGAAAGGCGAGTCCGTGAACTACCTCAAGTCCCTCGATCGCCGGGAGCGCCTCCTCGCCGTGGCGATCCTCAACGGCGTCTTCATCATCAGCCTGTTCTTCGAGTGGGGCGCCGGTGGCGCGCGGGCCTGGGATGCCGATTCGGTGTGGCTGGCGTTCCTCGCCGCCCTGTTCGCCGGGCTCATCTCGCTGGCGGATGCCTTTGACTACGAGGTGCCCCGGCTTCCCGGCGCGGGGGTGTCCGCGTATCTCACATCCATCACGCTGGTGTACACGGTGGTCGCGCTGATGGACATCCGCGACCAGTCGTGGGGCATCATCGTGTCATTGATCGTTGCGATCATCTCCACGTTCATCGCCTTCGGCACGTGGAGGGCGGACCGGAACTGACGAAGGAGCGGACCGATGGGCTTCACCGACAAGGCCAAGGAACTCGCCGGCAAGACGGCTGACGCCGCGCAGAAGGGCGCGAAGGATGCGCGTGACATGGGCGAGAAGATGATGCTGCAGCGCAAGCTGAATGCCGCGGCAGAGGAACTGGGGCACGTGGTGTACCGCCAGCGCGAGGGAATGACCGGCCTGGAGGGCGAGATCGAGCGGCTGGTGGGCGAGATGAAGGCCCTCCATGCCGAGATCAACGCCATCCCCTCCTAGCGAGCACGACCTGTGACCGTTGCCGCGTGGCTCATCGCTGCCGTCGCCGTGGTGGTCGCCATCATCGCCCTCGCCGCGCGGCGCCCATCGGCGGCGCCGCCGCCGGAGGAGTCCGTACCCGCACCGGAGGACCACGCGGACTCGGAATGGCGCCTGGCTGCGGCGGTCGATGCCCTGCCCGGCACGATGGTGATCGTGGATGGCGACGGCGAGGTGGTGCAGGCGAACCCCGCCGCGCTTCGCGAACTGCCGTTCCTGCGCACCGGCGTGGGCGTGCTGGAGGCCTTCGGTGATCACATGCTCGCGGCGCGCGTGCGCGACGCACTGGCGTCGGGCCGGGATGATGAGTTCGAGGTCAAGCTCTTCGTGGAGGGCCGCCGCACGTTCCGCGTACAGGTTGCCCCGTTCGCCGTGGAGGGCGCCCGTGGTGCCGTGCTGGTGCTGCGTGATGCCACGCAGGCCGTGGCGTACCAGGACCTCCGCTCGCAGTTCGTCGCGAACGTGTCGCACGAGCTCCGCACGCCCTTGACCGGGTTGCGCGGGATGCTCGAGGCCCTGGAGGATCCGGAGATGCCGGCGGGCATGCGCGACGACTTCGTCCGGCGCTCCCGGCTCGAGACCGAGCGGCTGGAGGCGCTGATCGACGACATCCTGTTCCTGTCCGAGCTCGAGGCGGCCCAGGGGGTCCCCTCGGGCGAGCGCAGCGACATGGGCGCCGTTGCGCGCGAGGTTGCGGTGGAACTGGAGGGCGAGGCCGGGGAGCAGGGCGTCGACATCGCCCTCGACGTCTCGGCCGGGGCGGTGACCTCGCTCACCGATCGCATGGCTCACACCGTCGTACGCAACCTGCTCGAAAACGCCGTGCGCTATGCGGGGCCGGGGGCCACGGCGACGGTGCGGGTGCACCCCGCGGGACGCGAGGTGCTGGTGGAGGTGCAGGACGACGGCCTGGGGATTCCGGAGAAGGATGTCCCGCATGTATTCGAGCGCTTCTACCGGGCGGATCCGTCGCGATCGCGGCGGCTGGGGGGTACCGGTCTCGGCCTCTCGATCGTCAAGCACATCGCTGAGCGGCTCGGCGGTTCGGCGTCCATCACGTCCCGCGAGGGGTTCGGCACCATCACAACGGTGCGGATTCCGGCCGCCGATACGCCGGTGACCGACGTCCCCGGTGATGCCGGAGCGGGCTCGGGCGCCCGCCCGCGTTGGTAACGTCGCGCGCCGTGACGATCCCACTGATGGACATCCGGGCGCAGTATGCGCCACTCCGGGGCGAGCTCGATGCGGCGCTCGCCGACATCCTCGACACGGGCGGCTTCATCCTCGGGCCGCGCGTGCGCGCGGTCGAGGAGGCGGTGTCCCAGCGCCTCGATAACCGGCCGTGCGTGGGGGTGGGCAACGGCACCGACGCCCTGGTCATCGCCCTGCAGGCCCTCGGCGTCGGGCCGGGGGACGAGGTCATCACCACCCCGTACACGTTCTACGCCACGGCCGAGGCCATCGCGCGCCACGGCGCCACTCCGGTGTTCGTCGATGTCGAGCCCGTCGGTGCGTGCATCGACCCGGACCTCATCGAGGAGCGGGTGACTGATCGCACGAAGGCGATCATCCCCGTGCACATCTTCGGCCATGCCGCTTCCATGACCCCCATCCTCACCACGGCCGCCGAGAACGGCCTGTCGGTGATCGAGGACGCGGCGCAGGCCTTCGGCTCGGCGGACGGCGAGTGGGCAGTGGGAACCATGGGCGACATCGCGACCATCTCGTTCTTCCCCACCAAGAACTTCCCCGGAATCGGGGACGGCGGCATGGTGGCCTGCCGTGACACCGACCTCGGGAACCTCGTGCGCCGCCTGCGCTTCCACGGCTCGGAGGACAAGCAGACCTTTACCGAGGTCGGCTACAACTCGCGCCTCGACGAGATCCAGGCCGCGGCCGTGGGGATCTTCCTGCCCCACGTGGACGACTGGAACGACCGGCGCCGCCAGGTTGCGGACTGGTACCGGGAGGCCGGCCTTGGCCGGTACGTGACCCTGCCGGAGGAGTGCGACGGCGTACGGCACATCTACCACCTCTACGTGGTGCGGCACCCCGAGCGGGATCGCCTGCGGGAGCTGCTGGTGGAGGACGGCATCGGCGCGGTGGTGTACTACGGCACGCCGATGCACCTGCAGCCGGTGTTCTCGGGCCTGGGCTACTCGAAGGGCGATCTCCCGGTGGCCGAGGAGTGGGCCGACACCGGCCTCGCCCTGCCGATGCACCCGAATCTCACCCGGGAGCAGGTGGATGAGGTGGTGGCGGCCGTGGGTCGTGCCGTCGAGCGCATCTAGCCCGACCAAGGGGGGCCCGTGAGGGTCTGGGTCGACTGCACCAACTCGCCGCACGTCCTGATCTTCCGGCCGCTCATCCGTCGGATGGAGGACCGCGGGCACGAGGTGGTGGTGACATCCCGCGACTTCGCGCAGACCATCGGACTGCTGGACCGGTACGGGATACCGCATCGCACCGTGGGCGCGCATGGCGGCGGCGGCCTGCGCGGGAAGGCCCGCGCGATGGCGTCACGGTCGTCCGGCCTCGTGTCCCTGGCCCGTCGCGAGCACTTCGACCTCGCGGTTGCGCACGGCAGCACGGACCAGCCGGTGGCCGCCCGCCTCGCGGGGATACCGCAGGTGACGATGTTCGACTATGAGTTCGCCGCCGCCATGCATCACTCCAACGGACGGCTCGCCACCCGCGTGCTGGTGCCGGATGCCATCCCGGAGAGTGCGCTGGCCCGGTACGGAATCCGCTCCCCGAAGCTGATCCGCTACCCGGGCCTCAAGGAGGAGTACTACCTGGCCGATGATCCGCCCGACCCCGGGGTGGCCGACGAGCTGGGTCTCGATGCGTCGCGGGTCATCGTGGTCTTGCGGCCGCCGCCCGAGGTGACGCTGTACCACCGTGGTGCCTCCACGGATCTGTTCGCTCAGGTCGTGGATCACCTGGAGGCGCAGGGTGACGCAGTGCAGGTGGTGGCGCTGCCCCGCACCCCGGAGCAGCGCGACGCCCTGCGCGAGCGCGGCGTGATCGTCCCGGAACATGCGGTGGACGGACCCGGGCTGATCAACGCCTCCGACCTGGTGATCAGCGCGGGGGGCACGATGAATCGCGAGGCGGTGGCGCTCGGGGTGCCGGCATACAGTCCATTTGCCGGGCGGCTGGGCGCCGTGGATGCGCGCCTGATCGAGGAGGGCCGGCTGCACCGCCTGGACGACCCCGCCGGCATCGCGCTGGTCCGGCGCGAGCGGTCGACCCTTCCGCCGATGCGCGACCCGGACCTGCTGGTGGACCTGATCCTGGACGCCGCCGGAACCCGCCGCAGGGGACGGCTCCGCCGGTCGAATAGCATGGCCACGGAATGAGGACGGGCATCGGGAACATCGCGTGGCGCGGCCAGGCGCACCGCCTGGGGCAGGTGCTCGTGGACCTCATGCTGGTCTCGCTGGCGTGGTGGCTCGCCTTCGTCGTGCGTTTCGACGGCGATCCCCCGGCCCGGTACGAGCGCCTGTTCCTCATCACCCTGGGCGTCGTGGTGGGCATCAAGCTCATCACGTTCATCGCCTTCCGGCTCTACACCCGGTGGTGGCGGTTCACGGGCATCCAGGACCTCGAGCAGATCGTGCTTGCGTGCCTGGTCGCCAGCGGCCTGGTGACGCTGGCCGTCACGCTGTGGAGCCCCGCGGGCTACCCGGCGGTGCCCCGCGGCGTCTTCGCGCTGGATTTCCTCTTCACCGTCATGCTCATCGGCGGGGTGCGCTTCGTGGTGCGCTCGGTGATGGAGCGCGCCTCGCGCGGCGCCGGCGTGGGGAAGGGACGTCCCGTGCTGGTGTGCGGGGCCGGCAGCGCGGCCAACAGCCTCCTGCGCGACATGCGCGCGGGCGCGGGCCTGGCCTACACACCGGTGGGCCTCATTGATGACGACCCCCGCAAGAAGGGCGTGCGCGTCGGCGGCGTGAAGGTGCTGGGCACCCGCGATGACCTGGCACGGATCCTGCGCGAGACGCGCGCCCGTGAGGTGATCATCGCCATGCCCTCCGCCCCCGGCGCCGTGCGCCGCGACATCGTCGAGCGCTGCCGGGCCGCGGGTGTGCGCGTGACGACCCTGCCCGGCCTGCCCGAGCTGATGAACGGCGAGGTCTCCGTGCAGCGCCTGCGCGAGGTGCAGGTGGAGGACGTCCTGGGTCGCGCGCCCGTGGAGATCGACATGGCCCGCGTGGCGCGGTACCTGAACGGTCGCCGGGTTCTCGTGACCGGGGCAGGGGGCTCCATCGGTTCCGAGCTGTGCCGCCAGGTGGCCGCCGTGGGACCGAGCAGCCTCGTCAGCGT
>JAUROO010000111.1 GCA_030829765.1 Miltoncostaeales bacterium | reverse complement strand
TTCTGCAAGGCGTTCAACGCCGAGACGCAGAACCTCGGCGGGGTCATCACCCCGGTGGAGATCTCGGTTTACGAGGACCGCTCGTTCTCGTTCATCACCAAGACCCCCCCGGCGGCCGTCCTCATCAAGGAGGCCATCAAGCTTCCCAAGGGCTCGCCGGAGTCGCACCGCACCAAGGTGGGCACCATCACGCGCGCCCAGCTGCAGCAGATCGCCGAGACCAAGATGCAGGACCTCAACGCGAACGACATCGACGCCGCCATCACCATGATCGCGGGCACCGCCCGCTCGATGGGCGTCACGGTGGAGGGCTAGGGAATGGCCAAGCACGGCAAGCGCTACGACGACGCCAAGGCGCAGATCAACCCCGAGGGCAACTACCACCCGCTCGAGGCCTTTCGCCTGCTGGTGAGCCAGGAGGTCGCCCGCTTCGACACCACGGTGGAGGCCCACTTCCGCCTTGGCGTCAACGTGCGCCACGCCGAGGAGCAGCTGCGCGGCACGATCGCGCTTCCCCATGGAACCGGCCGCGCCGTCACGGTGGCCGTGTTCGCCGAGGGCGAGAAGGCCCGCGAGGCCGAGGAGGCCGGCGCGCAGGTGGTGGGCGGCGAGGACCTGGTGAAGAAGGTGGAAGAGGGCTTCACCGACTTCGACGTGGCCATCGCCACTCCCGACATGATGGGCGCCGTCGGCCGGCTCGGCCGCGTGCTCGGCCCGTCGGGCAAGATGCCCAACCCCAAGACGGGCACCGTCACGTTCGACGTGGGCAAGGCCGTCGCGGACGTCATCGGCGGCAAGGTCGAGTACCGCACCGACCGTGCCGGCATCGTGCACATCGGCCTGGGCAAGAAGTCGTTCACGCCCGAGCAGCTCACCGAGAACTACGCGGCGATCCTGGACGAGATCCTGCGTGCGAAGCCGGCTGCCACCAAGGGCAAGTACATCAAGTCGATCAGCATCGCCCAGACCATGGGGCCCGGCATCGACATCGACCCGCAGCACACCCAGAACCTGCTCGAGGAGGCCACGGCCTAGGGGCGCGGCACCGCACGGCAGACCGACCGAAGATCACGGGGGCGGCCATCCGGTCGCCTTGAACCAGGGGGACACCCCGACCCGTGTGAGGACGGAGCCACTGGGGGTACGACCGGCCGCGCGCCGTGCGTCACCTCCTCCCGGCCCGCCCTCGCGCGGCTGGCAGAGGAGGAGGTGAGGAACTGAACAGGGAGCAGAAGGCAGAGGCCATCGCGGCGATCGCGGAGCGCCTCTCCACCACCGACACCGTCATCGCGACGGCGTTCCATGGCCTGAGCGTCCGCGAGGTCGAGGACCTCCGGGGCGCGCTCCGCGAGGCCGACGCCCATTTCCAGGTCGTCAAGAACACCCTCGCGCGTCGTGCATGCGACGAGACCGGTCGCGAGGCCCTGCTCGAGTACCTCGAGGGGCAGACCGGCCTGGTCTGGGCGAATGGCGATCCGGCCATGATCGCGAAGGCCCTCAGCGGGTTCGCGAAGTCCACGGAGGACCGGCTGAGCATGAAGGGCGGCATCCTGGATGGCGTCCCCATCTCGGCCGACGAGCTCAAGCAGCTCGCCGCCCTCCCGCCCCGCGACGAGCTGCTCGCCCGCCTGGTCGGCGGCGTGGCCAGCCCGCTGCAGGGCACCGCCAACGCGCTGAACAGCCTTATCTCCGGCATGGCCCGCGCCCTGGGCGCATACCACGCCCAGCGCGCGGCCGAGCCCGGCGCAGCCACGGAGGCCCCGGACGCCGATCCGGCTCCGGAGGCCGAGGCCAGCACCGATGACACCGCCGAGGCAGCGCCCGACGCGCCCGCCGAGGACACCCCGGAGGCCGTGCAGGAGCCGGCAGCCGACGACAACGCGGACGCCGAGCCGGCTGCCGACGACACCACGGAAGGAGACTGACGATGGCGATGACCACCGACGAGTGGATCGAGGAGCTCAAGGGCATCTCGGTGCTTGAACTGAGCGAGCGCATCTCGGCGCTCGAGGAGGCCTTCGGCGTGAGTGCCGCGGCCGCCCCGGTCGCGGTTGCCGCGGCCCCGGCTGCAGGCGGGGGCGATGGCGGCGGCGACGCCGAGCAGGACTCGTTCACGGTCACGCTCGACGCGGCCGGCGACAAGAAGATCCAGGTGATCAAGGTCGTCCGCGCCGTCACCGGCCTGGGCCTCAAGGAGGCCAAGGACCTCGTCGATGGCGCTCCCGGCACCATCAAGGAGGGCGTGGCGAAGGAGGAGGCCGAGCAGATCAAGTCGCAGGTCGAGGACGCCGGCGGGTCCGTCTCGCTCTCGTAGCGGCGACCGCATCCTGATGTGCCCGACGGCCCGGGTGGCGATGCGCCACCCGGGCCGTTTGCTTACCTGCACCTCCATGCCAAGCCTCCTCGCGCGCATGGCAGGGGCCGTACTGCTCGCGGCCACCTCCTCAGCCACCGCCCTCGGCGTCGTGTCGCAGGGCGTCTTCCGCATGGGCGCGGACGCCTCGTGGGCCCGCGGCATCACGGGTTCCGCGACGCGCGTGGCGGTGCTGGACCAGGGCTTCGGCGGGCTCGCCGAGTCCATCGCCGCCGGTGAGTTGCCGCCGTTGTCGTCCATGGAGACCCGCTCGTTCGACCCGGTCCACGGCCTGGAGGGGCGAGACAACCTGGGGGGGCGCACCCAGCACGGAACGCGCATGGCCGAGATCGTCCACGACGTCGCCCCGGGCGCGCACCTCGTGCTGGTGAACTACGACGACATCGGCGGCTTCGTCCGTGCCGTCGAGTGGATCGTGACCAGCGGAATCCCGGTGGTGAGCCACTCGAACAGCATTCTCGGCGGGCCGTTCGACGGCAGCGGCGTCCTCGCCCAGGCCGTCAACGGCGCCGCGGCTCGCGGGGTGCTGTGGGTCAACTCATCGGGCAACTTCGGGGAGCGGCACTGGCGGGGCGTGCCCGGGCCCGCCGGCACGGAGATCCCGATCAGCCCGCGTACGGGTGAGACGATGGCGTTCGGGCTGGGCTGGAGCGGCGCCGGTGCCGAGGCGCTCCTCCTCGTCCAGCGACTGCAGGGTGATGGCTCGTGGGCCGAGGTGGCCCGCAGCGACCGCACCCGCCGCACGCCACCCGTGGCCGTGGACGGGGGCGCGTGGCGCCTGGTGGTGGTGCGCACGGCGGGCCCCGGGGTTCCGGTGGATGTGTTCTCGCGCACGGTCGGCTTCGGCGCCGTGGCCACTGCGGATGGCAGCGTTGCCACCCCGGGCGACGCCCTGGGCTCGCTGTCGGTGGGGGCGGTGAGCTGGCGCGGCACGGAGCCCGAGCGCTACTCATCGCGCGGTCCGACCCAGGACGGTCGGTCCAAGCCCGACCTGGTGGGGCCCACGTACGTCACGTCCAACCGGCTCTTCCCGGGTACCGCGGGCACCTCCGCATCCACTGCGCACGTGGCCGGCGCGGCGGCCCTCATCCGCGACGAGCGGATTGCCACCGGGGCGCGCAGCGATGTGTGGGCCCTGCGCGCGGAGATCCTGCGGCGGGCGAAGCGGCTGGATGACCGTGCGGCGACCGGCGCCGGAATGGCGCGCGTGGACGTGGTGCGCCCCCGCGTGCGGCTCGTCGTGCCGTCGGGGCGGCGCCCCGTGGTGAGGGTGCGGGCCACCGATGCCGGCACGATGGCGGCGGTGGAGCTCCGGCTGAACGGCCGTGTCATGCGCACCCGTCCGGGCCCCACCCTCGCGCAGCGCATCTGGTTGCGCGGCGGGCGCAACCGCATCGAGGTGCGTGCACGCGACCTCGCCGGCAACGAGGCGGTCGTGCGCCGTACGGTGACCCGACGGTGATCGCCCGGGTCACCGGCCTCGCCGCCGGCCTTGCGCTCATCGGCGCCGCGCTTGCCCACGGCGCCGGCGGCGCGGGTCCCGTCACGGTGGTCGCCGCGCGGGGTCACGGCGACGCCGTGGCCGCGGCCCTGCGCACGGCGGCGCTGCCGCTGGTGCGACGCGACGGCGCGACGATGCAGGTGAATGCACCGGCAGGGCGCATCACGGCCATCGGTCGCCTGCCCGGGGTGGCGGCTGCCTACCCGGCGCCCGGGGGAGTCCCCGCCACGGATCCCGAGGAGGATCCGGGCGCGAAGGTGACGCCCGTGGCGGGCCCTGTGCTGAGCGAGGGCCTGGAGCGCATCGGCGCCGATGCGCTCCAGTCGCTCGCCCGCGACGGGCGCGGTGTGACCATCGCGGTGCTCGACCTGGGCTTCGGGCCCACCTCGCGCATCGTCGGCCTGCAGCGCCGGAAGGAACTTCCGCCCTCGTCGCGGCTCGAGACGGCCAGCTTCGATCCGGCCTGGGGCTTCGCCGGCCGGAATGCCTACGGCAACCCCACCAACCACGGGGAGCTCGTGGCGCAGACGGTGTACGACTTCGCGCCGGCCGCCCGGTACCTGTTCGTCAACTACCACACAGAGCAGGACTTCCAGGCCGCCGTGGATTGGCTCATCGCGCGCCGCCCGGATGTGGTGGTCCACAGCAACAGCTTCCTCGAGGGGCCCTTCGATGGCACCGGTGCCGCCGCGCAGGCCGTGGACCGCGCCGCGGCCGCCGGCATCGCGTGGGTCAACTCCGCGGGCAACTACGCCGAGCGCCACTGGGAGGGAACCTGGGCCGACGGGGATGGGGACGAGGTACTCGACTGGCCGCGCACCCCCGGGTGGTCGTTCACCGTCGCGCCCGGGAAGCCCATCACCTTCGCCCTGTCGTGGGATCAGCCGGAGGGCGCGGAGGTGACCGACCTCGACCTCGTGCTGGAGAAGCTGACCCCGGGGGGGTGGGCCGCAGTGGCCGCATCACGCGACTCCCAGTTGGTGGGTGCTCCCCCGGCGGAGCGGCTCACCGGAATTCCGTCTGGCGATGGCGGCCAGTTCCGGGTGCGTGTGGCGCTGGCGGGGGGGCCGCCCCCACCGGGCACGCTCACCATGTTCTCGCGCGAGATCCCCATGGACGGCATCGGTGACCCCGGACCGGGCAGCATCCCCACCCCGGGCGACGCCGATGGGGCCATCGCCGTGGGCGCCGTCGAGTGGAAGAGCAATGCCATCAAGGCATACTCATCGCGCGGGCCCACCGACGATGGCCGCCTGAAGCCCGACGTCACGGCACCCACGAACACGCGGGTGCAGACACCCACCGGGCCGCGGTCGGTCGGCGGCACGTCGAATGCCGCCCCCAACGCCGCGGGGGCCATCGCGCTCCTCATTGCGGCCCGCCGACGGGCTGGCGCACCGCTCGACCTCACGGCCCTCGGCGACCTGCTCGCCACGCAGGCCCTGGACCTCGGGATGCCGGGGCCCGATGACGTCTTCGGCGCCGGACGCGTGCGCGTGGATGTGGACCCGCCGGAGATCCGCATGACCGCGCGCCCGCGCCGGTCGGAGACCAGGTTGCCCGTGCGCGTGGGCGCGGAGATCGGCGACGCCTCGCGCGTGGTGGGCTGGAGCGTGGCGGTCGACGGCCGCACCGTTGCGCGCCGGTGGGGCGAGGTGGGCCGCCCGGTCGCGCTCGGATCGCGCTGGCTGGCGGACGGCCTGCACGAGGTCGTGGTGACCGCCCGAGACTGGCCCGGGAACGTCTCCACGCGCCGAATGGACGTGTTCGTCGACTCCCGCCCACCACGCGTCACGTCGCTGCGCCTCGAGCGGCCATCGGCGGAGGGGTCGGGCACCCGCGCTGCCGCGTCGCGCCGGGCGCAGCTGGCCATCGTGGCGCGCGATGCCAGCCACGCGCGGCTGATGATCACCCTGCGCGCGCCGAATGGCCGGGAGATCCGCCGCGTGGTGCGCTTCCGCGGCACTGTGCGGCGGGATCTCGCACTCGGGTTGCTGCCGGCGGGCCGGTACGTCGCGACGGTCGTTGCGCGGGACGCCGCCGGGCATGCGCGCACCACCACGCGGTCCCTCCGCCTGCCGGCCCGCTGACGGAACATCGGGCGCCCGCGCGCGCGATTTCGCACAATCACGGTGCACGCGCGTCAGCGCACCGTTCATCCTTCCCCAACCGAGGTACGTAATGCCGCTCGATCGCGAAACCAAGAGCAAGCTGAGGGACCGCGTGTCCCTCGCCAACAAGTCCAACGTCGAGGAGGTCGTCGCCGAGGTCGAGGCGGCCCGTGCGGGTCTCGCACCCGACGACAAGGACTATGACCGCCTTGGCGGCTGGCTGGAGGACCTCTCCCACATCGCCGGCGGCAAGGTCATCGGCCGCACCGGTGACCCGGGCGGGCTCCAGGGCTGATTCAGATGGATCCCCCGGTCGGCCCCTCGCCGGCCGGGGGTTCCATCATCGCCGCGTACGCGTGGCCCGTCCCGACAGCAGCCGCTGCAGTCGGCGGGTCTCCGCCAGGGCATTGACCTGGCGTCGGTCCGCGGCGCTCCAGTGCCCGCGCCGCAGGCGCTCCTCGCGTCCCTCGCGGGCCTCCACCCAGCGCTCGTAGCTCTGGATCAACTGGTTGACCGAATCGGCCAGCGCGATGCCCGCAGGCGTCGGCCGGAAGGGATCGGCATCGAGCGTGAGACCGTCGCCCGGCACCCAGGACAGCGCACCGCTGCCGTCATCGGCCACCACGCGGAGCGCGTCCGGCCCCACCCGCACCTGCGTTCCGTGCCACTCGCGCTTGAGCACCCCGGGCTCGACGGCGGGGCGGAACCCGAAGGCGCGGAGGCGGCGCCGCTCCTGCGGCGACGACCACACCTGATGGGTGGCGTCGAGGAGCGGCACGAGGCGCTCGAGGATGGCCTCGCCCGAGGCTGCGGCGTCGGTGCCCTGGGGTTCGCTTTCCACATGGTGAGTATGGCGCCCGTCGCGGCGGAGCGCCACGACGTGGTCATGACCGGTCCGATGGTGTAGGATCGTCGTTCCGCCGTCGCCGCCCCTCGCGCCTATCGCCCGGCGCGGCGGCATTCGGTGGACGCGTACGACGTGCCCGCACCGCTGCCCGCTCACATACTCCGCGTCTTCGCGCCCACGGCGCCTGCCGCCGCATGCCCGTTCACCACCGAGCTCACGCCAGGAGGCTCTGCGACTTGAGCACGCCCACCGCCCGCCGCACCCGGGAGAGGGAGTTCTTCCCGATCGTCGGCACCAGAGGGACCAAGGATGACGCGCCGCGCATCCCCGACGTCCCCAACCTGATCGCCATCCAGCGCGCCAGCTTCGACCAGTTCCTCGCCGAGGGACTGCGCGAGACCGTGGATGACATCTCGCCGATCCAGGACTTCACCGGCACGCTCATGGTGGAGTTCGGCCCCTACACCATCGGGGGCTGGGAGCCCGGCATGCCGTTCGATGAGATCATGCCGAACAATCCCATCAAGGAGTGCCGCGAGAAGGACATGACCTACGCGGCACCGCTGACGATGGAGGTCTCCTTCGTCAACAAGGAGACCGGCGAGATCCGCCGGCAGAAGGTGTTCATGGGCGATCTCCCGCTCATGACCGACTGGGGCACGTTCATCATCAACGGCACCGAGCGCGTCATCGTGACGCAGCTGGTGCGCTCCCCGGGCGCCTACCTGATGGAGCCGAAGGACCGCGAGAAGCAGGTCTTCATCGCGAACCTCATGCCCGCCCGCGGCTCGTGGGTGGAGCTCGAGATCGACAAGAAGGGCGTGGTCAACGTCCGCATCGACCGCAAGCGCAAGCTGCCGGTCACCACCCTGCTCTTCGCCCTGGGGTACACGCGGGACGACGTGCGCAACCTGTTCCCGCACCCGCTCGACAAGAAGCGCGTGAACCCCTTCATCGAGGCCACCCTCGAGAAGGACCCCACCGAGGGCCTCGCCGAATCCGGTAACGCGAAGTCGCTGCAGGAGCTGGGCGCGATCGTGGCCGAGATGCAGGAGATCGCAAAGGACATCGACACGGTGCCCGGCGACGACCGCGCCCGCATCGAGTCCGAGCTGGAGCGCCTCGAGAAGCGCGTGGACCTGCGGTCGGGCGACCTGATGCAGAACGCCCTGATCGAGGTGTTCAAGAAGCAGCGCCCGGGTGAGCCCCCGACCGAGGTGAACTCTCTGAACCTCGTGCGCGGCCTGTTCTTCGACCCGAAGCGCTACGACCTGACCAAGGTGGGCCGCTACAAGCTGGACGCCCGCCTCGCCGCCGACGGCACCACCGACACCCGCACGCTGGCCAATCCGCGCTTCACCGGGTCGCGCACCGGCATGCGCGATGACCTGGTGGAGCTGATCAGGCGCCTGATCGACCTGCCGATCCGCTACGGCATCGATGAGGAGTCGAAGGACTTCGCCGCCGACGGCATCCTGCTGCCGCGCGACGAGATGGTGCACGAGCTCGATGAGTACGAGCACTTCGGCAACCGCCGCCTGCGCACCGTGGGCGAGCTCATCCAGGAGGCCTTCCGCATCGGCCTGTACCGGATGGAGCGCGTGGTGCGCGAGCGGATGAGCACCGAGGATCCGGACACCATCACCCCGCAGACCATCATCAACATCCGTCCCGTGGTCGCGTCGTTGAAGGAGTTCTTCGGCTCGTCGCAGCTGTCGCAGTTCATGGACCAGACCAACTCGCTCGCAGGCCTCACGCACCGCCGCCGGCTCTCGGCGCTGGGCGCAGGAGGGCTGACCCGCGAGCGCGCCCCCATCGAGGTGCGCGACGTGCACCCCACCCACTATGGGCGCATGTGTCCCATCGAGACCCCCGAGGGCCCGAACATCGGCCTGATCGGCTCGCTGTCGGCCCACGCAACCGTGAACGAGTTCGGCTTCATCCAGACGCCGTACCGCGTGGTGAAGGGCGGCAAGCTGCAGAAGGACGGCACCGGCGACTGGGAGATCGTCTGGCTGGACGCCACCCAGGAGGAGAACCGGATCATCGCCCAGGCGAGCGCCGAGGTGGATCGCAACGGCAAGCTCCTCGAGGACGAGGTGCTCTGCCGGCGCAATGGCCAGCCCGTGCTGGTCACCGCCAAGGACGTCGAGTACATGGACGTGTCTCCGGACCAGATCGTGTCGGTGGCCACCGCGCTGATCCCGTTCCTCGAGCACAACGACGCCAACCGCGCGCTGATGGGCGCCAACATGCAGCGGCAGGCCGTCCCGCTCGTGGTGACCGAGGCGCCGCTGGTGGGCACCGGCATGGAACACCGTGCCGCCGTGGACACCGGCGACGTGGTCGTGGCCCGCCGCGCGGGCACGGTGTCCGCCGTCGATGCCACACGCATCATCGTGGAGGCACGCGGCGGCGAGCACGACCCCTACGAGCTCGAGAAGTTCGTGCGCAGCAACCAGGGCACGATCATCCACCAGAAGCCCATCGTTGGAATGGGCGAGAAGGTGGAGGCAGGCCAGGTGCTGGCCGACGGTTCGTCCACCGACCAGGGCGAGTTGGCGCTGGGCAAGAACATGCTCGTCGCCTTCATGTCCTGGGAGGGCTACAACTTCGAGGACGCCATCATCGTGTCGCAGCGCCTCGTGAAGGACGACGTCCTGTCGTCGATCCACATCGAGGAGTACGAGATCGACGCCCGCACCACCAAGCTGGGCGCCGAGGAGATCACCCGCGACATCCCCAACCGCTCGGAGGAGTCGCTGGCCGACCTCGACGAGCGCGGGGTGGTGCGCATCGGCGCCGAGGTGTCGTCGGGCGACCTCCTGGTGGGCAAGGTGACGCCGAAGGGCGAGACCGAGCTGACCGCGGAGGAGAAGCTGATCCGAGCGATCTTCAAGGAGAAGGCTCGCGAGGTCCGCGACACCTCGCTCAAGGTCCCGCACGGTGAGGGCGGTGTCGTGATCGACGTCGTCACCTTCAACCGCGACGACGGCGACGAGCTGCCTCCCGGCGTCAACGACCTGGTCCGCGTCTTCGTCGCGACCAAGCGCAAGATCGCCGA
>JAUROO010000110.1 GCA_030829765.1 Miltoncostaeales bacterium | reverse complement strand
CACTTGCCCCATCTTCCTGGGGCGCTCCAAACAGAGAGATAGAGGTTGGTGGGGTTGGAGGTTGCAGGCGTCAGGTCTAGTCCTCTCCAGCAGCGGCAATAGGAGCGCAATAGCGTCTGGGCGTGAGGCCTGACGCTGAGAGTGCCAAGGATCCCGGGCCGGGCGGGGGGTGGGGGGACTGCAATGCAGGGCTGTCAAGGAGGCCATTGGCTTCCGAAGACGAGAACCTGTGCGGTAGAAATGCTCTTCGTCTGGGCGCGCCGCCCACCTGACGGCGCAAACCTTGCCGCTGTTGATCACCTTGCTGATCGTGCCCACGCCGCTCCCGGTGCCCGGGACGGTGCAGGTCGCAGGCACCCTGCTGAGCGCCCGTGCAGGCGTCGCCGTGCCCGGGTCCGGTGCCGACGCGGCCTGGGTGCGCTGCGAGGGCGACCTCGTGGTGAGGGGCCCGCGTCCCGGGGATCGCATGGGCCTTGCGGGCGGCGGGCATCAGTCGCTCGGCCGCATGCTGGCCGCGGCCGGGGTGCCGGCGCGCCGACGGCAGTGCGTCGCGGTGGTGGCCGACCGGCGCGGGGTGGTGTGGGTGCCGGGGCACCGGGTGGACCCCTCGGCCGTCGCGATGCCCGGCGAGGCCGCCGTTGCCCTCCGGGCGGTGGCAGCGTGAGCGGGGCCGTGCCCGGCGAGGTGCTGGTGACGCGCGAGCGGCTCACCGAGCGCGTGCGCGAGATGGCTGCCGAGATCTCCACCGACTACGCGGGCCGCGACCTGCTGGTGGTCGGGATCCTGAAGGGCGCGGTGTTCTTCACCGCCGACCTGGTGCGCGAGCTCACCGTCCCCTGCGAGATCGACTTCATGTCGGTGTCCTCATACGGCTCGGCTACCCATTCGTCCGGCGTCGTGCGCATCACCAAGGACCTCGATGTCGCGATCGAGGGGCGGGACGTCCTGCTGGTGGAGGACGTGATCGATTCGGGGCGCACCCTGCGGTACCTCATGCGCAACCTCTCGGCGCGCGATCCCGCGTCCCTCGAGACGTGCGCGCTGCTCAGCAAGCCCGCCGCGGACCGCCTGGACCTGGGCACGCGGTACGTGGGCTTCCGCCTGCCCGACGTGTTCGTCGTGGGCTACGGACTGGACGCGGGGGAGCGGTTCAGGGAGCTGCCGTACATCAGCGCCCTGCCCGGGTAACCCCGGCGCGGTTCCGGCACCCCGCTGCGGATCGCGGATCCGGCAGGCGCTGCTACCCTCGTGGGACGTCGTCGAGCGGGAGCTGACCGCTGAGCCGCTTCTTCAAGAGCGCCGCATTTCCCATCCTCATCGTGATCCTCCTGGCCTTCGTGGCCCAGAGGCTTGTCACGTCGTCATCGGAGCCGGCCGAGCAGCCCACCTACACGGGCTACCAGCAGGACCTGGCGGCGGGCAAGGTGTCGCGGGTCACGATGCAGACCAAGGACCAGGAGCTCGAGGTCACGCTGAAGGACGGCACGACCTACGTGACCGGGTTCCCCGATGACAGCGGCGCCGAGGTGACCAGTGCCATCGACGCCGCGAAGGTGCCGATGGTGGTGGAGGGCCGCGGGGGTTCGGCATGGTGGGGCTTCCTCATCACCCTCGCCCCCTTCCTGCTGTTCTTCGTGTTCTGGATCTTCCTGATGAACCAGATGCAGGGCGGCGGCTCGAAGGTGATGAGCTTCGGCAAGAGCCGTGCCAAGCGCATGTCGGTGGATCAGCCGAAGATCACCTTCAGCGACGTCGCGGGCGCCGAGGAAGCCGTGGAGGAGCTGGAGGAGATCAAGGAGTTCCTCGAGAACCCGAAGCGCTTCCAGTCGCTTGGCGCGCGCATTCCCAAGGGCGTCCTGCTCTACGGCCCCCCGGGTACCGGCAAGACCCTGCTTGCCCGTGCGGTGGCCGGCGAGGCGGGAGTGCCGTTCTTCTCCATCTCGGGGTCGGACTTCGTGGAGATGTTCGTGGGCGTCGGCGCCAGCCGCGTGCGCGACCTCTTCGAACAGGCCAAGCAGAATTCGCCCTGCATCATCTTCATGGACGAGATCGATGCCGTGGGCCGGCACCGCGGCGCGGGCATGGGCGGCGGCCACGACGAGCGCGAGCAGACGCTGAACCAGTTGCTCGTCGAGATGGACGGGTTCGAGGCCAAGGACAACATCATCCTCATCGCCGCGACGAACCGGCCGGACATCCTCGACCCGGCGCTCCTCCGGCCCGGTCGATTCGACCGCCAGATCATGGTGGACCGCCCCGACCGCGCGGGCCGTGCGGAGATCCTGCGGGTGCACACGCGCGGCAAGCCGATCGCCAAGGACATCGACCTCGACACGCTGGCCGGGCAGACGCCGGGCTTCACGGGCGCCGACCTGGCCAACCTGGTGAACGAGTCGGCCCTGCTCGCCGCCCGCAAGGGCAAGAAGGTCATCGACGGCCAGGAGCTCGAGGAGGGCATCCTGCGCGTGATCGCGGGCCCGGAGAAGAAGACCCGCCTGCTGTCCGACAAGGAGCGGGTGGTCACCGCGTATCACGAGATGGGCCATGCCATCGTGGGGCACTTCCTCCCGAACGCCGACCCGGTGCACAAGATCTCGATCGTCAGCCGCGGCCAGGCCCTGGGCTACACCATCTCGATGCCCGCCGAGGACAAGTTCCTCACCACGCGTGCGCAGCTCGAGGACACCATGGCCATGACGCTCGGAGGCCGTGCCGCCGAGGAGCTGGTGTTCGCCGAGATCACCACGGGCGCCGCCAACGACCTCGAGAAGGTCACGGCCACGGCCAAGCAGATGACCATGCGCTTCGGCATGAGTGAGAAGCTCGGCCCGCGGGTACTGGGCCACAACCACGGCGCCCCGTTCCTCGGTCGCGACATGCACTCCGAGCCGGACTATTCCGATGACATCGCCCGCCAGATCGACGTCGAGATCCGTCGCATCATCGAGGACGCCTACCAGCGCGCGAAGGACATCCTGTCCGAGCACCGCCATGCCCTCGAGAACATCACCCAGGTCCTCCTGCGCCGCGAGACCATCGAGCGCGATGAGTTCCTGCGCCTGCTCGAGGGCGAGTCGGAGGCCGATGTCTTCCGGGTGAAGGACGAGCGCGCCCGCCAGAAGGCCGCTGAGGCCGAACGCGAGGCCGACGAGGCCGGTGCATCGAAGCGCCGCTCGCCGCTGCCGCCCCCCGCCCCGGGCAGCGCCCCGGGCACCGCAGGCGCGTAGCCGCTCCGCGGCGGGCACTGCGCTGCTGCCTGGCACCGGGGTAGCCTGCGGGCATCGCCGTGTCACCGCTCACCTGGCTTCGCGCACCGTGCGTGATGGGGATCCTCAATGTGACCCCCGATTCGTTCAGTGACGGGGGCGAATACCTCGATGGCGCTGCGGCCGCGGATCATGCCCGCGCCATGGCCGCCGGTGGGGCGGCAATCATCGACGTGGGAGCCGAGAGCACCCGGCCCGGCGCGACGCCGGCCGGGACGGAGGTGGAGATCGCGCGCCTCGCGCCCGTGATGCGCGCGCTGGCGGGCACCGTGCCCGCCGCACCACTCTCCGTCGACACCCGTCATGCGGCAGTGGCCCGGGTGGCCATCGATGCCGGCGCGGTGCTGGTGAACGATGTCTCCGCCGGGGGGGACCCGGCGATGCTCCCGTTGGTCGCCGAGAGGGGCGTCGGGATCTGCCTCATGCACATGCAGGGCGAGCCCGCGACCATGCAGGATGACCCGCACTACGGGGACGTGGTGTCCGAGGTCGCCGCGTTCCTCGAGGGGCGCATGGCCGCCGCAGTCCGCGGGGGGGTGGCTGAGGATGCCATCGTGCTGGATCCGGGGATCGGCTTCGGGAAGTCGCTCGACCACAACCTCGCGCTTCTACGGGGGCTCGGAGTGATCTCCTCGCTGGGGCGCCCCGTCCTGGTGGGCGCAGCGCGCAAGGGAATGATCGGCTCGCTGACCGGGCGGGATGTGGGGGAACGTCGCGCCGGGTCGCTCGGCGCCGCGCTGGCTGCCGTTGCCGCGGGCGCTTCCGTGGTGAGGGTGCATGATGTGGACGAGACCGTGGATGCCCTGCGGGTATTCACCGAGATCCGCGGGGGCGGGGCATGAGCGATGTGGTGGTGCGCATACGGGGGCTCGAGGTGGCGGGCCGGCATGGCGTGCATGAGGCCGAGCGGGTCCTCGGCCAGCGCTTCGTGGTGGACCTGGACATGGTCCTCGCGACCGACGCCGCTGCGGCGAGCGATGACCTGGCAGACACCGTGGACTACGCGGTGATCGCGGATGACGTGGCCGGCATCGTCGCCGGCGAGCCCGTGGCCCTGCTCGAGCGCCTGTGCCGCCTGATCGCCGACCGCGCGCTGCGTGAGCCCGTGGTGTGCGCTGTGACGGTGACCGTCGCGAAGCCGCAGGTTGCGATCCCCCACGTCCTCGATGACGTCTCGGTGACGCTGCACGCGGAACGCGACCCGGCGTGAGCGTGATGTGGCTCGGGCTGGGATCGAACCTGGGCGACCGGGCCGATGCCCTGCGCTGGGCCCTTGGCCGGCTCGCCGATGAGGGCCTGGAGGTGGAGGCGGTGAGCGGCGCGTACGCCACTGCGCCGCAGGGCGTGGTGGACCAGCCCGAGTTCCTGAACGCCGCCTGCCGCGTGCACGGCGCCCTGGACCCCCCGGGCATGCTCGGCCTGGCGAAGGCCCTCGAGGCCGAGGCCGGCCGGATCGAGGGACCGCGCTGGGGCCCGCGTCCACTCGACATCGACATCCTCGCCTGGGACAGCGGCGCGTGGCGCGCGCCCGATCTGGTCATTCCGCATGAGCGCCTGCACGAGCGCCGGTTCGCCCTGGAGCCCCTTGTCGAGATTGCTCCTGACCTCGTGCTGCCGGATGGCGCACACGTCGCTGACCTCCTCGCGGCGTCCGCCGTGCAGGCGCAGCATGCGACCCGCCTCGGGCCCCTGGCCTGACGCAGGTCCGCCCGGGGGGCCATCAGGGCATTGGCGCGGGGCGGGTCTATGCTTTCCGGCCCATGTCGCACACCGACGAACTGGACGAGTACGACGCCGAGCTGGAACTGCGTCTCAAGCGCGAATACGCGGACGTGTTCCCGCTCTTCCGCTACTGCGTGCTCACGCAGGAGGCCACGTACCTGTGCAACCGGCTCGAGCGCCAGGTGGACCCGCAGGCGGCATATCCGTTCTTCCACGTGGTGATGGAGGACGTGTGGGTGTGGGACAAGAACCGCCCCACGCGCATCATCCCGCGGGTGGAGATCCACACCACGCAGGACATCACCGTCGAGGTGCTGCGCACCGATGACAAGGAGCCGTTGGCCTGATGCTGCTTGCGGTGGACGTCGGCAACTCCCAGACCGTCGCGGGCCTGTTCTCCGGCGACGAGCTGCTGCACGACTGGCGGGTATCGACCATCCGCCGCACCACGGTGGACGAGCTCGCAGCCAGCCACGACAACATCCTGCAGCTGCGCGGAGGCAGCCTGACCGAGGTGGACCACGTGGTGGTGGCCTCGGTGGTTCCCGAGTTGACGGTGGCCTACCAGGCGCTGGCCGATCGCTACCTCGACCGGCCCGCCGTGGTCGTGGGCCCCGGGGTGCGCACGGGCATGTCCCTCCTGGTGGACAACCCGCATGAGGTGGGTGCCGATCGCATCGCCAATGCCGTCGCAGCGCACGCCCTCCATGGCGGGCCATGCGTGGTGGTCGACTTCGGCACCGCCACCACGCTCGATGTGGTGTCCGAGGCCGGCGAGTTCCTCGGGGGGGTCATTGCCCCCGGGGTGGACAGCGGGCTCGATGCCCTGTCGCAGCGCGCCGCGCGCCTGATGCGGGTGGAGCTGGCCACCCCCCCTGCGGCGATCGGCCGCAACACCGTGGAGAGCATGCAGTCCGGGCTGGTGCTGGGTGCGGCCGCGATGGTGGACGGCATGGTGAGCCGTGTGGCCGTTGAGCTCGGTGCCCAGCCGGTGGTGGTGGCCACCGGCGGGCTCGCGCCGCTGGTCATTCCGCACTCGGTGCTGGTGGAGGAGCACGAGCCCATGCTCACCCTCGAGGGGCTCCGCATCGTCCATGAGCGGACCGCCGGTGCGCCCGCGCGGGGGCGCCGGCGGTGAAGAAGCGCATGCGCGCCCTCGTGGCGGCGCGCGCGCGGGAGCCGGTCGCGCCGCCACCCACCGACGGCCTCTGGCCGCTTGCCCAGCCGTTCCGGGTGGGATCGCTCACCATCCCCAACCGGGTGGTGCAGGCGCCGCTCGCCGGAATCGGCAACCGCGTGTTCCGTGCTCAGTCGCGCCGGCACGGTGCCGGGCTCGTGGTGTCGGAGATGGTGGCGGCACACGGAATACGCCACGGCAACAAGCGCACACGCGACATGCTGCAACTGGGCACGGCCGAATCGCCCATCGCCATTCAGGTGTTCGGGGGCGACCCTGACGTCATGGCCGAGGCCGCCCGCGCGGTGGAGGATGCCGGTGCGGACATGGTGGACATCAACATGGGGTGCCCGGTCCCCAAGATCATGAAGACCGGAGCGGGCGCCGCCCTGCTCGCCGATCCCGCCAAGGGCGAGGCCGTCGTGCGCGCGATGGCCGACGCCGTGCGCATCCCGGTGTCCGTGAAGATGCGCCGCGGCCTCCGTCCGGGTGACATGGACCCAGCCGAGGTGGCACGCCGTTTCGAGGGTGCGGGCGCTGCGCTCATCACCATCCACCCGCGTGCCGCCGCCGAGGAGTACGCGGGCACGGCTGATCACTCGATCAGCGCACGGGTGGTGGATGCCGTCGATGTGCCGGTGGTGATCAGCGGCGACATCACCGATGCCGCGGACGCGCTCGATGCCCTCGGCATGACCGGCGCGGCGGCGGTGATGATCGGCCGCGCCGCCCTGGGCAATCCCTGGGCACTCGGGGCGATCGCCCGCGGCGAGCAGGATCCACGACCGACCGCAGGTGAGGTGATCGGGGAGCTCCAGCACTTCGCGCGTGACATCGCGGACCTCATGGGCGATGAGCGCGCATGCCATTACCTGCGGAAATTCCACTCCTGGTACCTGGCCGGGCGTGGTCTGCCCGAGCACGAGCTGCAGGCGCTGATGGAGGACGCCACGCTCGACGAGGCGTTGGCGCGTCTCGGCGCCATGCGCGCCGCGCAGTCCGCGACTGCGGGCGACGCCGCCGCCTAGCCCCCGGGCGCGGCGTCACGTGCCGCTTGCGCGCGGGTGATCCGCTCGGTTAACGTGCGCGGCCGCCAAGTGCGGTCCCAACGGCGAGGGGAGTCGATATGGAGCGCGAGGTCATCCTCACGCAAGAGGGCTACGACAAGCTCCACGAGGAAATCGAGTACCTCACGACGCACAAGCGCCGCGAGGTCGCGGAGCGCATCAAGACCGCGCGTGAGTTCGGCGACATCTCGGAGAACTCCGAGTACGACGACGCCAAGAACGAGCAGGCGCACATCGAGTCGCGCATCCTGCAACTGGAGCACCAGCTGCGCAACGCGCGCATCGTGGACAGCCACGACGTGGACACCGGCGTGGTCTCCATCGGCACCAAGGTGACCGTGCGCACCACCGCCGACAAGAAGAGCCGCGTCTTCGCCCTGGTCGGGTCGGCCGAGGCCGACCCCCTGCAGGACCGCCTGTCGAACGAGAGCCCGCTGGGCAAGGCGCTGCTGGGGCGCAAGAAGGGCGACAAGGTGACCGTGGCCACGCCGCGCGGCCAGGTGGAGTACCAGGTCGTCAAGATCGAGGCGGGGGACTGAGCACCCCCGACGATGTCGCCCCGGATTCCGGGGCCGATGGCGGCATCGAGCGGCTGATCGCCGACCGCCGCCAGAAGGCGGCGGAGCTCCGCGAATCCGGGGTGGATCCGTACCCCGCCCGGTTCACGGGTCGCGTGCCGGTGGCCACGGCGCGCGTCGCGGGGGAGGGCCTGGAGCCGGGTGGGGAGGCCGATGGCCAGGTGGCGGTCGCCGGGCGGCTCGTGGCGCGGCGCGGCCAGGGCAAGACGGCGTTCGCCGACATCGAGGACCGTTCGGGCCGCATTCAGGTGTGGGCCACCCTCGACCGCCTGGGCCCGGATGGCCTGGCCCTCATCGCCGAGGCGCACCTCGGTGACATCGTCGGCATCCGTGGCGCGGTCGTGCGCACCCGCCGCGGCGAGGTGTCGGTGGCGGCATCGTCGGTGGACATGCTGGCCAAGGCGCTGCGTCCGCCCCCCGACCGCCACGCGGGGCTGCGCGATCCCGAGACGCGCTACCGGCAGCGGTACCTCGACCTGATGGCCTCCGAGGAGGTGCGCGAGCAGTTCGTCACCCGCGCCCGGGCCATTGCCGGCGTGCGGCGGTTCCTCGATGACCGCGGCTTCATCGAGGTCGAGACGCCTGCGCTGCAACCCATCTACGGGGGCGCGGCCGCGCGGCCCTTCGTGACCCACCACAATGAGCTGGGCCGCGACCTGTACCTGCGCATCGCCACGGAGCTCTACCTCAAGCGCTGCCTGGTGGGCGGGCTCGACAAGGTGTACGAGATCGGGAAGGACTTCCGGAACGAGGGCGTGTCGTTCAAGCACAACCCCGAGTTCACGATGCTCGAGACCTACGAGGCCTACGCGGACTACGACGATGTCGCCCGCATGCTGGAGGAGATGGTGTCGCAGGCGGCGCGTGAGGCCACGGGAGGCTTCGTGGTGCCGTGGAAGGGCGGCGAGATCGACCTCACGCCGCCCTGGCGTCGCGTGCGGCTGGTGGACGCCCTGCGCGAGGCCAGCGGCATCGATGTCCTGGAGCACCCCGACGCGGCCGATCTGCGCGCGCGCATGCGCGAGGCCGGGCTCGACGCCCCCGACGACGCCCCGTGGCCAAAGCTGGTGGACGGAATCCTGTCGCAGGCGCTCGAGCCCACCCTCGTGCAGCCCACCATCCTCATGGACTATCCGCTGGAGCTCTCGCCGTTCGCCAAGCGGCGCGCGGACGACCCGCGCCTGGTCGAGCGCTTCGAGGCCTTCTGCGGTGGGATGGAGATCGCCAATGCGTTCTCCGAGCTCAACGACCCCGACGACCAGCGCGAGCGGTTCGCCATGCTGCAGGCCGACCGCGCCGCGGGTGACGATGAGGCCCAGCCGGCGGACGAGGACTTCCTGGTGGCACTTGAGCACGGCATGCCGCCCACCGGTGGCCTGGGGCTGGGCATCGACCGCCTGGTGATGCTGCTTACCGACCGGCACTCGATCCGCGAGGTCATCCTGTTCCCCGCCATGCGGACGTAGGGCCGGAAACCGGCAGGGGTGGAATTGGCGGGCGCCGAGGTGATAGCGTCCCGCGCCGTTTCGTAGAGCAGTCGCAACCTGGAAGGTCACATGGCGAAGCCGCGCGGTCGCGGGCGGGTGAAGAAGAAGAAGGGCGGGGCGCCGGCCCCGCGCAAGCGTCGTCCGCTTCTGGCTCCCGAGGAGCTCGACTGGAAGAACTTCCCGTCGCTCCGGCGCTTCCTGTCCGAGCGCGGCAAGCTGCGCTCGCGTCGCATCACCGGCCTGTCGCGCCGGCAGCAGACGCAGTTGGCGCAGGCGGTCAAGCGCGCCCGCATCATGGGCCTGCTGCCATACCCGGATCAGGACCGCTCGGTGAAGGCGCACCGCGCCGCCAATCCGGTGCCGGCCGCTGCCCCGGAGGCCGCGCCCGCCGATGCGGCCGCGGAGGCCCCCGCCGGCGACGCCCCTGAGGTCGAGGTGATCGAGGTCGTCGAGGAGCCGGTCGCCGTGGGCGCCGGCGACGCGGAGGAGCAGGCCGAGTAGTGCCCCCGGCGGGGCCCGTGGCGCGAGCGCCGTCGGGCCCTGCTGGCATCCTCTCCCGATGGAGATGGGTGCATGCCCCGCGTGTGACGCCGCCCTCGCCTGGCGGCACAACGGCCTGTGGTGCGATCGCTGCCACCGCAAGGTGGAGACCTGCTGCGAGGGCGCGCCGCAGCCCTGCGGTGATCCGCCCGCCGTGGACGACCGAACAACCCCCGGTGGGGGCTGATCCGGTGCTACGTTCGTCCCCTATTTCTTCTGCCGCCAATGGTCCCGGTCCGGGGCCCCAGGAGGATTGAGGCACGATGTTTGAACGCTTCACCGAGCGCGCCCGCCAGGTGGTCGTACTGGCCCAGGAGGAGGCGCGGACCCTCAAGCACAACTACATCGGCACCGAGCACATCCTTCTCGGCCTTCTCCGCGAGGAGGAGGGGCTCGCCGCCCGCGTGCTGGAGGGCCTCGAGATCACGGTGGAGGAGGTCCGCGCCCAGGTCATCCGCATCGTCGGATCCGGCGAGGAGGTCACATCGGGGCAGATCCCGTTCACGCCGCGCGCCAAGAAGGTGCTCGAGCTGGCGCTGCGCGAGGCGCTGTCGCTGGGCCACAACTACATCGGCACCGAGCACATCCTGCTGGGCCTGGTGCGTGAGAACGAGGGCGTCGCCGCACGGATCCTCGCCGACTTCGACGCCGACTCGGAGAAGATCCGCAACGAGATCATCCGCATGCTCTCCGGCCCCGGCCGCCGTCAGGGGCAGGGCCAGGGCAGCGGTTCCGGCAGCCAGTCGGGCGACAAGAAGAACAGCAAGCTGCTGGACCAGTTCGGACGCAACCTCACCAAGCTCGCCGCCGACGGCAAGCTGGACCCGGTGGTGGGTCGGCAGAAGGAGATCGAGCGGGTCATGCAGATCCTGGCCCGCCGCACCAAGAACAACCCGGTGCTCATCGGTGAGCCGGGGGTGGGCAAGACCGCCGTGGTCGAGGGCCTGGCGCAGCGCATCTCGTCGGGGCAGGTGCCCGAGTTGCTGCGGGGCAAGCAGATCTACACGCTTGACCTGGCCGCGCTCGTCGCGGGGTCGAAGTACCGCGGTGAGTTCGAGGAGCGCCTGAAGAAGGTGATGAAGGAGATCGGCCAGCGCGGCGACATCATCCTGTTCATCGACGAGATCCACAATCTGGTGGGCGCGGGCGCGGCCGAGGGCGCGATCGACGCGGCCAGCATCCTCAAGCCGGCCCTCGCGCGCGGCGAACTGCAGACCGTGGGCGCCACCACGCTGGATGAGTACCGCAAGTACCTCGAGCGCGACTCCGCGCTGGAGCGCCGCTTCCAGCAGGTGAAGGTGGACCAGCCCTCGATCGAGGAGACCGAGCAGATCCTGCGCGGCCTGCGCGACCGGTACGAGGAGCACCACAAGGTCAACATCACCGACGAGGCCCTCGAAGCCGCCTCGGTGCTGTCCGACCGCTACATCTCGGAGCGCTTCCTGCCCGACAAGGCGATCGACCTCATCGACGAGGCCGCCAGCCGCATGCGCATCCGCACCATGACCGCCCCGCCCAGCTTCCGCGAGTTGGAGGACGAGATCGAGGGCGTGCGCAAGGACAAGGAAGCGGCCATCGAGGCGCAGGAGTTCGAGAAGGCCGCGAACCTGCGTGACACCGAGCGCCGCCTCACCAACAAGAAGCGCGACCTCGAGGAGGAGTGGAAGGCCGAGGACGCCCCCCGCCCGAGCATCGGCGAGGAGGAGATCGCCGACATCGTCTCGATGTGGACGGGCATCCCGGTGTTCAAGCTCACCGAGGCCGAGACCCAGAAGCTGCTCCGCATGGAGGACGAGCTGCACAAGCGCGTCATCGGCCAGGAGGCGGCCATCACCGCCACCAGCCGGGCAATCCGCCGCGCACGCGCCGGTATCAAGGACCCGAAGCGGCCGGCCGGCTCGTTCATCTTCCTGGGGCCGTCGGGCGTGGGCAAGACCGAGCTCGCGCGCACCCTGGCCGAGTTCCTGTTCGGTGACGAGCAGGCGCTGATCCAGGTGGACATGTCCGAGTACATGGAGAAGCACGCGGTGTCGCGCCTGGTGGGATCCCCGCCCGGCTACGTCGGCTACGACGAGGGCGGCCAGCTCACCGAGCAGGTGCGTCGTAAGCCGTACTCGGTGATCCTGCTCGACGAGATCGAGAAGGCCCACCCCGAGGTGTTCAACATCCTCCTGCAGATCCTGGAGGACGGCCGCCTCACCGACGCCCAGGGGCGTCAGGTGGACTTCCGTCACGCCATCGTGATCATGACGTCGAACATCGGCGCCTCCACCATCACGCGGTCCACGCCGCTGGGCTTCAGCGTGGCCGAGGAGGGTGGCGGGATGGACTACGACGACATGAAGAGCCGCATCATGGGTGAGCTCAAGAAGGTGTTCCGCCCGGAGCTCATCAACCGCATCGACGAGATCATCGTCTTCCACCAGCTGTCGAAGGACGAGATCAAGCAGATCATCGACCTCATGCTGGTGCGGCTGCAGCAGCAACTGGCCGAGCAGGGCGTGTCGATTCAGCTCACCGACGCCGCGAAGGACCTGCTGGTGGAGGAGGGCTACGACCCGGCCATGGGCGCGCGCCCGCTGCGCCGGGCCATCCAGCGCCTGCTGGAGGACCCGCTTGCCGACGAGCTGCTGCACGGCACCCTCGAGGAGGGGCTCGTGATCGTCGTGGAGCGCGACGGCGACAAGATGTCAATGGAGCGCCGCGAGGCGCCCGCCGCGCCGGAGGCGCCCGAGGCGGTCGCCGTTGGCGCCGACCCGGACGCCGACGCGGAGTAATCGCTGAGCCCGCCACGGGCCCGCAGCCAGTTCGTATGCGATGGCTGCGGGCACGTGGAGGCCCGGTGGGTGGGGCGCTGCCCGGCCTGCGGGGAGTGGGACACCCTCCGCGAGGCACCCGCCCCGGCGGCGTCCCGCGCTCGCGGGCCCGGTCCCGCGTCCGCACGCGCGGACGCGCAGGTACGCCGCCTGGATGAGGTGGAGCCGCTCGCCGAGCACCGGATCCCCACCGGTGTCGGCGAGCTCGACCGCGTGCTGGGCGGGGGGCTGGTGCCCGGGTCGCTGGTGCTCATCGGTGGCGAGCCGGGCATCGGCAAGAGCACCCTCGTGCTGCAGGCCCTGGCGCACATGGCGCAGTCACGCGACGCGTTGCTGGTGACCGGCGAGGAATCACCGGCGCAGGTGAAGTCGCGGGCCGACCGCCTGGGTCCCGGGTGCGGGCGCATCCGCGTGCTGCCCGAAACCCACCTCGAGTCGGTGGTGGCCACCCTCGAGGGTGATCCCCCCGGTGCGTGCGCCATCGATTCGGTGCAGACGCTGACCTCGGATACGCTCGACAGCGCGCCGGGCAGCCCGGCACAGGTGCGCAAGGTCACGGCCGAACTCGTGCGCCTGGCGAAACAGCACGACATCGCGGTCATCATCGTGGGGCAGGTGACGAAGGACGGAGGGCTCGCGGGTCCGCGCCTGCTCGAGCACATGGTGGATGCCGTCATCGCGTTCGAGGGGGACGACCTGCGGGCGCAGCGCGTGCTGCGGGCGCTCAAGAACCGCTTCGGCTCCACGAACGAGACCGGCATCCTCGAGATGCGCCCGGAGGGGCTGGCATCGGTGGACGACCCCTCGTCCGTGTACCTGGCCGAGGCAGGGGAGCGCGTGGGCTCGTGCCTGTTCCCCGCGGTGGAGGGATCGCGGGCGGTGCTCGTGGAGGTCCAGGCGCTGGTGGGCCCCACCGACATCGTTCCGCCCCGCCGCGTGGCGGGCGGGGTGGACCGCACCCGGCTGGCACAGGTACTGGCGGTGCTCTCACGCCACGCGGGGGTGCGGCTGGGCGACCAGGACGTGTTCGTGAGCGTCGCCGGTGGCGCCCGGGCGCAGGACCCCGCCGCCGACCTCGCGATCGCGCTGGCGGTGACGTCCGCGGCCCGTGGCACGCCGCTCACCGGCCCCACCGCCGCAATGGGGGAGATCGGATTGACCGGCGCCGTGCGGCCGGTGAGCCATGCCGCGCGCCGACTGGCCGTGTGCTCGGCACATCAGGTGGCGCGCGTTGCCAGTGGACCAGTGGGTGATGCCGCGGTGCCTGCCGGATTGGACGTGCTGCTGCGCGAGGAGGTGCCGGACGCCATCCGCGCCGCATTCGCGGGGAACGGCGCGTGACCTGGGCCGCGCGGCGTGCAATGCTCGCGGGACCTGTCGCGGTCCGGTGGAGGACCGGGCCCGCGGCGCGTGGAACATCTGCGGGATGAGCGGGCCCAGGGGGTGATGACGACGTCCACCGACAGCGAGCGCACCACGGCCACCGGCACGGACGGTGCCCGCCGGGGCATGCCGTCGGGCCTGCCGTACCCGGGGCCGCCGCCTCCGCGCGAGCCGCGGGGCATCGTGGCGCTGGTGGCGCAGTGGGTGCTCATGCTTCTGGGTGCGCTCGGCGCGTACCAGATCGGCCGCACCATCAACTTCGGACGCGAGCTCGGCGATCCGTGGCAGTACCTGGCCTATGCCGGGGCCATCGCCGCGGGGGCGGTCGTCGGATGGATCGCGGGCGGCCTGGTGGCCCGGTGGCTGCCGTCGCGCATGCGGGCCATCGACCGCGCGGCCGACACCCGGTCGGCGGGCGAGCTGATCGTCGGCGCCCTCGGGCTGGTGGTGGGCCTGGTGGCCGCCGCGCTCGCCGGGGTGGCTGTCGCGCGCCTCCCGGTGGTGGGCCCCTACCTGCTGCTGCCCGTCGTGCTGCTCGTGGCCTACGTGTTCACCCGCATCGCGGCACGCAAGCATGCGGACATCCTCCGCCTGGTGGGCATCCGGTCGCGCAGCGCGTCATCCGTGCCGCCGCGGCTCATCGACAGCAGCGCGATCATCGACGGGCGCATCATCGACGTCATGCGCGCCCGGTTCCTGCCCGGCCAGATCGTGATCCCCGCCTTCGTCGTGGAGGAACTGCACCGGGTCGCCGACTCGGCCGATCCGGAGAAGCGCCAGCGCGGCCGGCGCGGCCTGGATCTGGTGGAGGAGATGAAGTCGGTGGGGGAGCAACGGGTTCAGGTGCGCCCCGGGGATGTGCCCGGTGATGGCGTGGACGCCAAGCTGGTCAACCTCGCACGCGACATGCACGCATGCATCGTCACCACCGACTACGCCCTCAACAAGGTGGCCCGCATCCAGGGGGTGGATGTCCTCAACGTCAACGAGCTCGCGATCGCGCTGAAGCCATCGGTGCTGCCGGGCGAGCGGCTGGAGGTGCGCATCATCCGGGAGGGCCGGGAGTATGACCAGGGCGTGGGCTACCTGGACGACGGCACGATGGTGGTGGTGGAGGGCGCGCGCTCCATGGTGGGCCGCGACCCCATGGACGTGGAGGTGACGTCGGCGATCCAGAACCCCTCGGGCAAGATGATCTTCGCCCGCCTTCCGGCTCCCCCGAAGTGAGGACCGGCGCCATCGTGGTGGCCGCGGGATCCGGCGAGCGCCTGGGCGCGGACCAGCCCAAGGCCCTCGTGCGCGTGGCAGGGCGGCCGATGGTCGCCTGGTCGGTGCGCGCGCTCGCCCGCGCCTCGGACATCGCCGCGGTGGTGGTGACATGCCCGCCAGGGCGCGAGCGCGAGATGGCGGCCGCACTGGGCGATGACGCTCCCGTGCACGCGATCGTGCCCGGAGGCAGCAGTCGCCAGCGATCGGTGGCGGCCGGAATCGCCGCGCTGCCGACCGATGTCGAGGCCATCCTCGTCCACGATGCCGCCCG
Organism: Miltoncostaeales bacterium; assembly: GCA_030829765.1. Lineage (GTDB taxonomy): Bacteria > Actinomycetota > Thermoleophilia > Miltoncostaeales > Miltoncostaeaceae > SYFI01. The sequence continues at coordinate 5,767 of JAUROO010000110.1, read as the reverse complement.
CCCGCTGCTCACGCCCGCGCTGGTGGACCGCCTCACCGCGCGCGTCACGGACGTATCCGGCGTCATCGCCGCCGCGCCGGTCGCGGACACCCTGAAGCGCGGAGCTGCGGGCGACGTGGTGGAGGCGACCGTCGATCGCGCGGGCCTCTGGGGCGCGCAGACCCCGCAGGTGTTCGGTGCACGCGTTCTCCGCGCCGCGTTCGCCGACGCCGGCGACGCCGAACTGGACGCCGCCACCGACTGCGCCGGAATGGCCGAGCGGCGGGGCGTGCCCGTGCACATGCTCGACCCCGGCGCGCCCAACCTGAAGGTGACCACCCCGGCGGATCTGCGCCTGGCCGAGGTCCTGCTGGGCGCGGGCCGCATCACGTAACGTCCCGCGGCGGTGCTGACCGACTACCACCTCCACCTGCAGCCTGATGGCCCGGAGGCCCGCGAGGCCGATCGGCACCGCTGGGATGCCGACGGCGGGCCGCGGTCCACTGCATGGATCGCGCGTTACGTCGAGGCCGCGCGGAGGCGTGCGGTGGACGAGATCGCCATCACCGAGCACGTGCACCGGTTCCGGGAGGTGCGCGACTGGCACCCGAACGCCTGGTGGCAGGGTGAGGCGACAGAGGACCTGGCAGAGCACTGCGCGGCCATCGGCCGGGCCCGTGATTCCGGTCTTCCCGTGCTGCTTGGCATCGAGATGGACTGGATCCCGGGACGCGAGGACGACATCCGCGTGCTCCTCGCATCCCAGCCGTTCGACATCGTGCTGGGATCGGTGCACTGGCTGGGCGACCTCGCGGTGGATCACCCCGACTACCCCTGCTGGGATTCCCTGGGCGCCGGTGAGACCTGGGGCCGCTACCTCGACGAGCTGGCTGCAGCCGCCGCAAGCGGACTGTTCGATGTGCTGGCCCACCCGGACCTGCCGAAGGTGTTCGGCACGCCGATGCCCGAGGGGCTCACGACACGCCGCGATGCGGTGATCGCGCAGATCGCGGAGTCGGGCGTGGCCGTGGAGTGCTCATCGGCGGGCCTGCGCAAGCCATGCCGCGAGCTGTACCCGGACCCGGACTGGCTTGCCGCCTTCCGTCGCGCCGGGGTTCCCGTGACCCTCGCGAGCGATGCGCACCGGCCGGAGGATGTCGCCCGCGACTATCCGACGGCCGTCGCGGCCCTGCGTGGGGCGGGCTATGAGACGATCACCCGGTTCCGCGGCCGCGAACCGGAGCAGGTGGCCATTCGATGGGCATGAGGGTCGGCATGGGCGTGGATGCGCACCGCCTCGAGGCGGGGGTTCCCCTGGTGCTGGGCCTGGTCGGCATCGATCACCCCGAGGGCCTCGCCGGGCACTCGGACGGGGATGTCGTGGCGCACGCGGTGTGCGATGCCCTCCTCGCGGCCGCGGGGGGCCCTGACATCGGCGTGCTGTTCCCCTCGGGGGCGCCCGAATGGGCGGGCGTCACGGGCACGGCGATGATCACGCACGTGATCGGGGTGCTGGGGGAGCAGGGCGCCACCCCGGTGAACGTGCACGCGGTCGTCGTGTGCGAGCGTCCCCGCGTGTCGCCGCACCGTGCGGCCATGGAGCAGGCGCTCACGGCCGCCGTGGGCGCGCCGGTGTCGGTGCACGCCACCACCACTGACCGGATGGGCTTCACGGGCCGCGGCGAGGGCATCGCCTGCCAGGCCGTGGCCCTTGTGGATGCCGCGTGAGCCTGCGCCTGCATTCCACCCTCACGGGCCGGACGGAGCCCGTCGCCGCCGACGTGGACGGCGTGATCGGGATCTACGCGTGCGGGCCCACGGTGTATTCGCGCATCCACATCGGCAACGCGCGCCCGTTCGTGGTCTTCTCGGTGCTGAAGCGCTACATCGAGCGCCGCGGGCAGCGCGCGCGCCTGGTCATCAACGTCACCGACGTCAACGACAAGATCTACGACGCCGCGCGGGCCGAGGGGATCCCGTCGATAGAGCTCGCGGAGCGGTGCACCCGTCAGTACATCGAGGACACCGACCTGCTGGGCCTCGGGCGCCCGGATGCCGAGCCGCTCGTCACCGACTCGATGGACGAGATCGTGGCGCTCATTGCCGACCTCGTGGAGCGCGGCCTGGCGTACGAGGCCGGCGGAGATGTCTACTTCCGCGTGCGCGGGTTCGCCGACTATGGCTGCCTGTCGGGCCGGCGACTGGATGACATGCCCGACACCGACCCGGGCGACCTCAAGGATGATCCCCTCGACTTCGCGCTCTGGAAGGGCCTGAAGGAGGGCGAGGACGCCTGGTGGGACTCCCCGTGGGGCCCCGGGCGTCCCGGGTGGCACATCGAGTGCTCGGCCATGGCCGAGAAGGAACTCGGTATGGGCTTCTCGGTGCACGGGGGCGGCATCGACCTGGTCTTCCCGCATCATGAGAATGAGATCGCCCAGAGCGAGGGTGCGCACGGCACCCCCTTCGCGCGCATCTGGATGCACAACGAGATGCTCGAGCTCAGCGACAGCAAGATGAGCAAGAGCATCGGCAACATCGCCCTTCTCGCGGACGTGGTGGGGCAGTGGGGCGCCGACACGGTCATCGCGTACTTCATGCAGAGCCACTACCGGTCGCGGCTGCCCTTCTCGGATGAGCGCATGCGCGATGCCGAGGCCGCCTGCCGGCGCGTCCGAAACGCCATCCGCGCCCTGGACCGCGCGCTCGCGGAGCCCGGGGACACGATCGACGTGGAACTCGCGACCGCAGCGGCGGCAGCGCGCGAGCGCTTCATCGCAGCGATGGATGACGACTTCGGCACCCCGGGCGCCATGGCGGCGGTCTTCGACCTGGTGCGCGCGATCAACCAGGCACTCGAGCGCGGACGACTGCCCGAGGGGCAGGTGCAGGAGATCCGGCTGGACCTCGCCGCGCTGCTCGACATGCTCGGCCTGTCCGGGCTTGCGTCCCCCGGCGATGATGAGGTGCCCGACGCGGTGCGCGCGCTGGTCGATGATCGCCAGCGCGCCCGCGCGGACCGCGACTTCGCCCGCGCGGACGAGATCCGCGATGCCATCCTCGCCCTGGGCTTCGAACTCCGCGACGGGCCGGACGGGCCCGAGGTGATCCCGGCGTCATGACCAGCCGGCGCCATGGGCGGAGGCCCCACCACGGCGACGATGACGGGCCCGTGCTGGTGTACGGGCGCAATCCCGTGCGCGAGCTGATCATGGCCGCCAGGCGGCCCGTGGAGGAGGTGTGGGCCCTCGCGCAGGCCGCCGACGACCCCGCGCTTGCCGGGGTGCCGGTGGTGGTGAAGCGGCGCGAGGACCTGGCGCGCCTCGCGGGCACCGGTGACCACCAGGGGATGGTGGCGATCACGGATGAGTACCCCTACGCAGACCCTCAGGCCGTGCTCGAGGGTGACGGCCCGGTGATGGTGCTCGATGAGGTGCAGGACCCGCGCAACCTTGGCGCGGTGGCACGGGTCGCCGATGCGGCGGGCTTCGCCGGGCTCGTCATCCCGTCCAGGGGCAGTCCGGGGATCACCGCGGTCGCCTGCAAGGCGTCCGCCGGTGCAGTTGAGCACCTGTCCATCGCGCGCATCGGGTCGGTCGTGGCCTTCGTCAATGACCTTGCGGGGGCGGGCCGATGGTCCGTGGGCGCCGACGCGGATGGCGGCACGGACTACCGCGAGGTGGCATGGGACCCCTCGGCGGTGATCGTGCTGGGCGCTGAGGGAGCGGGCCTCAGGCCGAAGGTGCGGGAGGTCTGCGACCAGTTGGTGCGCATCCCGATGCGGGGGAGGGTGGGGTCCCTGAACCTCTCCACGGCCGCAGCGGTGCTGGCCTTCCGTGCCGTGGCGGGGGGCTGATCCGGGGGCAGAGGTTGACACCGTCTTGTGCGATCGGTATCAATCCCCCATCTCTTACCTTCAAGTAAAGATTCACCCTGAGTCTTAACCGAAGGTTGAGGGATGGTGAGAGCCCTCCGAAACGCCACACAGGAGTGAACATGGGTGCCGCTGCGCGCCGGCTGACCGATCTGGACCAACAGGGGCACGTCGACATCGTCGACGAGGGCCTCGTCCGCCGCGCCCGTGCCGGTGACGGCCAGGCGATGGATCAGATCATCTCCCGCTACCGGGGATTCGTGCGCCTCAAGGCCAGCGCGTACTTCCTGGCGGGCGGTGACTCCGAGGACCTCATCCAGGAGGGTCTCATCGGCCTGTTCAAGGCCGTCCGCGACTACCGGCCCGAGCGCGAGGCGTCGTTCCGGTCGTTCGCCGAACTCTGCGTGACGCGGCAGATCATCACCGCCATCAAGACGGCGGCACGCAACAAGCACTCCCCCCTCAACACCTACGTGTCGTTCAGCAACTCGCGCGCCGGCAGCGAGCAGGAGACCACCCTGGCCGATGTGCTGCCGGACGACCCGGTGACCGACCCCGTGAACCAGGCCATCTCCACCGAGGAGCTCCAGAGCCTGGTGGATACCCTGGGCCGCGTGCTGAGCCCGCTCGAGAGCCAGGTGCTGGCCATGTACCTCGAGGGGCGCTCGTACGAGGAGGTCGCCGAGCGGCTCGAGTGCAATCCCAAGAGCGTGGACAACGCTCTGCAGCGCGTGAAGCGCAAGGTGGAGGTCCACCTGAAGGAGCGCGAGGTCCTCGACCTCGGATAGAGGGTTTGCCAATCCCTCCATCGGAGGGTGAGGGTTTGACGTGATGCCGCCATTGATGGCGGCATCACGCGTTTCCGGGTACGTTCCGGGGCATCACGGCACCCCGATGAACCCGAGGATCCCATGAGCGCACCCATCCTGGTCGGCTACGAGCGCAGCGCGTCGGCGGAGAAGGCCCTGGACCACGCGATCGCGCGCTGCAACGAGCTGCACGCACCGCTGCTGGTGCTCGCCGTCCATGAGGCCGTGCTCGACCCCACCGGTCCGCGCGCCTTCGGCACCATGGGCGATGGCAGCCCCATGCAGGGCCCGTTCCCAGAGATGCCCGACGTACACGAGGTGCTGCAGGAGGCGAAGAGTCGCGTGGAGGACGGCGCCGTCGCGAAGGCCGAGTACGCGTGGGCCATCGGTGAGCCGGGCTCCCTGATCGTGGAGACCGCGCAGGAGTACCGCGCGCGCCTGATCGTGGTGGGACACAGCCATCACGGGTTCCTCGGCAAGGTGTTCGGTGCGGATGTCGCGGCCGAGGTCGAGAAGCACGCCGGAATCCCCGTCGAGGTCGTCGACTAGGCATCATCCCCCCGGCCCGCGCGGCGGGTCCCGCCGGAGTAGCTCAGTTGGTCAGAGCACCTGTCTTGTAAACAGGGGGTCACCGGTTCGAATCCGGTCTCCGGCTTTGCCCGGGTGCCCGTGGCCCGGCCGGGATCCGGGTGTCACGGCTCGCTCCTAGGATGCACCCATGGAGCGACCGGACCTCGAGAGGCGCCGTGCAGAGCGGCGCGCACGCACGCGCCGCCGCCGTACCGGGGCTCTTGCCGCGGGCGCCGTGGTGGTCGCCGCAGGCGTCGCCGTGGGCGTGGTGGTGTCCGGCGGGGGCGGGGACGATCCCGGCCCTGCGACGGCGTCTTCCCCGGCGTATCGCCAGCCCACCACTGCGTCACCGGCCCCCGAGCCCGCGGCGGTGCCCACCACGGCCGACGCCGTGGCGCAGTCCCCCCAGCGCATACGCCCGCCGGTGCCTGGTCCCGGGAGGGTCATCACCGAGGGTCCTGCCAGCGCGGGGCGCAAGGTGGCGCTCACGATCGACGATGGCACGTGCGCCAGTTGCGTCGACCGCATCCTCGAT
>JAUROO010000011.1 GCA_030829765.1 Miltoncostaeales bacterium | reverse complement strand
GCCGAAGCCCATGGAGAACAGGAAGTCCTGCGGGAAGATCATGAGCGCCGCGAGTGCCGCGCCCACCGTGATGGCGCTGAAGATCACGCTGCGGCCCGCGGTGCGCATGGTGACGGCGAGTGCCTCGCGACCGGGGCCCGATCGCGCGATCTCCTCCCGATAGCGCGACACCATCAGCAGGCTGTAGTCGATGGCCAGCCCCAGGCCGAGCCCGGTGACCAGGTTGAGGGCGTAGACGGACAGGCCGAAGGCCTCGTTGCCGACCCCCAGGAAGAAGAAGCCTCCGAAGATGACCAGGGCCCCCATCAGCGGGGGCAGCATCGCCGCGACGAGGCCGCGGAACACCCACAGCGACACCAGGAACAGGAGCGGGAACGCGATCAGCTCGGCGCGCAGGAGGTCCTCGCCCACGATGCTGCTGGTCTCCGCCGCGGCGGTCCACGGGCCGCCCACCGTGACGTCCGGGATGGCGCTGAGGTCATCCTCCAGTCGCGCAGCGGCGGCCTGCGACTGGTCCTCGTCGATGTCGCCGAAGTAGGCGACCACGCTGGCCTTTTCACCATCGGTGGACGTGAGCTGCGGTGCCTGGGGCGAGGGGGCGAGCACCCGTGCCACGTCCGGGTCGTCGTCCATGGCCGCCACCACGCGCGCCACCGCGGCCTGCCCCTCGGGCGAGGCGATGGGTGCGCCGGGATCCACCACCGCGATCAGCGACGGGACCGCGGAGGCGCCGGTGGCGGCGACGATCTCGTCCTGCGCCACCACGGCGTTGGACGCGGGGTCGTTGAACCCGCTGGCCGAGAGGCCACCGATAAGGGAGATGCCGATGCCGAGCGCCGCGGCGGCGACCGCCAGGGCGATCAGGATCACGCGTACGGGGTGGGCGTCGGAGACGCGCGCGATGCGGTCGAGCACGCCCGGATCCTAGGGCACGCGTACCTGCCATTCGGCCAGAAACGGGCGGGCCTGGGCACCCAGCCGGTACCCGCCGACCCCGTTGGCGAGGATGGCGCGCCCCGCCGACGTGGCCTCCGCCAGCTCCCACTGGCACGCCTGGGGCGTGACGCAGCCCGCGGGGAGGCGGCCGCGCGGGTAGCGATCCGTGCCCGTCAGCAGGAAGTGCAGGCGCGAGGGGTCGCCCCCCGCCCGGCGGTACTCGGCGCGGAAGGCCGCCGGCGCGCGCCGCCACTCCGTGACGGTGAAGGGTGACGGCCGCGCGGTGATGCCGTGGTACATCTCGATCCACACGGCTCCCGCACGGGCCAGCCCGGTCATCACGGTGCGGTAGGTGCGAAAGCGCGCCTTGCCATCACGCCCAAGATTCCGATCGGGCCCCCGACCGGCAGCCATGGCCGATGTGACCGCCGGGGCGATGTAGACGTGCACACGGCTGGCCCATGTGCCGCCGTACGGCGAGGGCACGTCCAGGGCGAGGAGTGCCTGCGCCAGCTGGGCGCCGGGCGACGACGGGTCGGCAGGCGGAATCCGGCCGCCCTTGACCACCGGCCCCTTCGGATCGGCCTCATACGGCGTGAGTTCGTCGAAGGCCACCACGTGGCTGTCGGAGCCCTCGATGGCCCCCCGCAGCACGTCAGCGATCTGCGGCGCTGACAGGCCCCGCAGGTCCTCCTCGGTCACCTTCGCGATGCGCGCGGCATCGTCATCACCGGCGAACAACCCGCTGGTGGACGGCTCCTGTCGCAGCGCGCCCGTGCGATGACTGAGCCCGGCAGCGCCATCCAGCGGGTCCACCACCTCGCGAACGGCGGCGTCGAGGTCGTACAGCACCGCCCGGGCGCCGGGATGCATGGATGTCGTGCGGCGGCGCGACGACTCGCGACGGCGTGCGCCACCGGGCAGGGTGATGGTGGCCGTGACGGCCTCGCCCCTGCTCGTACCGGCGAACGGCTGCGCCGTCAGCGTCCCACGGCGGCGCGCGGACTGGGCGGGCAGGCGCACGAGCGTGCGGCCGGCGCCCAGCCACTCCCGTGCGATGGTGGACCCGCCGAACGTGAAGGTCACCTCCGCGGGACGGGTGAGATCCACGGACACGCGCCCGGCACCGCCACGGGGCGATGACGCGCGCAGCCGGGAGATCGCCGGCGCTGCTGCCGCGCGGCGCGGGCTCCGTGCGGCCGCCCCCGTTCGCGCGGGCTGCCGGGCCGCAGACCGGGCCGGGGGCGACGGGGCTACCGGGGCGGCGCCCTCATCATCCCCGGATCCGGGAGCGGGAGCAGGTGCCTCGGCGGTGCGCAGGGCGACCTCCGCAGGGTCCGAGCAATTGCCCACGCGGTCGCAGGCACGGATCTCCAGCGTTCCGGTGGCGGCACCGGGAGACACGCGCACGCTCAACCCCTGCACGGGTGCCCACGCTCCCTCCCTCCGCTCCGCGCCCGTGACCCGCGCCTGGTAGCCGGCCACACCGGACGCCCAGTCGGTGGACGCGCTGAACCGGACCGTGGCGCCATCGGGGCCGACTGCCACGGCATCGGCATGCGGACGGGGCTCGGTGGGCGCCCAGGAGTCACGGCGCAGGGTGACCGTGCGGGCCTCGCCGGTGAGGCCATCAGCCGTACGACGGTACGCCGTGATGGCCGTCACCTCACGGAACGGGATCTCGGCGGGCGCCGACCGGGTGCTGCTCCACCACCGCCCGGAGTACTGGAACCGCACGCGCGCCGTGGCACCGACGGACGCGTCTCCCGGCCCCGGGGCCACCGACACGATCTGGTCAGCACCGATGGAGCGCCAGCCATCGGCGGTGATGCCGGGCCCCGTGAACGCGATCTCCGGAGCGGGGAGGCGGGTCACCTGGAACGCGGGTCCATCGCACGAGAAGGTGGTGCCGTCCCATTCGGTGAGGAACATCCGCCAGTCCCAGGCGCCTGCCTCCAGGCGCGGATCCCCGATGTCGGCCTGCTGCGTATAGGTGCCCGCCGCTGCCACCGGCGTGCTGGCGAGGGTGGTGAATTCCCCGGCGTCTCCGGTGCGCCGCACCTGGACCTTGGCGCTCGCGTAGTAGGTGAGGCTGCGGGTGAGGCGCCATGTGAAGCGCCCGGTGTCCTCCGCCGCGAACGCCACCGCCCGGGCGTCGCATGCCGCTCCGGGGGTGCCGGCGACCGCCGTCCCCGCGCATGCGGCGAGCATGACAACGGACGTGGTGATGACTGGCGCAAGGCGGGGGCGGGTCACTCCCCGAGTGTCGCGCATGCCCACCCGTCCGGGGGGCATTCCCGTGCACGGGAACACGGACTTCGGCGTTTCCTTACAGAAGCATCACCGAATCGCGTGCGGGCCCGGCGGTTCCGCCACCACCCGCCTGGGGATCAGGGCGCCGCCTGGACCACGCACCCCGAGGACTCGCCCACGCACGTGGCGAGCACCCGCACCCTCGGCAGGCCGCCCCGGCGCGCCGCACGCGACAGGACGATCAGCGCATGGGCGGAGTCGTCCGAGCGATCGCCCACCAGCAGGCGATGATCTGGATCCGCGACATGGGTGAGCAGGTAGCGCCCCGGTCGCGCGCGGGAGATGTCGATGTACTGGAACTCCACGAACGCCGCGTAGTCGTCCGCATACCCCACATCGATGCCCATCCTCATGCGCATGAGCCCCGGCAGGGAGCGACCGCAGTTGTGGTTGAAGACCGGCTCGGCAGGGGCCCCCGCCACCTCGGTGTCCACCCGGTAGCGGCTGCCCAGGCAGAAGCCCACCTTCTTGGAGCGCGCCACGCGGCGTCCCGTGGCCGGATCGCGCAGGTCAAAGCGGTCGAACCCCAGCAGGTGCCAGTGGTCGTGCCACCCGGGCTGGAAACGCATGCGGGCGTCGAGGGGTATCTCCGCGACGGAGCCGTCGGCGCGCGTGACCCGCTGCCGCACGGTCATGGTGCGCGTGCCGCGCGTGCGCCGGCCATCCACCACCAGGGGCCCCGCGCCCACGTTCTGCACGGCCGAGCGGAAGACCAGCACGGCACGTCCCCGGTCGCGGCGCACCGCGACCTGCGACGGAACCTCCTGGCGGAGGTCCGGGAGGAGCTCGGAGCCGGTCACCTGCCCGCCGGCGACAGCGGCCACGACCACCCCGAGCGCCCCGGCGGCGGCGGCGACCAGCGCCGCGAGCACGATGCGGATGCGTGGGCCATGGCGCCTCATGCGGGCAGGCTAGGACACCCACCCCGGTGTGGCACAGTGCCGCCCCATGCAACGAGACGACGATGTGATGGTGCTCATCGAGATCCCCGGTGGGTCCCGCAACAAGTACGAACTGGATGAGGAGTCCGGCCGCATCATGCTGGACCGCATGCTGTTCACCGCCATGCGGTACCCGGCCGACTACGGATTCATCGAGGGCACACTCGCCGAGGACGGCGACCCGCTCGATGCCCTGGTGCTGGTGGGTGAGCCCACCTTCCCCGGATGCTGGATCCGCGCCCGCCCCGTGGCCGTGTTCCACATGAGCGATGAGAAGGGGTCCGACGAGAAGGTGATCCTGGTGCCGCTGAAGGACCCGCAGTGGTCGGGCGTGCAGGACATCGGTGATGTCAACCCCAACCTGCTCAACGAGATCGAGCACTTCTTCACGGTCTACAAGGACCTCGAGGCGGGAGACACGAGCGTGCGTGGGTACGGCGATCGCCAGGAGGCCCTGGACATCATCCACGCCTGCCGCGAGCGGGCGGGAACCGCCTAGCGCAAACCGCTCCCGTTCCCGGCGGGATGCCCGCCCGGGGCGCGTACGCTCACCCCATGGCACGGAACGGCATGGCGCGCGCGATCCTCTCACCCCGCGGGGGCGACACCGGGTGGGCCACGGCGCTGCTTGTGCTGCGGGTGGCGGCAGGCCTGCTGTTCATCACGACCGGCGTGGGCAAGTTCGTCACCTTCCAGGCCGAGGTCGACCATTTCGCCGACTTCGGGATCCCCCTGCCCACCGCCGCGGTCGT
>JAUROO010000109.1 GCA_030829765.1 Miltoncostaeales bacterium | reverse complement strand
CGCACCGGGGGTGCAGAGCACGGCGACCCCTAGGGGTTTGGCGCTGGCGCAGGTGCCGGAGCAGGTGCCGGTGCAGGCGCCGGGGCTGGCGCAGGTGCCGGAGCAGGCGCAGGCGCAGGCGCCGGGGCCGGAGCAGGTGCAGGTGCAGGTGCAGGAGCAGGCGCCGGTGCCGTGGGTGCCGGCGCCGTCGGCGTCGTGGTGGCGGGCGCGGTCGTGGTGGTGCCGGGCTTTGTCTTCGTGGTCGTGTCCGCGGTACTGGTGCTCTTCGCCGAGCTCACCACGTACGAGCCGGCCGATTCGGTGAAGTCGGATGAGAACGCCGACCACTCGACGGCGTTCTTGGGCAGCGGCCAGTCGATTTCGCCGTCCTTCGCCGTGACCGTGCGCATGAAGTCGCCCCAGATGCGCGCCGGGAACGTGCCGCCGGCCACGGTGATGCCGTGCACGCTGGTCATGCTGCGCCGCACCCCGTCGTCGTTGGGGTAGCCCACCCACACGGCGCACACGTACTTGGGCGTATAGCCGACGAACCATGCGTCGGTGTAGTCATCGGTCGTGCCCGTCTTGCCGGCCACGGCCCCGCCGATGTTGGCCGCGGTGCCGGTGCCGCCCGTCACGTTGCTGCGCAGGATGCGCGTCACCTCATATGCCACCCCGTCGGGGAACACGCGGGTGCGCTTCGGCGTGGCCAGGTCGCCCTTGGGAATGCCCTCGCCCAGATCGGTCATTGCGACCGGCTTCACGCGGTACCCGCCGTTGGCCAGCGGCGCGTAGGCCGCGGCCATCTCGAGCGGCGTCACCTCGCCGGATCCCAGGCCGATGGACGGCACCACCGGCAACGTGCTCTCCACGCCCATCCGCCGCGCCATGTTGACCACGCGGTCGGGCCCCACGTCGAGCGTCATCTGGATGTACACCGAGTTGTCCGACGACAGTGTGGCCCGCGCGATGGGAGTGGCCCCGCGGTAGGACTTGGAATACGTGGCCACCTCGATCGGACCCCACTTGGGGTCGTCGATGTCGATGGGCTTGCTGTCGTAGATGGTCGAGTACGGGTTGATGCCGTCGGCGATGGCGCGGGTGAGCACGAAGGTCTTGAAGGTGGACCCGGGCTGGCGCCGCGCCTGAGCCGCGTAGTTGAACTGGCTGTCCTTGCCGTACTCGGTGCTGGTGGCCATGGCGCGGATGTACCCCGTGCGGGCATCCAGGAGCACCACGGCCGCTGCGGGGTCACCGGGCTGCCCGAGATTGCGGGCGATGGCCTGCTCGGCAGCGCGCTGCAGCTTCGGGTCGATGGTGGTGCGCACCTTCAGGCCGCCCTGCTGCACGCGCTCGTCGCCGTATTCGTCGATCAACTCCTGCCGCACGTAGTCGAAGAAGTAGCCCTCCTTCTTGCGCTCGTACGTGCGGCCGCGCTTCAGCTGGAGGTCCGATGCCTTGGCCTCGTCGGCCTCTGCCTGCGTGATGTACCCCTGGTTGGCCATCTCCTGCAGCACGGTGTTGCGGCGCGCCCGGGCGTCGTTGGGGTTCACGAATGGGTTGTAGGCGGAAGGTGCCTGCGGCAGGCCGGCGAGGAGAGCCGCCTGCGGGAGGCTGATCGCCCACACGGGCTTGTCGAAGTACGTGAGCGATGCCGCCTGCACCCCCACGGCGTTCTGCCCGTAGAAGACGCCGTTCAGGTACTTGGCGAGGATCTGCTCCTTGGTGAAGCGCCTCTCCACCTCCTGCGCGAGGTGGGCCTCCTTGATCTTCTGCGCGATATCACGCGGGGCGTCGGGGTCGTAGAGGTTCTTCACCAGCTGCATGGTGATGGTGCTGCCGCCCTGCCGCAGCCCGTCGTTGCTGAGCGCGTTCCGTGCCGCGGCGCCCACCACGCGCACCCAGTCGACGCCGTCATGCTCGTAGAACCGCTTGTCCTCGATCGCGATGGTGGCCTCGCGCAGGGAGATGGGCATGCGCGACAGCGGAAGTTCGGTGCGGTTGGTGACGCCGGCGATGTACCCGAGCAGCTTGCCGTTGCGGTCATAGATCCGCGTGTTCTGGCCAAGCCCCACGGGCTTGAGGTCGTCGATCTCGGGAAGGTCGCTCACCACCTGCTGGTAGCCGGTGGCAAAGCCCACCCCCAGCACGGTGCCCAGCACGATCAGGGCCATCAGGATCACCTTGCCGGCGCCGATGCGCCCATGGCGTGCGCGGCCCTCGCGGCGTCGGCGCATGCGGTCGATCCTCATCGCGCCCTGCCCGCGACCGGTCGGATGTCCCAGGCCACGCGGCCCGTGCGGTAGTCGAGCAGGCCGATCACCTGCGGCGGCCCACCGTTGACCCGTCCGGTGACCACCCAGTTGAGCTCATCGTCCACCTGCACCGTGCGGCGTGCGGGCAACGGCCCGGTGCCGCCCGTGGGCACCGGGACGGTCCAGTCATCCGGGATCGCCCGCAGCGACACGTCCGAGGCCACGGCCGGTGCCCCGGCCCAGGCCTGGGAGGCCTGCTGCCACGCGGCATCGGCGGTGCCGAGGCGTGGATTCCGGGATGCGACCGCGGCCTCCCACAGGAACGCCCACCCCGCGGCGGGGTTGGCCAGGTAGTCGGAGGCCGGCCGCTCGGCGTAGGCGGTGGCTGCAAGCGATGGTGCCCAGAAGGCGACGATGGCCCCGCCCGCGATCATGGCGGCGACGGCGGGCCCGGGAATGCGGCGGGTGCGTGGGGCGTCGTGGGTCGTCATTGCGGCAGGCGCGGGCACGGGCGCCGAGTATAGGACCGTCCCCGCACCGGACCGTTCGCGCCGGTTGCCGCTTACCCTGCACGGCCATGACCGCCATGCCCACCCGCGCGGTGACCCTCGATGCCTTCGGCACGCTCATCGCCATGGATCCCCCGGCACCCCTGCTGTGTGCGGCGCTCGCCGACGACGGATACGCGATCCCCGGGGACGTGGTGGAGGACGCCCTGCGCCGGGAGATCGCCCACTACCGGGCACGCATGCACATCGGCACGGATGCCGCGGGCGTGGCCGAACTGCGCGCCGAGTGCGGCGCGGTGCTGGCGGACGCGCTCGGGCCGGCGGGTCCCGGGCCGGCCACCGCCACGCAGATGCTCCTGCGATCGCTGCGCTTCCGGCTGCACTATGACGTACCGGGCCTGCTCGATGCGCTGGACGCCCGGGGGGTGCGCATGGCGGTGGTGAGCAACTGGGACTCGGCCCTCGGGGGGCACCTGGCGCGTCTGGGGGTGGCCGATCGCTTTGCCGCCGTGCTGGCGAGCGCTGCGGTCGGCGCCGCCAAGCCCGACCCGGAGATCTTCCTGCAGGCGGCCCGGGACATGGAGGTGGAGCCCGCCGCGGTGCTGCACGTGGGTGACCGGCGCCGCGAGGACTACGAGGGCGCGCGCGCGGCCGGCATGCGGGCCGTGCTGCTGGACCGCACCGGTACGCTGCGCGGCCCCGACGTCGTCCACTCCCTCGATCACGCGGCGACGGGCATTGCCCCATGACACCCACGCGCATCACCTACCTGCTCGGCCTCGTCGTCGCCGCGACGATGGCCACCATGTACCTGCTGGCGTTCGTGCTGGGCGCCGAGCCCCTGCCACTCGCGGCGGTGTTCGCGGTCGGGGTGCTTGCCGTGTTCGGCGCCGTGATCACGCTGCGCACCTCACTGCCGGTGCCGCGTCCCCGGCTGCGCGAGGTGGTGGTGGCGCTGGGGGCCACGTCGATCACCCTGTTCATGGCACGCGAGATGGAGATACCCCAGCTGGTGGCCGCGGCGTTGGTGGCCACCAGCCTGGGCGTGATGGCGCTGCCGGGCGGACCACTCGATGCCCTCTCCGCGGGAGCCGGTTATGCGGGGTCGTTCGTGGGCCTCCTGACGCCGGCGATCACCCTGTCCTGGTACTGGGTGCTGGTAGCGGGCGGCCTGGCGGGCCTGCTGTGGACCCTCATCGGCCCGGCCGTGATGGATGGCGTGGGCGGACGCATGGGTGTCGTGGGCTTCATGGCGTCGTCGGCCATCTACACGTTGGCCTCCCTCACCGGCGAGGAACACAACGCCGTGCTGCTGCCCGCCGTCAACGGCATGGCGCATGCCGCGGTGATCCCCATCGGCGCCTTCGCCGCCCTCATCACCTGGACGCTGATGAACCGGGCGGCGTGGGGCTTCAACCTGGCCTCGGGGCTACCGTCGCTGTTCGTCTGCGGGGTGGTGGCGCTCGCGGACATGGGCGCCACCGGCACCGTGCTGGCCACGGCGTGGTTCGGCGGCACCTTCGTGGGCGGTACCTCACTGCGCCGCCTGCCCTCCGCCGTCTGGCTGGGCCTTGCGGGCGCCCTCTATGGCGCCTTCATGCTGCACTTCGAGGGTCCCCTGCAGGGGCACGTGGGGGTCATCGGCGTCACCGGCACGATCTCGTGCCTGGCTGTGATCGGCGTTGAGCGCCTCATGCGCCCCGATGCCCTGCCGGCCCTGCTGCCGGCGCGTCTAGCGGGCCAGTCGGGTGTGCCGCAGTAGCGTGGTGAGCCCCTGCTCGAGCTCGGCAGCGCACATCGTGCCGTCGGCCTGCTGGCACTGCCGCAGCCTCCGGCCGATGAGGTGCAGGCCCACCTGATCGAGTGCCGCGGTGACGGCCGCGAGCTGCACGAGCACGTCATCGCACGGCGCGTCCTCGTCCAGCATGCGCTGCACCCCGCGCAGTTGGCCCTCCGCGCGCCGCAGGCGCTTCATGATCTGCTCGTGGCTGGGTGGCCCTGACGCGGTGGTGGCCATGGCGGCTAATGCGCCCCGCAGCCGCATCCGCCGCCGTGCGCATGGCCGCCCGATGAAGGCACCGCCGCCCCGGCGGCGACCTGGCTGGCGGACCGGCAGGCCACGAACCCCGTGATGCGCTGATCGGCAGGGGTGCCGCACGAGGGGCACGGGCGGTCCTCGTCGCGCAGGAACCCCTGCCGGAATACTTCGAAGTCGTGCCCGCAGCCCGGGCACCGGAGGTCGTAGGTGGGCACCGGTCAGCTCAGGCCGAGGGCCTGCTCGATGCCCGCGCGCGGCATGGCGCCCACGGCGTTCCGCACCAGCTGCCCGTCCTGGAACAGGCCGATGAACGGGATGCCCTGGATGCCGTAGGCCTGGGCGATGGCCGGGGCCTCGTCCACATTCAGCTTGCCCACCACGATGTCCTCGCGGGCACCGGCGATCTCCTCGATCACCGGCGCGATCATGCGGCACGGGCCGCACCAGGGCGCCCAGAAATCCACCAGGACCGGCTTCTCGCTCTCCAGCACAAGCCCCTGGAAGGTGTCTGCGGTGATGTCGATGACGTCCGCCACGTTGTCGTCTCCTCAGTCGGCGGACGCGCTCGCGCCCGCGTGGTCCGTGGCCCCGGCCGTGCCGGCCTCCAGCCACCTCTCGGCGTCGATCGCCGCCATGCAGCCGCTGCCTGCGGCGGTCACGGCCTGGCGGTAGACGGTGTCCTGGACGTCCCCGCATGCGAAGACGCCCTCGATGTTCGTGTACGTGCTGCCATCGGCGGTGCGCAGGTAGCCGTCGGCGTCCATGTCGAGCAGCCCCTCGAACAGTGCCGTGTTGGGCTGGTGGCCGATGGCGACGAACATCGCGGCGGCCGGGATGACCTCCTCCGCGCCCGACTCCACGTTGCGCACGCGCACGCCGGCGACCACCTGATCGCCCTCGACGTCCTCCACCACGGAGTCCCACCGAACGGTGATCTTCGGGTTCTCGAGCACCCGCGTGACCATGATGGCCGACGCCCGGAACTCATGACGCCGGTGCACGATGGTGACGCTCTCGCACATGCGCGTGAGGAAGAGGGCCTCCTCCATGGCGGTGTCGCCACCGCCCACCACGACGACGGGCTTGTCCTTGAAGAAGAACCCGTCGCAGGTCGCGCACGCGCTGACGCCGCGGCCCATCATCCGCTGCTCGCCCTCGATGCCAAGCCACTTGGCCGATGCGCCGGTGGAGACGATGACCGATGCCGCCCGGTACTCGTTGTCGCCCACCCACACCCCGAACGGGCGGGCCGAGAAGTCCACGCGGCTCACGTCGGCGGTGATGAAGCGCGTGCCGAAGCGCTCGGCCTGGCGGCGGAAGAGCTGCATCATCTCCGGGCCCTCGATGCCCTCCGGGAAGCCCGGGTAGTTCTCGACGTCGGTCGTGATCATCAACTGCCCGCCGGCGCCGTAGCCCTCGATGACCAGGGGGTCGAGCCCCGCCCGCGCCGCGTAGATGGCCGCGGTCAGCCCCGCCGGGCCGCTGCCGATGATGATGACCTCGTTCACGTCCGCCACCGATACCCCCCTCCGGTATACGGTGGGAGACTATCAGGAACGGCTGATGGTGAAGACGAGCCTGTTACCGGCACCCCAGGGCCTGCGCCCGGCGGCCCAATAGGTGCGCCTCTCATCCGCCTGCGTGCGCTGGATCAGCCGGCCATCCTCGAGGGTCACGAGGCCCCACGCCAGCAGCACGCCGATCACCACGCCCTCGGCGGTTCCCCCGCGGCCGAGCACCGCGACGAGGAACAGCATGGTCGCGAAGGCCGAGATGAACAGCAGCACGCCGCTGACCGCGGCGAACCTGCGCCAGTCCGACGGGGCTGCCGCGAGCATGCGGCCCCCCTCGGCGGGCTGGGCATCGGGGAGCCGGAGCGATGGCAGCCCGCCCTTGCGCAGCCACACGCGCAGCAGGGGGAAGAACACCAGGCCGGTCAGTCCGGTGATGCCCACGAGCGCACCCAGCCAGGTCCAGGTCCAGCCGTCCTCCGAGGTGGCCTCGAGCACCACCGAGACCACCATGAGCAGCAGCGCCACCACGATGATCTCCACGGAGTACATGCGGGCCAGGCGGGCGTAGTCCCACAGCAGGTCGCGCGCGCCGATGCGCACCTGGACCGGCTTCTGGCGCCTCTTCCTGGCCACGGCGGGGAAGGCTAGCCCGCCGGGCACTGCCGGGGGGGTATACCGTGGGGCGGTGAAGGAGACCCTGCTCCCCGCGCGCCTTCGCGCGATCCGCGCCCGCCTGCGGGCGAGCCCGCGGTGGCGCTGGATGGCCATGACCGTCGTGGCGGGCGGGATGATGCTGTCGGTGCTGAACATCAGCATCGTCAACATCGCGCTGCCGGACATCTCCCGCGACTTCGACGCCAGCGTGTCGGGAGCGGGATGGGTGGTCACGGGGTTCCTGGTGACCCAGGCGGTGCTCCTGCCCATCGCCGGCCGGGCGGGTGACCTCTACGGACGCCGCCGCATCTTCGTGCTGGGCGTGCTGGTGATGGTGGTCGCGTCGGCGTTGTGCGCGGTGGCGTGGGACGAGCCGTCACTGGTGGTGTTCCGCATCCTCCAGGGGGTGGGAGCGTCGGCCATGGCCCCCACGGCCTACGCCTACACCGCCATCCTCTTCCCGCCCCGCCAGCGGGGGCTTGCCATCGGCATCCTCACCGCCATCATCACTGTTGCCCCGGTGGTCTCGCTGAACATCGCCGGCGTGCTGGTGGGGATCTGGGGGTGGCGCAGCGTGTTCTGGTTCACGCCCGTCGTGGGCGCATTCGTGCTCGCGGGCGCCGCACTGGTGATGCACCGCCGCCCGCCGGGCCCGCCGCGCCCCTTCGACCTGCTGGGCGCGGCCCTCGCCGCGTTGGGGCTGTTCCCGATCCTCACCGCGCTCACCGGCGCGGCCACCTGGGGGTGGGCATCGCCCCGCACGCTGGGCCTGCTGGCCGCGGGAGCCGTGGGTCTGCTCCTGTTCGCCTGGCGGGAGTCACGCGCGGCGGACCCCATGCTCGACCTGGGCCTTTTCCGCCTGCGCACCGTGAGCAACCCCAACATCGCCGGCTTCTGCGTGGGGGCCGCCATGTTCGGCACCCTGCTCCTGCTGCCGTTCTACTTCACGGCGGTGCTGGGCTACAGCGCCCTCACCCTGTCGCTGGCCATCACGCCGATCGCGCTGTCGTTCATGGTGGGATCGCCCACGTCGGGACGCCTGCTCACTCGCGTGGGCAGCGACCGGATGATGCGCGTGGCGGTGTGCACCGCCATCGCGGGCGCGGTCATCCTGGCGGCCGGGTTCGGCACGCAGTCCTACGGCATGGTGGTGCCGGGCATGGTGGTGATGGCCCTTGGCCTCGCGGCCTCCACGGCGCCGATCACCAGCACGGTGATCCACGAGGTCCCCGAGGACCGGCTGGGCGTGGCGTCGTCGCTCCCGAACGTGTCGCGGTATGCCGGGGGCGCGCTGGGCGGTGCGCTGCTCAGCACCGTGCTGGCCATGTCCGTCCCGGTCGCCGTGACGGCGCAGGATGGCCTGGTGGCGGAGCCCTTCCGGGCGCAGGTGGCCACCGGAATGCGCAATGCGCTGCTCGTGGCCGCGGGCATCCTTGTGCTGGGGGCCGTCGCGGCGTTCCGTTCGCCGCGGGTGATCGGGCCCGGCGCCACCATCGTGGCGCAGGTGCAGGGCACCGGGGGGCGCTCGCGGTGACGCGCGGCTCGTACCTGGCGCTGATCGCGCTGCTGGTGTTCACGATGGGCACCAGCATCATCACGCCGCTCATCCCGCTGTACCAGCAGGAGTACGCGCTGTCGAACGGCGTCCTGATGCTGCTGTTCGCCACCTACACCGCCACGGTGGTGCCCACGATGCTGCTGGCGGGTAACGCCTCCGACCGACTGGGCCGCAAGCGCCTGGCGATCCCCGCGATGCTCGTGATGACCAGCGCGTCGCTGGTCTTCTCGTTCACCGATGCCGTGCCCCTGCTGTTCGTGGGCCGTGTGCTGCAGGGGCTCGCGATCGGCATGTACCTGGGCGTGGGCACGGCGTTCGTCATCGACCACGCGCTGCCGGGTGCAAAGGCGCTCGCGTCGATGACCGCCGGGGCCGCGTTCCGCATCGGCTTCGGCCTCGGGCCCCTGTTCGCGGGCATCGTGGCCCAGTACTGGGGCAATCCCCTGCACCGGCCCTTCGAGATCCACGTGGTGCTGATGATGGTGGGGCTGGCCTGCGTGCTGGCCGCGCGCGAGACCGTGCGCCGCCGCCCGTACCGGTTCGAGATGCGCGTGGGGATGCCCAAGGGCCAGGGCATCGGATTCGCCGGCTTCCTCGGGCCCGCCGCCTTCACGATGTCGTTCATGGAGGGCACGGTGCTGTCGCTGGTCCCGCTGTTCCTCTACAACACCCTGGGCGCCACGAACGTGGCGATCGCCGGGTTGTGCGGGTTCCTGGTGCTGGGCCTCGGGGGGATGACGCCCATCGTCACCCGCAACGTCGACCCGCGCCGCGCCGTGATGATCGGCCTGGTCATCTCCGCGCTCGTCACCTGGCTCATCGCCGGTGCGGCCTTCGTGGGCAGCGCCACCATGGTCGTGGCGGCCGCCGGCATCCTCGGCTTCGTGAACGGCATGATCCTGCAGGGCGGCACGGTCATCTGCGGCACCATCGTGCCGCTGGAGGAGCGCGGCAAGCTGATGTCGGCCCTGTACATGTGCGCGTATGCCGGCACCGTGCCCACGGTGGGCCTCGGGTACCTCTCGCAGGCGGTCGGGTTGACCAACGCGCTGATCGTGTTCAGCTGCATCGCGTGCGTGCTGGCGGCATGGATCGTGCTGGTGGGCCGTCGCCTGTTCCCCCGGGTCATTCCCTATGTCGAGCGCGTCACGCTAGGTTCCCCGGCCTCATGAGTGATCAGGTCGCATCGATACTGAAGGGCTGGGGCGAGCCCGACTACCGCCTTCGCCAGGTGGAGGACGCCCGCCGGGCCGGTGCGCGCGAGTGGGCCGAGGTGACGACCCTGCCGCTGTCGCTGCGTGAACGGCTGGAGGAGGTCGTGCCCCTCTGGAGCGTCGTGCCCGACGCCCTGGCCGAGAGCCGCGACGGAACGCTGAAGTGGCGCCTGCGCACCGCCGACGGGCTGGCCATCGAGAGCGTGCTCATCTCCCATGCACGCGGCCGCCGCACCCTGTGCGTGTCCAGTCAGGCCGGGTGCGCGCTGGGCTGCCGCTTCTGCGCCACGGGCGCCATGGGCCCGGGCCGCGACCTCACCGCCCGCGAGATCGCCGATCAGGCACTGCTCGCGGCCGCGGTGGCCCGGGAGGCGGAGGCCCGCCTGGGCAACATCGTGTTCATGGGGATGGGCGAGCCCCTGCAGAACACCGGGGCGGTGTTCGATGCCATCCGCGAGATCCACGCGCCGACGGGGCTCGGGCTCTCCGCCCGGTCCATCGCCGTGTCCACGGCCGGGTGGGTTCCCGGCATCGAGGAGATGGTGTCGTTCGAGGTGCCCGTGCGCCTGGCGCTTTCGTTGCACGCGGCGGATGACGACACCCGCTCGGCCCTCATGCCCATCAACAACCGCTGGCCGATCGCCAACGTGCTGGCCGCCTGCCGTCGCTACGCCGACCGCACGGGCCGGCGCGTATTCATCGAGTACCTCCTGCTCGACGGCGTGAATGACTCGGCGGCTGATGCCCGACGCCTGGCATCCCAGTTGCGCGATGGGCGCTTTCACGTGAACCTCATCGAGTACAACGCCACGGGTGGTGCGTATCGCGGGTCGCCACCTGAGCGTGTCCGGCGGTTTACCGAGGAACTCCAGGCGGCAGGCCTGCACCCCTCGTTCCGCCGCTCGCGCGGTGCGGACATTGCCGCCGCGTGCGGGCAGTTGGCGAACACACCGGCCTGACCCACGGCCCGGGGCGCAGGGTGGGTCCGGTATCGCGGTGGCGGGCACTCGCCGAAGCGGGATCGGCACGTGCGGGGGCCGCACGTGCAGGATCCCCGGCTGCGATCCCCGCCACCGCGATACCGGACCCACCCTTCAGCGCTCATGCGCCGTGGCTCAGGCCTGCAGGGCCTCCGCGCCCGGGGCGGCCAGGACCACGTGGTACTCGCGCACGTCGTACTCGGCGACACCCTCGGTCACGTAGGGATCGGCGGCGATCATCTCGTCCACCTGTTCACGGGTGACGCCCGTCGCCACGAGGACCCCTCCGCGGAGGGGCTCCTCGCGGCCGGCGGCGATGATGCGCCCGGCCTCGGCATTTGCGCGTACCCATCCACGGTGGGCCTCGAGGTGCACCTCCACCTCGTCCACGGGCTTCAGGTAGCGGCCGAGCAGCAGGAACATCGCCCGTCAGACCTTGCAGGTGGCAAGGGACGCCAGTAGCCGGTCGGCGTCAGGCGGCTCGAGGGGAACAACCTGATCGACATCGACGATCACGCCGTTGGCGTCGATCACGTAGGTGCAGCGG
>JAUROO010000108.1 GCA_030829765.1 Miltoncostaeales bacterium | reverse complement strand
GGTATCTGAACGGCCGCCGGGTCCTGGTGACCGGGGCGGGCGGCTCCATCGGGTCCGAGCTCTGCCGCCAGGTGGCCGCCGTGGGGCCGAGCAGCCTGGTCATCGTGGACCACGCGGAGAACAACCTGTTCGAGATCGACCTCGAGTTGCGCGACCGCGGCTACTCGCCGGTGCCGGTGGTGGCCGACTGCCGTGACGCCGACCTGATGGAGCACGTGTTCGCGTCGCATCGCCCGGAGATCGTGTTCCACGCCGCGGCCTACAAGCACGTGCCGATGATGGAGATCAACCCCATCCAGGCCATTGCGAACAACGCCCTCGCCACGGCCACGCTGGCCGATCTCGCCACCCGTCACCGGGTCGAGCGCTTCTGCCTGATCTCCACCGACAAGGCCGTGGAGCCCAAGACCGTCATGGGCGGTACCAAGGCACTCGCGGAGCGCGTGGTGGAGATGCACGGCCGTGCCGGCGTGACCCGCTTCGCCGCGGTGCGCTTCGGCAACGTGCTGGGCTCATCCGGGTCGGTGCTGCCGATCTTCCGGCGGCAGATCGCGGCGGGTGGGCCCGTCACCGTGACGCATCCGGACATGACCCGCTACTTCATGACGATCCCCGAGGCGGTGCAGTTGGTTATCGAGGCCACCGGCATCGCGGACGGCGGCGACGTCTTCGTGCTCGACATGGGCGAGCCGGTGCGCATCATGGACCTGGCGCACAACATGATCCGCCTTTCGGGCATGGAGCCCGGCCGCGACATCCAGGTGGAGGTCACGGGCGTGCGCCCCGGCGAGAAACTGCACGAGGAGCTCTTCAACCTGGACGAGGAGGTCACGCCGACGCGCTACGGGGGGATCATGCGGGCCACACGCCCGGCCCTCGACGCGGGGGCGCTGGATTCCCGCATCCGCGACCTGCGCGTGGCGGCCGCAACGGGGGATCCGGTGGCGGCCTCATCGGCACTGTGGGCGACGCTCCGGGCCGGCAGGGACGACGCCCCGGTCGGCGAACCCCATGACGTCAGTGCACGCGACGAGGGGGATGACCGATGACGACGGCCGAGGTAACCGTTCTGGCGGGTCCGGATATCCTCCCCCCGGGCTGCGAGCACGTGCGCCCCGATGGCGTGCTGTCGCGGGTGCGGCGCACCTGCTGCGAGCACCGCGCCGACGCCTACTGCGTGGGGCGCGCCGTGGAGGGCCCGGGCCTCGTGTACTGGTGCGCCGAGGGGCGGCACCACCTCACCTCCGACAAGAGGTAGCCGCACGCGCCCCTGGGGCCCGCTCGGATAAGGTCCCCTTATGGACCTGCGGCAGCTCCTGACCCTCCGGACCGTGGTGGACAAGGGCTCCTTCTCGCACGCCGCGGAGGAGCTCGGCATATCCCAGCCCGCGGTGTCGTTCCAGATCCGTTCGCTGGAGGACCGCATCGGCGAGCGCCTCCTGGACCGCAGCGGCCGCAGGGTGACGCTGACCGACGCCGGCCGCGTGGTCGATTCCCATGCGCGCAGGATGCTCGCGCTCGAGGCGGACATGCTGCGCGATGTCGCGGGCCTCGCCGACCACCTGTCCGGCCCGCTCGTCCTGGGGTCGTCCACCGGCCCCGGCGAATTGCTCCTCCCGCACCTGCTCGGGGGCTTCAAGCGCGAGAACCCCGAGGTCGAGGTGTCGCTGGTGGTCCAGGACACGCAGGCCGTATGCGACCGCGTGCTGGATGACGAGGTCGAACTGGGCGTGGTGGGTGCCGCCCGGCCCCACCGCGGCCTGGTGTTCGAGCCATTCATGCGCGATGAGCTGGTGGTGATCTGCCCGCCCGACCATCCCCTCGCCGCGGAGGGGGAGATCACCCTCGCCGGCCTCGCGGCGCAGCCGCTCATCGTCCAGCAGCGCGGATCCGGCGTGCGTGCGGTGCTTGAGGCGGCCCTGCGGGCCGAGGGCATCCGTCCACGGGACCTGGAGGTCATCCTTGAACTCGGCCTGCAGCAGTCGGCGCGCGTCGCCGTGCTGGACGGCCTCGGGATGACGGTCATCTCGCGCCTGGCGGTCGAGCGCGACGTGGCCGAGGGGCGCCTCGTGGCGCTTGAGGTCACCGGAGCCGGCCTGGCCCGTGACTTCTCGCTGGTGCGTCACGCGGGGCGCACGCCCAGCCGGGTGAGCGAGGCGTTCGTGCGGTACGCACGCGAGCACCTCGGTGACCTGGTGCAGGCGGATGGGCCGGTACCGCCGCGGGGCGGTTCGTGACCGCGGACACCTCGCGCTGCGACGTGCTGGTCGTGGGGTCTGGCGGCGCGGGCATGAGCGCGGCGATCACCGCGCGCGAGGCGGGCGCCTCGGTGATCGTCATCACCAAGTCCGCGCTCGGCGCATCCAACACCGGTCGCGCCCAGGGCGGCATCCAGGCGGCAGTGGGTCCCGATGACACGACAGAGGACCACTTCGAGGACACATTCGCGGCCGGGCATGACGACGCCAATCCCGCCCTCGCGCGCGCGCTGGTGGAGGGCGGCCCGGCGGCGATTGCGTGGCTCGAGCGGGTGGGCGTCGGGTTCACGCGCGAGGGCGATCGGCCGCGCGTGATCCGGTGCGGGGGCGCGCGCCGCCCCCGCCTGCTGCAGGCGGGCGAGCGCACCGGGGCGGAGATGGTGCAGGCGCTGCGTCGCGCGGTGAGGGAATCCGGCGCCGGGGTGCGCGAGTCGACCTCCCTGGTGGGCCTGCAGCCCATCGATGCCGGATGGATCGCCACCGTTGAGCATCGCGATGGCACCCGCTCGGAGATCACGGCCGGTGCGGTGGTGCTCGCGGCGGGCGGTGGACTCGCCGGGGAGGCGGCCCGCATCGGCGAATCATCCACCAACCACCCGGATGCCACGCCGGAGGTTCTCGAGATGGCGCTTGCCCTCGGCGCGGAAGGGCGTGATCTCGACTCCTGGCAGCGCCACCCCACGGGTGCGGTGTGGCCCCCGGGCCTCGGCGGCTATGCCCTGCCCGAGACCACCCGGTCGTACGGCGCCACGCTTCACGATGCCGCCGGCCAGCGGTTCGTGGACGAACTCGCGCCGCGCGACGTGGTGGCCGATGCCATCATTGAGATCGTGGCCGCAGGTCGCGGCGCAGCCGCCCCGGATGGCAGCATGGGCGCATGGCTGGATACCACCGCCATTGACCGGCTGCAGGGGCCGGGCTTCACGGCCGAACGCCTGGCATACGTGCACAACCGCTACCTGAAGCAGGGGGTCGACATCACCACCGAGCGCGTTCTGGTCTACCCGGTGCTCCACTACCGCAACGGCGGGCTCGTCATCGACGGGCATGGCCGCACGACCCTCGACCGTCTCTACGCGGCAGGGGAGATCACCGGCGGCATCCATGGGACCAACCGCCTCATGGGCAACTCGCTGCTGGACACGGTGGTGTTCGGCCGGATCGCCGGCGCCGCGGCGGCACGCGAGGCCATGGCATGAGCGCCCGCCCGGCAGACTTCCTGGATCTCCCCGCCCGTCCCGTGAAGCCGCGCGAGACCGGCATCAGCCACGTGATCGACAAGGGTCTGTCCCCGCGTCAGGTGGAGGATCTGTTCGCGACCTCAGGCGAATACATCGACATCGTCAAGCTGGGGTGGGGCACCGCATACGTGACACCGAACCTGCGCGAGAAGGTGCGGCTGTACCAGTCGTACGGGGTGGCCGTGGTGCTCGGCGGCACGTTCTGGGAAGCCTGCCTCGCGCAGGGCCGGCTGGCCGAGTGGAAGGACTTCATCGGCGACCTGGGGCTGCGGCATGTCGAGGTCTCCGACGGCACCCTCGAGGTGCCGCACGAGCAGAAGCTCGCGTGCATCGAGGAATACGCGGCCGACTTCACCGTGCTCTCCGAGGTCGGGTCGAAGGACGGCGATGCCGTCATCGCGCCCTACCGGTGGGTGGAGATGATCCGCGGTGAGCTCGACGCCGGTGCGTGGAAGGTGATCACCGAGGCCCGCGAGAGCGGCACGGCGGGCGTTTTCCGCGGCGATGGCGAGGTGAGGTCAGGGCTGATCGACGAGATCGCGCAGTCCGTCGACGTCGACCGGTTGCTCTTCGAGGCCCCGCAGAAGGCACAGCAGGTGTGGTTCATCCGGGCATTCGGGCCGAACGTGAACCTGGGCAACATCCCCCCGGATGAGGTGATCCCCCTCGAGACCCTGCGCCTCGGGCTGCGCTCGGACACGCTGCGCACCATGCCCGGCGCGGGTTCCCCGGACGGCGCGGCCCTCTAGCCTCGTGGGCATGCGCTCCCACGTCGCCGCCATCGCGGTCCTGGCCGCGGGGGTCCCGGTCATGGCCGGGCATGCCGACGCGCGCCCGATGGGGCACGTGTTCGACTGGAGCCATGAACTGAACCTCGAGGAGCATCCGCGGTGGCGCCCTACCGGGCGCCTGCCGATGTCGCGGTCGAAGTGGCTGCGCACCGTGGACGGCATCCTGCGCACGGCCGGCGCGAACAACCTGTGGTTCAGCGGCTTCGCGGCCCTGCCTTTCGACATTCCGGTCTCCCCGCGCGAGCCGGCGTCATGGCGCAACGCCGCGAACTTCATGCGCCTCTACCGGCAGACGGGCCTGTCGTGGGACGTCAACGTCGAGGCGCGGGCCGCAAAGGAGGCGCTCTGCATCTTCCCGCGGCGCCCCGCGTCGTGCCGACCCACCGGCGTGGTCTTCCAGCCCGACACCAAGGCGCCCACGCGCCGGATGTCGTTGCTGGACCCCGCGTACCGTCGCAAGGCGCTCGCGGAGATCAGGCGCATCGTCCCGCGCCTGAGGAACGCGCCGTACGTGTTCTCGTACACCGGATCGGACGAGCCGATCGTGGTGCTCCCCACGGGCGCGGCCGCGCGCAGCGCCCTGTGGCGCCGCCAGAGCCGGACCATACGACGGCAGTACGGGTGGGCGCCTCCGCGGTCCGGCGCGAAGCGCACCACCTCCCCCGTCGCCGGCTTGCGGTGGCTCGCGTATTCACGGTGGACCAGCGACCGCTTCTTCGCGATGAAGGCGCAGCAGGCCGCGCTCATCAAGCGCCTTGACCCCGGTGCCCGGGTGACCCCCAACGACTACGGCATGATCGATGGCTTCATGCCGTGGGACTACACGAAGCTGGGGGGCTTCGCCGACATCGTCGAGGCCGATCCGTACGTCTCGTACGCCGAGCGTGCCAACCCGGGCCGTGGTCGGTACAACCCGGGATTCGGTGCCAAGCTCATGTCCGACCTGTCCGGCCGTGACGTGCGCATCGTCGTCCAGGCGTTCCCGTACGCCCGATACACGCCTGGCATCGCCGACATCGAGGCGTGGAGCAGCCAGGCGCTCCGGGCGGGCGCGACACACCTCAGCTGGTTCGCGATGAACAATCCGCGGTTCACGAACCGCAAGCTCTACGACGGCATGCTCGCTCTGGCGTCCCGCCTCAAGGGGCTCCAACTGCCGGACGCGCCCGTGGACCCCTCCACGGTCGTCGTGTACTCGCTGATGAGCGAGGGACAGGGTCAGCCCAACCTGCGGGGCGACGCCCGGTACCGCACGTCGGGCGATGCCCTCTACACCACCCACTCGCTGCTCGGCGAGCTGAACGGTGCCCCATTCGTGTTCGACACCGACGAGCGCCTGGCCGCCGAGCGCGAGCGCCTTGCCCGGGCGAAGGTGGTGTGGCTGCCCCGCGGCGACACATTGTCGCGGCCCTTCGCCGAAGCGCTTCGCGACTGGGTGGCGGCGGGGGGGTTCCTGGTGGTCACCGACCCGCTGGCCTTCGCGCGCACGCCTGCCAACAAGGATCTCTCGGACATCGGCGCGGCACTGAAGGGCGGTCCGCTCGGCCGCACCGCCGGCGGGGTGCTGCTGATGGAGAAGGGTGCGCTCGCGGCGAACGTGCCGCCCGACCTGTACGCGCTGCCGGTCGACGACAAGCGGACGTGGGCCTTCTCGGCCGTCGCGCCCGAGGCGCGCGTGGTGGCCACACACCTCGATGGCGCGCCGGCAGCCGTGCTGCGTCCCGTCGGGCAGGGGCAGGTGCTGTCGTTCGCGGCCGACCCGATGACGCCCGGATCGCTGGTGGAGCCGCTGGATCTGGTGCCCCTGATCGGCCAGGTGCAGCGCATGGCGGGCGGGAGGACCGGGCATCCTGCGTGGAGCTGGCGGATTCCCGGCACGGCCGATATATCGCCGTGGGACGGCGCGTACCGCCCCTAGGCGGGAGCATGGCGGTCTTCATCTGCCCACGGTGCGCCCATCGCGTGGCGGGCGCCGAGCGCGCCGAGGGGCACCAGCCCCGGGGCTGCCCCTCCTGCGGATTCGGCTTCGTGTTCGAGCTGATGGACGACTACTACGCCGGGCCGCTGACGGCGCTCGTCTGCTGCGACCGCGATCGGCGGGTTCTGGTGGCCGGCCACGCCACCACCACCCTCACGGGGTGGGCCGAGGGCGACCTGATCGGCCGCGAGGTCGCAGAGGCCCTCGGCCTGTCGTTCCCCGGCAGTCCCGACGACCCCATCGCGCGTGCCATCGAATGGGGAGTGCGCGTGCTCGCGGAGCCGTGTGCCTTCCGGCCGCTGGGCCTGGATGCGGACCGCGAGGCGGTCGCGGACATCTTCCCGGCGTACGATGACGACGGCGGGCTGCTGATCGCCCTCACCCCCGCGACGAAGGGATAGCGATGGAGACCCGGCGCCTCGGGAATTCGGACCTCGACCTCACCGTCATCGGCCTGGGCACCTGGCAGTTCGGTGGCCGCTGGGGCGGTGCCGACGATGCCGACAGCGTGGCGGCGTGCCACGCAGCGCTGGATGCCGGCGTCAACTGGATCGACACCGCTGACATCTATGGCCAGGGCCGCGCGGAGCGGGTGGTGGGGCGCGTGGTGCGCGAGCGGCGCGATGACGTGATCGTCGCGACCAAGGGGGGCGTGGCGTGGGAGGCCGGGCCGGGTGGCCTGCGCATCTGGCGCGAGGCCTCGGGCGCGTACCTGCGGCAGGCCCTCGAGCGCTCGCTCACGGCGCTGGGCATGGACGGCGTTGACCTGTACCAGGTGCACTGGCCCGTGGACGGGGTCCCTCCCGATGACACCTTCGCCGAGCTCATCAGGATGCGGGACGAGGGCCTGATCCGCTGGATCGGGGTGTCGAACTACCACCTGGACGACCTCGCGGCCGCCGCCGCGGCGGCTCCCATCACGTCGTTCCAGGTGGGCTACCACGTGATGCGCCGGCAGGTGGAGGAGGCCGAGCTGCCGTGGTGTCGCGCTCATGGCGTGGGCGTGCTGGCCTACGGGCCGCTGGCCCACGGTCTCCTGACGGGGCGGATGGACGAGTCCACCGCATTCCCCGAGAACGACTGGCGTGCGCAGAGCGAGCTGTTCGCCGATGAGCACTTCGGCGAGCGCATCACGGTGGTGCGGCGCCTGGAGGAGATCGCCGCGCAGTCGGGGCGCCCGGGCGGCGTGGCCGAGCTGGCCGTGGCATGGGTGCTCCGGCGCCCCGAGGTCACCGCGGCCATCGTGGGGGCGCGTGATGCAGCCCAGGCCCGCGGCGCGGCGGCGCTGGCCCGGACCCCGCTGTCCGTGGATGAGGAGGCCGCCATCGACGCCGTGCTGGCCGGGTACCCGGCAGCATCACGCGAGTACGGCCACGGCGAGCCGCCGCCGCGCGTGTCCGCCTAGGCCCGCTCCGCCCCTGCCAGGTCGTAGGTGGCGTTCAGCGAGGCCTGCAGGTACGGATGGTTGAGCCCGTAGATGAATCCCAGCAGCACGGCGAGCGGCACCGAGGTCACCTCGCCCGGCTGCCCGTCCAGGGCCATCACCCGCAGGTCGCGGGCACGGCGCGCCGTGGTGACCCATGTCCATATGGCGGGGACGATGAGGATTGCGCCGGGGAAGAGCGCCAGCACGCTCATGCCGGGGGCGTTCCCGAACGGGTTGCCCATCGCCGCGGACACATCGCGCATCTCGCGGTTGATGTAGTACCAGTGGAATAGGCCGTAGATGCCGAGCGTCACGACCAGGAGGAGCCACGTGATCACCGGCCCCCGCGTCCTCGCCCGCACACCGCGGATCGTTATGTCCTCGACCGCCATCGCATGCCTCCCGTTCCGGTTGGCAGGGAGGGTGCCACACGCGGCATGATGGGGCCATGAAGATCGCGATCACCGGGGCCACGGGGCTCATCGGCCGGCACCTCGCCCGGCGCCTGCTGCAGCGTGGGGACACGGTGGTGCCGCTCTCCCGCGCGCACGGGCAGGTGGAGGGGGTGCAGGCCGTCGCGTGGGACCCGGTATTCGACGATCTGCCCCGGGCGGCGACCGAAGGGGTGGATGCGGTGGTCAACCTGGCCGGTGCATCCGTGGCCGATGGGCGGTGGACCCGCGAGCGCAGGAAGCTCATCCGCGACAGCCGCGTCATCACCACGACCCGTGTGGCGGAGGCCCTTGCCGGTGGCGCCGGCCCCGGGGTACTGGTGAGCGGGAGCGCCACCGGGTACTACGGCAACCGCGGGGATGAGGTGCTCGATGAGGCCTCCGCTCCGGGCGACGACTTCCTCGCCCGTACCGCCGTGGAATGGGAGGCCGCCGCCATGGCCGCCGCGACGGACGGCGTCCGGGTGGCGGTGACGCGCACGGGGATGGTGTTCGCGGCTGACGGCGGGGTGATCCCGCGCCTGGCCAAGCTCGCCCGCGCGGGGTTGGCCGGCCCCATCGCCGGGGGCCGGCAGTGGGTTCCGTGGGTGGACATCGATGATGTGACGGGGATGATCCTTGCGGTACTGGACGACGGCGCCTGGACCGGGCCGTTCAACAACGTCGCCCCGGAGCCCATGCGGCAGGCCGACGTCGCGCGGGCCTTCGGGAAGGCGGTGGGCCGGCCCGCTGTCGTGCCCACGCCGGCGATGGCCATCCGGCTCACCATGGGCGAGGCCGCGGTCCTCGTGACCGACGGCCAGCGCTGCGTGCCCCGCGCGGCCGAGGCGCGCGGCTACGCCTGGGAGCACCCGGCGATCGACGCCTCGCTGGCAGCCCGCATCCCCTAGGGGTCGTCCCGCTCGATGCCCGACTGCTCGGGCATGAGGCGCGCGACGTCGGCCTGCAGCATCAGCCACGTCTCGCGCAGGTG
>JAUROO010000107.1 GCA_030829765.1 Miltoncostaeales bacterium | reverse complement strand
TGGTTCACCTGCATCTCGCCGCTCTCGCGGTCGATATCGACGCGGGCCCAGTCCACGGCACCCGGCGTCTTGCGGTACGCGGCGAGGAGGGCATCCTCCAGCGCCACGAGCAGGGTCTCGGAGTCGATCCCCTTCTCCCGCTCGATCTGCTTGATCGCCTCGATGATTTCCCGGTTCAAATCAGGCTCCTGCCGTCACTCGCCACATTGCGCCCTCTTCACCATCCGTGCCCTGCGCACCGCGCTCCGGGGCACGACCTGCACCCCATCGGGGGTCTCCACGGTGACGGAATCGTCATCCGCCGCCACGAGGACTCCCGTCAGGGACTTCCCGGCGCCGGGGACCGCGCCGGGCTCCACCGCCACCTTCACCGTCTCGCCGATGGCGGCGACGTAGTGACGGGTCACCCGGAGCGGAGGCTCCGGGCCAGGGGACGATACCTCCACGGCGTACCGATCACGGAGACCGGCGTCGTCGAGCAACCGTGTCACCTGTGCACACAGGTCGTGGTCCACGCGGACCGGATGGTCGATCACCACCGTGAGCACCCCGGAGCCCGCGCGACCGCCGACTCCGACCGCGCGGAGGTCCACCTCCGGCAGCGCGCGCGCCAGGAGATCGTCCACCTGCTGCTCGATCGATGTCGCTGTCTCAGCCGTCCCCGTCCCCGCGTTCCGTGTCGTTCCAATAAAAAAGCGGGTCTCCCGACCCGCTCCTCCGGGTGCTGCCTGTGCAGTTCCGGCAGCGCCGCGAGGCTATCACACCCCCGGGTGGCGCCCGCGGCCCCTGCCCGCCGGAAGGGACGAGGATTCAAGGACGAGGGTGACCGGTCCATCGTTCACCAGGGCGACATCCATGTGGTGCCCGAAACGGCCCGTGCGGACCGGAATCCCGGCGTCGCGCAGCGCGCCGCCGACGGCAGCCACGAGGGGTTCGGCAACCTCCGGGGGTGCGGCCATCGACCAGGAGGGTCGGTTGCCCCGACGGACGTCGCCCATCAGGGTGAACTGGCTCACCACCAGCGCACTGCCGCCGACCTGCGCGAGGGTGAGGTGGAAAGGGCGCTCACCCTCAGGGAAGAGCCGCACGGCGGCGACCTTGGCGGCCATGCGATCGGCGTCATCAGGGGTGTCGTCCTCCTCGACGCCCACCAGCAGAAGGTATCCGTGGCCGATGGCGCCCACGAGCTCACCTCCCGATCGCACCTCGGCCGATGCCACGCGCTGGATGACGATCCGCACGGGGCAATCGTACGGCCCGCGCCCGGTACCGTGGGCGCATGACCGATGGCGCAGCGCTCGTGCAGGTATGGCTCGACGGGATCGGCGTGGATGCCGAGCGGCTTGGGACCAGCGAATGGTCCATCCGCGTTCCGAGCATCAAGCGGGGCATCGTGGCCGTGGCCGCCGAAGCGGGCGAGCGGACCCTGGCGCTCCGCGCGTTCTTCATGCGCGGGCCCGACCGCGCCCATTCGGATGTGTACCGCCGCGCGCTGCGGAAGAACCTCGACATGCATCACTGGCGTTTCGCAGTGGATGATGCCGGCGACCTGTGGCTGCTCACCGAAGCCGAGACCTCGGTGCTCGGGTCCGATGGGCTGGATGGCCTGCTGGGGCTGCTGTCCACATACGTGGACGAGAGCTTCGAGGGGATCCTCCGGCTGGGATTCGAGGTTCCCCCGGGGCAGGGCGTGGGCCCGCCACCCACCGCGACCGGCTACACCAGCTTCGACCCCAGGCACCGCGCGAGCTCGTAGTGCCGGGCCGCCCGGTCCTCGTCACCGAGGCCGCGGTAGGCGCGCCCCAGGCAGTAGTGCGCGTAGTGGTCGGTGGGCTGGATCTCGATGGCCACCTCGAACTCATCCGCAGCGCGCCGGAACTGGCGCGTGGAGAGGTACGCGCGCCCCAGCGCCTCGCGGATCGAGCCCTTGTCCGGCTCCAGCTTCTTCGCCTGCTCCAAGGCGACGGCCGCCGGGTGGAAGTCGCGCGATCGCATCAGTTCCATCCCGCGCTGGAACCATTCATATGCGCCGACTGCCTCTTCCATCCGGGAAAGGGTATCG
Source organism: Miltoncostaeales bacterium (assembly GCA_030829765.1). Lineage (GTDB taxonomy): Bacteria > Actinomycetota > Thermoleophilia > Miltoncostaeales > Miltoncostaeaceae > SYFI01. The sequence continues at coordinate 1,394 of JAUROO010000107.1, read as the reverse complement.
CGGCACCGCAGCTACGACGTGCCGACCGGGCCCGCGCCCACCAACGACCGGGCGGCATCGAGGATGTGCTCGGCGCACTCGCGCTTGGTCATGCGCGGCAGGGAGGCCTCGTCGTCCCCGGGGCCGATGATCGTGATCACGTTCTCGGGGCCCTCGAATGCCGCTCCGGGAACAGCGGCGTCGTTGTGCACCACGATGTCCACGGCCTTGCGCACGCGCTTGGCCCGGGCGCGATCCAGCCCCTCGGGGCCATGCTCGGCGGCGAAGCCCACCAACACCTGACCGCCGCGCATCGCCGAGAGCTCGGCGAGGACGTCGGTGGTGCGCTCCATCTCGACCGTGATGGCGTCGGCGCGCGACTTGTCGAGCTTGCCGTCGGCGGCGGCCACGGGCCGGTAGTCGGCGACCGCCGCGCACATGATCAGCACGTCGCACGCCGGGAACTCCGCGCGGCAGGCATCGCGCATCGCCGCCGCGGTGGGGGCGTCCACATAACGGATGCCGGCCTCGCGCGGCAGGTCCACGTTGGCCTGCACCATCGTGACCTCGGCGCCGCGATCGCGTGCGGCAGCGGCCAGCGCCCACCCCATGCGACCGCTGGACCTGTTGCCCACGTAGCGCACCGCATCGATGGGCTCGCGCGTGCCGCCCGCCGAGATCAGCACCGAAAGCCCCTCCATGTCCCGGACGCCGCCCGGGGCGCCGAGGGCGGTCTCGACGGCCGCCACGATTGCGGCGGGCTCGGCCAGCCGACCCGGACCCACTGCGCCATCGGCCAGCAGCCCGCTCTCGGGCTCGATGATGTGCGCGCCATCGCGTCGCAGCGTCTCGATGTTGCGTGCCGTCGCGGGATGCAGCCACATCGAGGTGTTCATCGCCGGCGCGACCACCACCGGACCGCGGAACGCCAGGTAGCACGACGTGAGCAGGCTGGTCGCGCCGCCCGAGGCCATCTGCGAGATCGTGTTGGCCGATGCCGGCGCCACCAGCATCAGGTCCTTGCCGTCGTTCACGTCGAGGTGGTGGTACCCGGGCTGGTCCGAATCGCCGAACAGGTGCGTACCCACCTCGCGCCCTGACAGCGCGGCGAACGATGCGCTCCCCACGAAGCGCTCGGCGGTGTGGGTCATCACCACGCTCACCCCGTGCCCCTGCCGCTGAAGGATCCGCAGCACGTCCAGGCTCTTGTATGCGGCGACGCCGCCCGTCACTCCCAGGAGGATCTCGGCCATGGCGGAACCGTATCGCCATCCATGCCGGGGCCGCCTGACCCGCCGGGGAGCCACGCCGGGGACGCCCCCGGGCTGGGCATTACCCCCGGCGAAAAAGCGCGAGAGGCGGATGGCGCCGGTGTATCGGTTGGCGACTACCGCAGGCGGGCCATCCGCGTGAGC
>JAUROO010000106.1 GCA_030829765.1 Miltoncostaeales bacterium | reverse complement strand
CCGGCGCCGCCGCCGCCCGCAGGCGCATGCCCGCCGAGCCCACGCTGCGCGTGCGCCGGGTGACCGGCCACGACCCGTCACCGCTCATCGCGCGGGCGCCATCACCGCGCGTGATGGCCAGCCCGGTGGGGCTGTCGGCCTTCACGGTGAGGGCCGGGCGCAAGGTGCTCACCAACGCGGAGATCGCCGCGCGCTTCCCCGGGCGCACCGAGGCCGACATCATGCGCCGCACGGGCATCCGGCAGCGCCCCGTGCTGGCTCCCGACGAGGACCTGGCCACCCTGGCCTCGGACGCCGCGCGACAGGCGCTGGACGCCCAGGGGATGGGCCCCGGCGACCTGGAGGCCATCGTCGTGGCCACCGGCACCCCACCGCGGCTCAGCCCCACACTGGCCTGCCTCGTGCAGAACCTGCTGTCCGAGCACTACGGGGCATCTGACGTGGCCGCCAGCGACGTGTCGGCCGCCTGCTCGGGCTACCTCTATGCACTGCAGGGTGCGCATGACCTGCTGCAGCAGCGGCGCGACGCGTCGGTGCTGGTGATCACGGCCGAGGCCATGACGCGCTTCGTCGATCCTGAGGACTTCGACACCGTCGTGGTGTTCGGCGATGCGGTCACGGCCACCGTGGTGCACGGCCCCGACCGCGCCGGCGATTCGCCATTGCTGCTGCACCGCCCGGTGCTGTCGGCCACGGGCGACGACGGATCGGTGATCCGGCATGGGCCCGAGACCCGCGACCACCTGTTCATGGACGGCCCGCGCGTCTACACGCGCGCGGTGCGCGAGATGCTGCGCATGCTCGACCGCGCCGCGGCGGCCTCGGGTACCTCCATCGCCGACCTCATGCACGTGGTGCCGCACCAGGCCAATGGGCGCATCATCTCGTCGGTGCAGGCCCGCAGCGGGCTGCCCGAGGACCGCTTCGTCGTGAACGTGGAGAACTGGGGCAACACCTCATCCTCCACCATCCCCATCGCGCTGGCCGAGCACCTGCCCACGGGTCCACAGGGGCTGGGTGGGCTGGTGGCCTTCGGCGCGGGCCTGACCTCCGGGGCCGCTATCGTGGAATTCACCGGCAACGCCTGATCAGGAGGGCACCGTGGGCGGCATGGAATACTCGCTGGCCATCGACCTGGACCGCGACTTCGACGACGTCGTGCAGGCGACGCGCGCCGCACTGGCCGACGAGGGATTCGGCGTGCTCACGGAGATCGACGTTCAGGCCACGATGAAGGCCAAGCTGGACGTCGACCGCGAGGAATACCTGATCCTTGGCGCCTGCAACCCGCCGCTCGCCCATAAGGCCCTGGAGGCCGAGCCCGAGCTGGGCGTGCTGCTGCCGTGCAACGTGGTGGTGTACCGCACCGGTGGGCGCACCCGCGTGAGCGCCGTGGCGGCCGAGCAGATGCTGGGCATGGTGGGGAACGAGCAGTTGGGCCCCGTGGCCACCGAGGTCGCACAGCGCTTGCAGCGCGTGCTCACCGCGGTGGCCGCCGGCTAGGCCCCGTCGCGCTCCGCGGCGTCCTCCGCCGCGCGCCGCAGGATCTCCCGGGCATCGTCGGGGCCCACCCCGCGCCGCGCCAGCCACCCCAGCGCACGACGGCGATCGCCGGCATCGGTGCCCTGGGCGGGATAACGACGGCTCACCTGGCCGATGAGCGCATCGGCCTCGGGGGCAGCAGCGGCATGCTCCGGTGCCTCCCCCTCATCGGGGCGGACGGCCTCGCGCACGGCGGCGGGCGCAAGGCCCCGGCGGATGAGCCGGTCGGCCATGCGGCGCCGCCCGGCCGCATCGGCGGGAATCCCCTCCCGCTCCACCGCCGCCGCCAGCACCGCATCGTCGTGCCCGCCCGGAAGTGCCGCATCCAGCGCGTCGCGTACCTCATCGCGCGTGAACCCGGCGCCGAGCATCTCCGACTGGATGCGGCGCGATGCCCATCCGCGCGCCGCCAGCCGCTCCACGCGCGTGATCGCGTTGGCCTGCTGGTCAGCCAGGCCTGCGGCGTGCAGGCGGGCCAGCACCGCATCCACCTGTTCCTCATCGGCCCGGCGGTCGCGCAGGCGTCGCACCACCTCGCGCCGCGACCGACCGCGGCCCACCGCGTACCGCAGCGCGGCCTCCCACAGGCGCTCGAGGGCTGCGGCATCCTCGATCTGCGCAACGCGGGCATCGTCCATCTCCTCGCCCGACACCAGACCCAGATCGGCCACCAGATGCACGGGAAGGCGAAGCCACTTCGCGCCATCACGCTCGACGCGGATGGCGGTGCCGCTGGGCGACGCACGCAGCGCCGTGATCACGCTGGTCACGGCGCCGGAGGGGGGATCACCCCTCGCGCGGGACCTCGTTGGAGCACCGCATGCACCGCCACACGGGGTGGAAGCGGTCGCGCGCCACGGGGCTTGCCCCGTCGAAGTCGTGGGTGCGCATCTTGCGGGTGGTCGCGAAGGTCGCGGCACCGCACTTGGGGCACGGAGGCGCGCCCTCGGTGGCGCTGATGTCGGTGCCGGAGGTCTCTTGCTCAGCCATGTACCAACCTTACCGCGCGTCCCCGCGCCATGGGGGCATCAGCGGGCCGATGCCGGCGCGGCGGCGTCCAACCGTGCCACCTCACGACGGACCGCCGGGGCCACCTCGGTGCCGTACAACTCGATTGCCCGCATCATGTCCTCGTGCGGCGGATTGCCCACGCCCATGTGCAGCAGCACCCGACGATTCCCGAACATCTCGTACTCGGCCAGGATCTTCTCGGTCACCTCAGCAGGGCTTCCCACCATCAGCGCGCCGTGGGGCTGGCGCATGCGGTCGAACTGGGCGCGGTCGATCTCGCTGCCCCAGCCCCGCTCGCGCCCGATCTGGTTCATCGCGGCCATCAGGCCGGGTGCCGAGATGTCGGCTGCCCGCTGGGAGGTGTCGGCGATGAACCCATGCGATCCGATGCCCACGGGCACGGTTGCCGGGTCGTGGCCGTACTCACCCAGCGCCTCGCGGTAGAGATTGACGAACGGGATGAAGGGCTGGGCCGCCGCGCCGATGATGGCCACCGACACCGGCAGCCCCCGCGCAGCGGCATTCACCACCGACTGCGGCGTGCCGCCGACGGCGATCCACACAGGCAGGGACTGCTGCTCGGGCCGGGGGTGCACGGGGCGGCCGTTGATCGCCGGGCGATGGTGCCCCTGCCACGTCACCACCTCCTCCTCGCGCAACTGCAGCAGCAGGTCCAGCTTCTCCAGGAACAGGTCCTGGTAGTCGGCCAGGTCATAACCGAACAGCGGGAACGACTCGATGAACGATCCGCGCCCGGCCATCACCTCTGCGCGCCCCTGCGAGATCAGGTCGATGGTGGCGAAGTCCTGGAACACCCTCACCGGGTCGTCGGACGACAGCACCGTCACCGACGAGGTCAGCCGGATGCGCGAGGTGCGCGCCGCGGCCGCCGCCAGCACCACCGCGGGGGACGACACCGGGAAGTCCGGGCGGTGATGCTCGCCCACGCCGAACACGTCCAGCCCCACCTCGTCGGCCAGCACGATCTCGTCCACCAGGTCGCGCACCCGCTGCCCCACGTCGATCGTGCTGCCCGTGGCCGGGTCGGGGGTGGCGTCGCCGAAGGAGTAGATGCCCATCTCGATGCCGGTCACAGGGCACCCCCGTCGCCCGTGGTGCGCGCACGGCGGGCCTCGTCCAGGTCCCGCTGGATGCGGCCGTCGTCTCGCTCGGCCAGGATGACATACGCGATGTAGAAGACCCCCAGGCTGATGCCCAGCCCCGACGCCACCCACAGGAACGGCGACCACCCGAGTGGCGTGCCGATGGCCCAGCCGATCAGCAGGCTCACCGGCACCATGATGGCGCCGAGAACCCACACCCTGCGCCGTGCGGTGCGCGTGTATTCCGGCGTGGGATGCAGCCCCTCCTGCTCGGCACTGATGCGCGCGACGATCTGCGCGCGGCTCTCCCGCCCCGCCTCACGCCCGATGTCCGGCTCCCGATCCACGGCGGGCATTGTTCCACGGCATCGGCGTCGTCACCCGGGACAGCGTGCCTCCCCGAGCGCAGCGTGCGAGAGTTGGGGCATGCGGCTTACCTGCGCCCACTGCGGGCAACCCATCAAGGCCATGCGCGGCGCGCCGGGGTTCTTCCAGCACGCCTCGCGCACCACGGCCGCGTGCGATCTCGACTCCGACCACGTGCCGGCACCCGACTGGAACGCGCTCGGCGCCGTCAACTGCCGCGCATGCGGCGAGCCGGTGACCGGCGGGGCGCATCACGCCGTGCACGTGGACAGCGTCCTGGACGCCGACCACGACGCCGATCCGGTGATCGAGGGTGCCTGGTAGTCAGCCCACGCGGGGCCACGACGACACGAGCGGGAACGGGCGGATGGGGCCGCCGCCGCCCGGATGGATCTCGAAGTGCAGGTGGGTGACCGTGCCCCTGGCATCCCCCGTGTCTCCGTTGTACCCGAGTACCGTGCCGGCCCTCACGAACACCCCCTCGCGCGCGGCGGGCGCGAAGCCATCGAGGTGGCAGTAGAAGTACTCATCGCCATTGGGCGCCCGCAGCCAGAACCTTTTGCCGCTGATGGGCGTGGTGCCGATGCGCACCACGGTGCCGCTCACCACCGCGACGATCGGCGCCCCCCGGGCGGCCACGATGTCGATGCCCTCGTGGTACCGGCTGCCGCGCGGGGCCATCCAGTCATCCGAGAAGGTGGCCGGCGCCGCCACCGGGAACACCGGCTCCACGCCAGGCGCGGCCACGGGGATGCCCGGGGCGCCCTTGGCCCGCGCGGCGCGCACGCGCTCCTGCGCGCGGGCCGACAGCGCCGCCTTCAGCTCGCCCCGCGCGCGCGACACCAGGGCTCGCTGGCGGGCAAGCACGGTGCGGATGCGCGCGGCCTCACGCGAGGCCACCGCGGCCTCGGCACGCGCGCTGGCGATGGTGCGCGTGAGCACCACCTGCTGGCGGCGGAGCGCCACGCGGCGCGCGCGCACCCTTTCCACCATGTCGGCGTCGTCACCCGCAGCCGCCTGCAGCGCCTCGGAGCGCGTGACGAGGTCGGTGAGCGACCCGCTCTGCGCCACCAGGTCCACCAGATCCGGCTCGGGGCGCCGGTACAACGCAACCAGCCGCTCCGACAGCGCCTGCCGGGCCAGCACCAGCTGCCCCCGGCTGCGGGCGATCTCCGCGCGCGTGCGCACAGCCTTTGCGCGCGCCTCGTCCGCCCGGTCCATGGCGGCGTTGTGGCGATGGGCCGCGGTGCCCGCCTGGGCGTCCAGCGCGGCCGCGCGCGCCTCGACGGCCTCCACCCGCTGCTTCAGGGTGGTGACATCGCGGGCCGCGTGCATGGGTGACGCCCCGGCCGCCAGTGCGGCAGCGGCGAGCGCCGTGATGAGGACTCGGCGGGCCATGGGCCGGGCATTGTCGCCTGCCCCATGGCACCGCCGTGAAATCCCCGTTGCTACGTCAGGCCTGCTCCTCGGCCAGCACCTCGTTCAGCTGCGCCTGGGCGTTGATGGCCGCCGGGAACCCCGCGTATGCCGCGAGCTGGATCACCAGCTCGCGCAGCTCATCCTCGGTGATTCCGATGCGCAGGCCGGCGCGCATATGCACCTTCACCTGGCGATCCTTGCCGCCCAAAGCCATGAGCATGCACAACGTGGCGATCTGGCGCTCCTTCAGCGTGAGGCCATCGCGCTGGTAGATGTCGCCGTAGATGGTCTCGATGATCCGGTCGCCGAGTTCGCCGAGAGTGGCCAAGGACTCCTCGGCCTTCGGCCCGAGCACCTGCTTCACGCTCTCGGCACCCTTCGCGTGGCGCACCGCGTGCGAGTCACCTTCAGCAGCCATGACGACCTCCTACTTGTTCCTGCGATTCGTGTACACCACGTTGAACTCACCGTCGGCGTCCACGTTCAGGATGCTCACCGGCACGTTCGGGCGGTTGCCGACCTTGTTGACGGTGATCTTCCCCGTCGCGCCCCGGTAGTTGGTGGTCTTCTTCAGCTGGGCCAGCACCTTGGCGTAGTCGAAGGCCGTGCCGGCGCGGTTCCACGCCCGGAACAGGACCTTGGCCGAGTCGTACGTGAAGGTGCCCCAGGTCCCGGGAGCCCTGCGGAAGGTGCGCGTGTAGTTGCGCACATACGCCTTCGCCGTGGGGAACTGCTGGGGCGTGGGCACCCCGCTGAACACGCACCGGCGACTGGCGCTGATTCCGGCCTGGCTGATGAACGCCGGGTCCTGGTTGGCAAGCCCCGCGAAGCACTTCGCAGGGTGCCCCGGCGCTGCGGCCTCCAGGGCCTTGGCGATGGCCGCGCCCTGCGGGTAGTACGTGCTCAGGTAGACCGCCGTGGGGTTGTTGGCCAGGGCCTGGTTCACCTGCGGGGTGAAGTCCGTCTGGTCTTCCGAGATCGGGATCTGGGTGACGAGCACGCCCTTCTTCTCGAGGCTGCGCTGAAGGCGGTCCGCCATGCTCTGCGTGTAGGCCGAGGGGTCCACCAGCATCGACACCTTCGACGGCGTCCACTGCGTCTGGATGAAGTCGTACTCCACCGGCGAGATCTGGCTGTTCTTGGGCTGCACCGTCACGCCCTTGCCGGTGGTGTCGTCAGTGGACGTCATCTGCACCGGCACCACCCGCGCCCGGGTGTAGAGCGGCAGGTTCAGGATGCCGACGGACGAGTTGTAGGGGCCGACCACCGCGACCGCCGGACCGTTGATCACGCGGCGCGCCACGGACTTTGCGATGCCGGGATTGGCCTTGTCGTTCGCCTGCACCAACCGGACCTTCCGGCCATAGAAGCCACCGGCGGCGTTGTACTCGCGCACGGCCAGCTGCACGCCGCGCAGCATGTCGCGGCCGTTCGCGGCCTGATCGCCCGTGAGCGGGCCCTCGTACGCGATGGTGATGGTGCCGTACGTGGACGGGTCACCCCCGATGGTCTGCGCCATGGCGGGCGCGGCGAGGGCGCACATCACAAGTGTGGCGCCGGAGAGGACGAGGGAACGACGGGCCATGAGGACTCCTGGGCTTGTAACCGGAGTCCTCAGCGTACCCGCGCATGGGGCGCCCATGTTTCCTGCAGGTCCACGTCCGCCCGGATCTGCGGCGGAGGCACCGACGGGGGGTGACGGGCTCGGCGGGACGGACCCCCCGAACCATCTCGCGCCCCGGAGATCCTCTATCTCCGGTGCCCGCCACCCGCACCCGCGGTGTGTCCTTTGTACCGCCGCTCTCCGCGATCCGTACTGGCCGATCGGGTGGTTCCCGGGGCCCGGACGGGAATACCCCCCGTCCGCCCCATATGGCCCACCCGAACGGGGGGCGCTGCCCCTGGGCACAACGAATTCGCCAGAACCCACCGGTCGGGTGGGGCGAGCGGCCGTGTACCCCCCGCGCGGGTAGTTGGGTACGCTACTTTCGGTTCATGTACTGCACGCCGCCGCCTCCACCCCTCGCCGCCATCGTCCGACAGGCCACGCAGCTCGTGAGTTCCCGGGTGGCCCCGATCCCCACGCCCCGGGCCTGCCTGAGCGACGAGGTGCCACGCGGATCCGGCATGGCCACGCCCGGCGTGGTGTGGCTCTCATCCGCGGACCAGACGGTGTTCGCCCAGCCTGCGCGGCGCTGGCCTGCCGACCGGCCTGTGGTGGTGCTGCACGAGGTGCTGCACCAGGTGGCGATGGCCAACGGCCTGGAGGGGGACGTGGACATGTCCGCCGAGGAGGGCCTGGTCGAGGCGGTCACCCATGACCTCAAGCGGCAGTGGCTGCGCCAGGTGCGCGGACGCGACGGCCGCGTGACCATCGCCTATCGGGGATGGGTCAGCTCGGTGCGCCGGGCCAGCGCTGCGGCCACCGGCACCCGCTGGACCTCGCGCGACGCGCGCATATGGCGGGCCCGGATGGTGGGCACGCCCCCGGCATCACGCCAGGTGATCGCCGGCATCAACTGAGCAAGGCGGGAAGAAGGGGGCCCCGGGGGCGCGCAGGGTGCGCCCCCGGGGCAGGCCCGGTAACCGGCCGCTAGCCGGTTACCGGTGTGGCAGGCCGCCTGGCCGCCACGACCGTGGTGCAGGCCCGGGCCCGCGCCGTGTCGGCGTCGGTGGCCGAGGCCAGCGCGACGTTGCAGCTGCGACCGGTGGCGCTCAGGCGCATCTTGAAGCGCACCGTCTTCGTCACCGTCTGGCCCGGGGCCAGGTCGCCGATGCTCCACTGCGCCACCCGTCCCGACACCGTGGCGCCGGACGGCACCGCCCGCCACAGCATGGTGGCCGGTGGGGTGTCACGCAGCACCACCCCGGTGGCCGTGGAGGCCCCGTTGTTGGTGACCTTCAGGGTGTACGAGGCGAAGCCGCCGCGACGGGTGGTCTTCGTTCCCGTCTTGGTCACCCCGAGCGCCGCCCCGGCGGGCCGGAGCGCCACGGGCACCGACGCCGGCGTCACCGGAGTACTGGCCGGGGTCAGCGGGGTGTCCGGGGTGTCCGGGGTACAGATGCCCCCCGACACCGGAATCGGAGTGGCCACCGCGGTGTCATCCTCACCCGGCTTGAACGTGTACTTCGGGTACTCGCCACCCGAGAAGTCCAGGTCCACCGACGCGGTGTTCGACACGCTGGTTCCGCACAGTTCCGGATCGGCCGTGACCACGCTCGATGCCGTCCACTGCAGGGTGGCGCCCGGCGCGAGCGCCTCCGGCAGGTCGGCCGGCGGCGTGAGCGTTGCCGTGGGGTCGCTGATCGTGATCGTCGCCGTCGGGATGGCGAGCGGTCCCGTGTTCGTGACCGGCACCGCCCATGTGACGGTGCCCCCCGGCTCCACGCTTGCCTGCTCGGACGACTTCGCGATCGAGATGTCCAGCGGGCAGATGACGTCGGTCATCCAGGTGGAACTGCGCATCTCGGGCGCGCTGTTGGACCGCTTGCGCGCCACCCGAGTGCGCTTCCTCGCGGCGCGCGCGTTGCTGACCTTGTCGCCGTTCAACTTCTCCAGGGCCACGTAGGCGGTGTTGTTCACCGAACCGCCGCACATCTCGAGCCCCTGCTCCATGGT
>JAUROO010000105.1 GCA_030829765.1 Miltoncostaeales bacterium | reverse complement strand
CGATGGTGGCGTCCGAAGCGATTGTGGCACTTTACCCGCGCCCGCGGATCACCCCGTGAGACGCCGCTGCACTCCGGAACGTCATTGGGGGCATGGGTCCGGGGGCCGCGCTACGGTGTGCTCCAACGGTCAGGAGGTGACGTGGTGAGCAGCGAAGTTCCCACCCGGCGCCCGAGGTCCCCCGAGGAGGAACTCGAGCGCGCCATGGCCGACTACCTGCGCGTTTCGCGGGGAGGCCACCTGTACGCGAGTGACGACGAGCACCAGCGCGCCGAGGAGGCCGCGTGGGGTCGCCTCATCGCCGCCCGGGAGATGACCGAGACGGCGGGCGCCGCCTCCTAGTTCCCCTCGCCCCCCCAACGGAAGCCCGTGGCGGAGGCCGCCACGGGCATCGGGCTGGTGGGCAGGCCGCTGCGCGGCGGGCGGTGGTATGCCACGGGCGAGGTGTCGTTCGGGGCGTCGGGGTGGAAGAGCGAGGCCAGGTACTGGATCTGCCCTCGTCCGGGGCCGATCTCGTACTGCCCGCCCCCGTAGGCCCCCAGGCCATCACGCGCGATGCGGTCGTACAGATCGAGCACCGCCTGCACCGATCCCAGGCGTGACGGCTTCACGTTCACGGTGCGCGGGGTGATGGGCATGGCGTCGATGTCGTCGGCCGCGTGCAGGGGTGCGTCCCAGGTGACGCGCTGCTCGGCCCCGGCGAGCGCAATGCGGGTGCGGGCCTCCACCCGCGGGTCCTCCAGCCACGCACCGGGGAACTCCTCAGCCACCATCGCGTAGAGGGCCGGGTCGGCTCCCGGGTCCACCTCCTTGCCCGTGTAGTGGCCCTTCAGGTCCACCACATCCACCTGTGCGCCCTCGGCGAGCGCGCGCGCCACCTCGCGCGTCCATGACGGCGTGGCATCCACCTTGAATCCGATGCCCGGCATCGCCTCCGCCCAGTCGAGCACGCGCGCGACATCCGGCGGTTCGCCGATGCCGGTGGAGATCACGAAGTCCACCGGGCGCGGTTCGATGCCCAGCACGCGCCACAGCGGCTGGCCGGCCTGCCGCAGGGCCAGGTCCAGCGCGGCGCTCTCGAACGCCCATCGCCGGTACTGACGGCTGGGCGGCCAGTCCGGCGGCGCGGGGAACAGGTCCATCGACGCCAGCGCCTGCGACAGCGCGTGCAGGGTCCACTCGCCCTCCAGCGCCGGCGGCGCGGCCGCCTGGAACGCCGCGGCCTCGTCCGCCTCGTAGGTGACGTCCTCTCCCAGGCCCTCGTGGCCCGCGCCGCGCACCCGCACCACCGTGACGGTGCGGGTGAACTGCGGGGACACCTCCAGCGACCGGGGCTCCAGCACCACCTCCTCGATGGTGAGTGGCAGATCGCGGACGCGGTCGTACAGGCTCATGCGCGCGCGCTGTCGCGTTCGTCGTCCAGCAGGCTCGCCGCCAGGGCGTGCCGCACCATGGCCGCCCGCGACCCCGCGCGCAGCTTGGTCATCACGTGCGCGCGGTGGCTCTCCACGGTGCGCACGCTCACCACCAGCATCTCGGCGATCTCCTGATTGGTGTATCCGAGGGCCAGCAGCCGCAGCACCTCGCGCTCCCGGGGGGAGAGCTCGTCCACGGGCCCGCGTGGCCCGTCGGGCTGCGCCAGCACGGCGCCGAGTGCGGGATGCAGGTACCGCTCGCCGGCCGCCACGGCGCGAACCGCCTGCACCAGCTGTTCATCCGCCGCGGTCTTCAGCACGTAGCCACTCGCCCCGGCGGCGAACGCCCGGCGCACGTCATCGGCCTCCCCGTGCATCGACAGCACGAGGATCCCGAGGTCCGGGTGGGCGGCGCGCAACTGCCCGGCGCCCGCCAGCCCGCCCATCCCGGGCATTTCGATGTCCAGGATGACCAGGTCGAGGTCGCCGTGCGCGGCTGCGCTGATGGCCTCCTCCGCGGTGGTGGCCTCGCCCGCCACCTCGAAGTCCGCCTCCCGCTCGAGCATCAGGCGCAGGCCCGAGCGCAGCACGGCGTGGTCATCGGCGACCAGGATCCTCACCATGGGGCCAGCCTACCGGCAGGGCGCGCGATACCGTGGAGGGCATGCCCCCCGGCGCCGATATCACCATTCGCAATTCCCGTGGCGATACCGTGGGGCGCATTGCGCGCGCGGGTGATGGATCCCTGCGCGTGGAGGTGCATGACGAGCGGTCACGGTGGCTGGTGGAACTCGCAGCCGCGCGCGCCGGGGCCCCCGCGCGCCCCCGGCCACGGGCCTCGTGCAGTGCGCCATCCGGTGCTCCGCGCGGCGGCCCACCGGGACTCACCCTCAACCCCTGATCGAGGGTACGGGAGCGCATCTCAAGCGGCGCATGATCTGGTGCGCCACCCCGGCGGCCCCTATGGTGCCTCGCCCTATGGCACGCACCCTCACCCCTGACCTGGTCGAGATCGCCCTCATCGAGGTGGCGTCGGTTCCCGGCGGCATCCCCCGCAGCGTCCTGTGGGCGGCCGTCGCGGCGCGGCTGGCCGAGATGGACCCGCAGGCGCCGCCTCCGGACCCTGACCGGGTCCTCCGGGCACTCGGCATGTGCATCGTGCGCGGCGAACTGGACGAGGTGGACGGCCGCGTGGTGGCGGCTCTCGCCGGTCCCGAATCCGCCAGCGCCTAGCGCGCCGCGGGCAGGGTCGCGCCGCGGCGCGACGAACTGACCGGTCGTGGATCCCGATCGTCTGATGCCGCTCACCGATGCCGCCCGGCTGGCCGGATGCTCGCGCAAGTCGCTTGAGCGGCGCGTGGAGCGTGGCAGCCTGCCCGCCGGCCTGGATGCCGACGGGCGACGGGCGGTGCGCGCGGCCGATCTGATGCGGGCGGGCCTGGTGTCGCTGGCCCCGGCGCGATCACAGGCGGGCGTGGACCCCCGCGAGGTGGCCGACGCGCTGTCGGAGGCCCGCGCCATGCATGCCGCGCTCGACGCCACGGAGGCTGCGCTCGCGCGCGCCCGCGAGGAGGTCTTGCTGCTGCGCCGGCGCGTGATGGACGCCGAGGCCCGGGCAGCCGTGGCAGAGGAGGACCTGCACCGGCTGGTGCTCGGCGGGGCGCCCGATGGCGCCACCCGCATCCGCGGTCGCGGTCGGCTGCGCCTGAAGGCAGGCTAGAGCAGCCCCAGCAGCTCCCGGGCCGTCTGCTCCGCGGCCTCCTCTGCGAGGAAGTGCCCCGCGTCGAGCGCGCGCCCCCGCACGTCCACCCCCTGGTCGGTCCACGTGCCGAGGACGTCGTAGATGCGCTCCATCGCGCCGTGGCGCCCCCACAGCACCAGCAGCGGGCATCCGATGCGGCTGCCCGCGTCCGCGGCGTCGTGCGCGAGGTCGATCGTGGCGGCCGCCCGGTAGTCCTCGCACTGGGCGTGGATGGTGGCGGGGTCGTCGAACGCCTGCTCGTAGTCGGCGAGCGCCGCCGGGTCGAACGCGAAGCCCGGGGCAGCCCAGCGGCGCAGGGTCTCGCGCAGCCACCACCGCGGGTCGGCGCCGATCATGCGCTCGGGCAGCCCGTCGGGCTGGATGAGGAAGAACCAGTGGTAGTAGGCGGTGGCGAGCGCCTGGTCGGTGGTGGCGAAGACGGTGGCCGTGGGCACGATGTCCAGCACTGCGGCGGCGGAGACCCGGTCAGGGTGGTCCAGGCACATGCGCCGCACCACGCGTCCGCCGCGGTCGTGTCCGGCCACGGCGAAGCGGTCGAACCCCAGCGCCGACATCAGCTCCACCTGATCCTGCGCCATGGCCCGCTTGGAGTACCCGGCGTGGTCGTCGCCTGCATCCGGCCGGCCACTGGCGCCATAGCCGCGGAGATCAGCGCACACCACGGTGAAGTGCTCAGCCAGCACCGGTGCCACCCGGTGCCACATGGCCATGGTCTGGGGGAATCCATGCAGCAGCAGCAGTGGCGGGCCCGTGCCCGCCACTGCCACCGCGATGTCCGTGCCGGTTACCGCGATGGTGGATCGCGTGAAACCGGCCAGCGGGGTCACGTCGCCTTCTTCTCCGTGATGGTGACCGTCTCGATGGTCACGGGCGGCTCGGGGGTCTCCGTGCCGGGCGCCGCCATGGTCGAGATCTTCTCGGCCACGTCCTGCCCCTTGGTGACCTTCCCGAACAGCGAGTAGGCGGCCGGCAGCTGCACGCCCTGGTCGCCAACGATGATGAAGAACTGCGAGCCGTTGGTGTTGGGCCCGGCATTCGCCATGGCCACGGAACCCACCTCGTACTGCCCCTCATCCGGCAACTCGTCCTCGAACGAGTACCCCGGTCCGCCGGAGCCCGTTCCCTCGGGGTCGCCCCCCTGGATCACGAAGTCCGGGATGACCCGGTGGAAGGTGAGGCCGTCGTAGAAGCCCTCCCGCGCCAGGAACACGAAGTTGTTGACGGTCTTCGGCGCGGACGCCGGATCCAGCCGGATCTGGATGTCGCCCTCGGAGGTGGTCATGTCGGCCGTGTAGGTGGCCTTCGGGTCGATGGTCATGGCCGGCGGCGCCGACCAGCTCTTCGCGGCGGCGGCCTCGGCGGCCGTGGTAGTGGAGTCGGATGAGCCGCAGCCCGCGAGCACGGGAGCGGCGATGAGGACCGCGGCGGCGGTCGTGGCGAGGATTCGTCTCATGCGGGCGAGGATACCTGTCAGGTACCCGCCGCCACTCCGGGGCATTAGGGTGGGAACCTGTGTTGACCGCCGCCTCACAGCCGCAGGGACACTCCTGATGCTCCGACGCGCCGCCCTGCTGGCCAGTGTGCTCCTCCTCGTGTCCTCAACCGTGGCGATCGGCCATTCCGGGGTTCGGGCGACGTCGCCGAAGAAGGGCTCGGTCGTCCGCGTGCTTCCGAAGAAGGTGACGATCACCTTCCGTGATCGCCTTCTCCGTGTCACGCGGGCGCGGGTGATTGATGCCCGCGGGAGGAATCACGT
Organism: Miltoncostaeales bacterium; assembly: GCA_030829765.1. GTDB lineage: Bacteria > Actinomycetota > Thermoleophilia > Miltoncostaeales > Miltoncostaeaceae > SYFI01. The sequence goes on along the minus strand of JAUROO010000105.1, from coordinate 583 downwards.
GGTCTGGGCACGCCTTGACCGGCGGAACGCCGCGAAGGTTGTCATCAGGACCCGCCGGCCCGTGGCGGGGCGGTACCGCGTGCTCTGGAAGGTGCAGGCGGAGGACGGGCACACCGAGACCGGCTCCTTCCGGTTCAGGGCGCGTCGATCACGGTGAGTGCGACTGCCGTGAGGCAACCCAGGCGGCCACCTGGGCGCCGGCCACGGCGAGCGCGATGATCCATCCCCACGTGGGGATGATCAGCGCCAGGGGCAGGCCCACCAGCGCCATGCCCGAGGCGATCGCGTGCGTGCGGCGCACGGGGATGAGGTCGGCGGCCAGGAATGCCGCCGATAACGGGATTCCGATGAGCGTGACGATCATCAGCACGCCGAATGCGGCGGGCAGGCCCAGCACCAGGCGCGCCACCACGTCCGCCACGGCCAGCACCAGCAGGATCACCCGGCGGTAGGTCACCCGCCCGCCGGGGTGGTGAAGCGGTCCCGCACGGCGCCCGCGGCGTCGATGAACGCGTAGCGGATTGCGCCCGCCCCGTAGTCGGCCCGCAGCGAACCGAACTCGGCGATCGACACCACGGCGTCG
>JAUROO010000104.1 GCA_030829765.1 Miltoncostaeales bacterium | reverse complement strand
GTTCGTCGCCGAGAACGCCGGAATCACGGTGTCCCAGAGCAGCCCGTAGTACTCATCGGTCCGCTTGTTCAGGCCCGGGTAGTCGCGCACCGAGGCCGCCCGCCACGACGCCAACTGCACGATGAGGTTGACCTCATCGAAGTACTTGTACTCGCGAAGCAGATCCTGGAAGAGGTAGTCGTAACAGGTGGTGAAACCGGCGACGATTCCGCTGACGGGGGAGCGGACCACCAGGCGGTCGTCACGCCCGCTCTCGGTGAAGCGCTTCTCGATTCCGGGCAGGAAGACCTTGTCGTAGGTCGTCGCGTCGTCGAGCAGGTCGTGCAACGCAGCGTCGGCAACGAGGAACGTCGTGTTGCGGAAGAGCGCGCCGGTGCCGCGCGTGATGTTGTTCATCACCACAAGGCGGAGCGGGCCTCCCAGCCGTCCGCGCACCTCCTCCTCCAACCACCCCAGGTGGTTTTCGGTGACGGCTTCCTCCATGTAGGGCAGGCAGTCCGGGCCATCCCAGAAGTATCCGGACAGGCAGAACTCGGGGAAGACCGCGATGTTGACGCCGTGCTCGATGAAGACATCGAGGGCGGCGAGGACCTTCTCCTTGTTGGCCTCGATTCCCGGGACATCCGCTGCGATGTTCGCGAGGCCGATCGTGCGCCCGTCCGGCGCCCCGGCGTCCCTCTCGACGATGCGGAGGCCCGCGCGCCTGACCGGCCCTGCCGCCACTCCGGGCGTCCACGGCATGTCGACTCCTCCCGAGCGACGCGAGCCTGAGGTTTTGGAACGACAGACCCGCGTTGACGTACGTGCCTGACAGCGTAGGTGTGGGATGTAAGAAAATCTGCCCGGGGGATTCGTCGTCCGGTTGCTCCGCGTACAAATTGGGGTTGTACGGCATGCTCGGAATGGGACGACCTGGTGCAACGACGACCACGAGGACTCGCGTACGTGCTCTGCGCGATGGCGCTCGGCTCCACCGCAGCCGCTGCAGGTGCTCACACCTACGACCCCTCGACCATCGGTGAGAGCGCCGGGCTGGGCCAGGTCAATGGGCAGCAGGCCACCGCGGCCACGGGGGGGCGCTCGATCGCCGATGCCACGAAGACCATCACCGAGGGCACCCGCGTGTCGCTGTCGGGAGCCGCGCGCAACTCCGTGTACGCCTGCCAGGCAGGCAACGCGAATGCCCCGGGATCGTCGTCCACCCCGTGGCTGAAGAACGGCACCTTCACGTTCGCGGACAAGCCGACGGTGGACGGCAAGGTGTACTGGCAGAACGCCCGCGTGCGGATCTACACCACCTCGGGCGGCAAGCGGGTGATCACCGCCAACGGCCAGCCCCGCAAGACCCCCACGGGCGTGTTCCCCATCGCCACCGACAGCACCGCGTACCAGTACGACCGCAACCCGGGCACCGTGGGCTCGCGCACCGTGAAGGTGACCATGCCGAAGACCCCCACGCGGCTCTCAAAGCCCCGCTGCCTGCCTCCCGGCGTGATCGGCTACCTCAACAACGGCACGGCGCTGTTCAACGCCCTGGATGCCCGCGGCGACGACGCCGTGGCGCATGAGGTGCTGGACCTCTGCCAGGGCCACCCCGCGGGTGAGCTGTACCACTACCACTGGCCGTCGCTCTGCGTCTCCAGGGCCGGCAGCACCACCGCCCCCAGCGGCGTGATCGGCTGGGCCCTGGACGGCTACCCCATCACGGGCCCGCGTGGCGCGGCTGGCAGGCTGTATGAGAACGGCGACCTGGACGCCTGCCACGGCACCACCAGCACCCTCACCGTCGGGGGGAAGAAGGTGCGCACCTACCACTACGTGGGCAACTACGAGTACCCGTACACGCTGGGGTGCTTCCGCGCGGCACCGGCGACCGACTCGTCCCAGGCCGGCGCGCTGCCGGGCGGCGGCGGGGGTGGCGGGGGTGGCGGTGGCCAGGGAGGTCCGCCGCCGCGCCCGTAGGGCCCGGCAGCGAACCGCGCACACGGCCTAGCCGGTGGTGAAGCCGCCGGCGGCCGTGTAGCGCAGCGTGGCGGTGGGGCTGGACGCCGTGAAGGTGACGGTCGCCTGCGGGCCGATGGCCTCCGGCCCCAGCACGTCACCCGCGCGCGTTTCCATGTCGCTCACCTGCACCCGCAGCCGGGTGGGCCGTGCGAACTGCAGGAACGTCTGCTGCCAGAGCTGCGCGATGGTGCCGATGCCCAGCGATTGCGCACCGTTCACGCTGCCCGGGATCATCACGCCGGCCTGGATGTCCTGACCCGCCTGGTTCATCACCCCCACCAGGCCGGCTTGACCGCCCATCGACCCGCCGTCGAAGCCGAACGGGCCGACCGACAGCTGCTGGCCCCAGTTCGTGTTCTGCACCTGGCGGGGTTGGACCGACACGCCGGGGGCGAGCGGTCCACCCGCCGTCCAGAAGGCCGCCACGCCCTGCCCCACGCCCACCATCGTCACCTGGAACGGCTGCGCCACCTGCCAGGCCACGGGCAGGGTGGCGAACTGCGTGCCAGGGGGCACCCAGGAGGTCACGAATGCCCCGCCCGTCTGCCACAGGGCCTGCACGCTCTGGGCATCGGTGGCGATGGACAGCGCAAAGGAGCCGGGCACAACCTGATCGCCGCTGGGCGCGGGGGCGAGCAGCCCCTGTTCGCGCGAGCGTGCCCACGTGGCCCCGTGGATGTAGTCGCGCCCGGCGCCACCGTGCAGCAGGTCGGTGCCCGGGCCGCCGTACAGGCGGTCGTTCCCGCCCTCGCCGTACATGTGGTCACGTCCGGCGCCACCCTTCACGACGTCATGGCCGCGGCCCGCCAGCACGATGTCGTCCCCCGGCCCCGACTCGATCACGTCCGCGAAGCGCGACCCGCAGATGATGTCGGCACCCTTGCCCGAGCGCACGCGACCGGGCCCGGTGAGGCGGATGACATCGCGCGTCGTCGTGCCGATCACCAGACCGCTGCTCTTCGTGGTGGTCACCGGGAAGCCGTGGCACGTGGGCCGGGCGGCATCGGCCCGGGGGGCGACGGCGAGGAGGGGGAGCGCACCGGCCGCAAGCGCAGCCAGTGCCCGGGGGCGGGCGAGGAGGGTCATGGCACGAGCGTACCGGCCCTGCCCCGCTCCCCATGACCGCTGGGTTATGGTGCGCCCATGACCACCGCTCGCCGAATCCGCACGTCCCTGGCCGTCGCCGCATTGGCCATCGCCCCGCTGGGCATCGCCGCTTGCGGCAGCAGCGACTCGTCATCCGCTGGGAACGACGCAGCGGCAACCACGCAGGCCGCCGCCCAGGGCGCAATCGGCAGCGCGAGCGTGCAGCAGGCGCACGATCAACTGGAGGCCGGCACCGCCGTGATGGTGGACGTGCGCGAGCCCGATGAGATCGCCGAGCAGGCCGTGGACGGCACCATCAACATCCCGCTGGGCCAGTTGGAGGCCCGGGCGGCGGAGGTGCCCACCGGGAAGCCCGTGCTGGTGTTCTGCAGGTCCGGCAACCGCTCGCAGGAAGGCGCGTCCATTCTGGCCGCCAAGGGGTACGACGCCTCCACGGTCGAGGGCGGGATCATCGCCTGGACCGATGCGGGGCTGCCCACCACCTAGCGGGGCGCCCCGCAGGGCTCAGTAGCAGCCCCCTCCGGCGCTCCACCCCGCAAGGAAGTAACTGCAGCGCGGGAGTGATGGCCAGGGGCGTGCGGAGGGTGCGGGTGCAGTAGGCGCGACGAGGGCGACGCGACATGCGGTT
>JAUROO010000103.1 GCA_030829765.1 Miltoncostaeales bacterium | reverse complement strand
AGGGCGCGGACGCCCTGCGGTTCGGCCTGCTCATGATCACCTCGACCCAGGACGTCCGGTTCAGCGAGGACCGCATCCGTCAGGGCCGGCAGCTGGTCACCAAGCTCTGGAACGCCACCCGCCTGGTGGTGGACCGGGGTGGCCGTGCCGGCCGGGTGCCGCCGCCGGAGACCCTGGGCGACCGCTGGATCGCCTCGGTCATCGGCTCCGCCATCGCGGAATCCGATCGCCTGGTGGAGGGCTTTGAGTTCAGCCAGTTCGCTGACGGCCTCTACCACCTGGTGTTCGATGACCTGTGCGACTGGTACCTGGAGCTCCTGAAGGCCGGCCTCGCCACGCCGCAGTTCGCGGGCGCCGCACTGGAGCAGGTGCTTGCGCTGGCGCACCCGGTGATCCCGTTCACCACCGAGGAGTGCTGGAGCAGGCTGCCGGGATCGGAGGGGCTCATGCTCACGCACGACCCGGCAGTGGCGCCGGGTCCCCGCGATGAGCAGGCCGAGTCCGCCATCGCCGCACTGCGCGAGGCCGTGCAGGCCATTCGATCGCTGCGGGCCGATCAGGGCATCGCCCCGCGCGAGTGCCTGGTGGCGCAGGTGGATGCGGATGGGGGTGCCCACCTGCCCGTGGACGCGCTTGCGGCGCTGGCAAATGCCGAGCAGGGCGACCCCGGCGAGGGGGCGCTGGTGGTGCCGGTGTCATTCGGCCGCATCCTGGTGCGTGCCCCCGAGGTGGATGTGGACGCCGAGCGGGCCCGCCTGGAGGGGGCGCTCGCGGCAGCGCGGGACGAGCTCGTGCGCGCCGAGCGGCAGCTGTCGAACGAGAAGTTCACCAGTCGCGCCCCGGCACACCTGGTGGATGCCGAGCGCGAGAAGGCCCGGCGCTTCGCCGCCGAGGCCGATGAGATCTCCGCGCGCATCGCCGACCTGGGCTGACCCCATGGATCCCGCGGCCGCGGAGCATTGGGTGGCCGGCCTCGATCTGATGGGCATGAGGTTCGGCCTCGAGCGCATGCATGAACTGATGCGCGAGCTCGGGGGACCATGCGCCGCCCTGCCGGCCGTGCACGTGGTGGGCACCAACGGGAAGACCTCGGTCACACGCATGACGGCCGCGATCCTGTCGGCGTCCGGGCTGCGCACCGGTGCGTACACCTCGCCACATCTCCTGGGCTGGCGCGAGCGCATCGCGCTCGACGGAGTGCCCATCCCGCCGGAGGAATTCGCGGCGGCGGCCACGCGCGTGCGCCACGCGCAGCGGGCCGTCCCCGGCGGTCGCATCACGCAGTTCGAGGCGCTCACCGGCATCGCCCTCGCGGCCTTCGACGCGGCGGGGGCCGACGCCGTCGTGGTGGAGGCAGGGCTCGGGGGGCGCCTGGATGCCACCAACGTCATCGGCGCCGGCGTGGTGGCCCTCACCGCGGTGGACCTGGACCACACCGACCTGCTGGGCGAGGACATCGTGTCCATCGCCGGCGAGAAGCTGGGGGTCGCGCCGGAGGGCTTCACAGGGCTCGTCGTGGGTGAGCAGCAGCCCGGGTCGGCCCCCGGTGTGGCCGCGGCGGTCGCTGCACGCGGCATGTCGGGGTGGTGGGTGGGGCAGGAGATCGCCGTTGAAGCCGGAAACCGTGATGCCATGACCATTCGTACGCCGAATGGGGCCCTCCGCGTGGATGCGGACATGCCCGCCCGCTGGCAGCGCGCCAACCTCGCGCTGGCCGTGGGGGCCGCCGAGCGCACGCTCGGCCGCGGCGTGGACCTGCCTGCCCTCATGCGGGCGCTCAGCGCCATCGAGAATCCGGGTCGCCTTCAGGTGGTCCCCGGTGCGCCGGTGGTGGTGCTCGACGGGGCGCACAACCCCGCGGGCGCCCGTGCCCTGGCCGACGCCCTGCCGCTGCTCCTGGGTGACGTGCGCCCCGTCGCGGTGATGGGGATGATGGCTGACAAGGACGCGCAGGGGGTCCTGGACCCCCTCGCGCCGCTGCTCGACCAGGTATGCGTGACGCGTGCCTCGACCGGGCGCGCGGTGCGCCCGGAACTGCTCGCGGCACTGCTCCGCGACCGCGGCGTGCAGTCGGAAGTCATCCCCGGCCCCGCACGCGCCCTGCAGCGGGCGCGTGCGCTGGCCGGACCCGAGGGGGCCGTGCTGGTCGCGGGCTCGCTGCACCTGCTCGCAGACCTCGCGCCCGTGGCCCTCGGGCAGTCCGGTACACTCGCCGCCGCGCCGGGCCCGGACGGCCCGCTGGCCGATGTCTGGCGGCTCGACGACTTCAGGAAGTGACACCTGAACGCCCTGTCTGACTTCTTCGGGTCCACCGCGTGGACCATCATGCTCATCATCATCCAGGTGTTCGCGGTGGCCCTGTGGCTCGCCCTCGCGTACTGGGTCTACCAGGACTCCCGCCGCCGCTTCGAGAACTCGGGCGCGATCGCCGGGTCCACCGCCATCGCGCTCATCATCCCGTTCCTGGGTGCCCTGATCTACCTGTTCATCCGGCCGCCCGAGTACCTGACCGACGCCCACGACCGCGAGCTCGAGACCCTTGCGCTGGAGGCCCAGGTGGACGGGCTCAAGTGCCCGGAGTGCGAGTCCGTCGTGGGGCCGCGGTTCCTGGTGTGCCCCATGTGCACCGCACCGCTTCGCGAGCCCTGCCGCCGGTGCTCCGAGCCGCTCGATCCTGCGTGGCGCGTGTGCCCGTACTGCTCCACCCCTGCCCATCCCATCAGCAGCCCCTCCGAGGAGACCCGCATCTCATGACCGAACGCACCTTCGTGATGGTGAAGCCCGACGCCGTTGCCCGCGGGCTGTCCGGCGAGATCATCGCCCGCTTCGAGCGGCGTGGGTTCCGCGTGGCCGGGCTCAAGAAGTGCGTGATGGCACGCGATGCCGCCGAGGAGCACTACGACGAGCACCGCGACAAGCCGTTCTTCGCCGAGCTGGTGGAGTTCATCACCTCGGGCCCCGTCGTGATGATGTGCATCGAGGGCGAGGGCGCAATCGGCGCCTGCCGCACCATGATGGGCGCGACCAATCCGCAGGACGCGGCCCCGGGCACCATCCGCGGCGACTACGCGCTCGACCTGGGCCAGAACGTGATCCACGGGTCCGATGGCACCGAGTCGGCAGCGCGCGAGCTGGGCATCCACTTCGCCGACTCGGAGATCATCGGCTGATCATCCTGGCCTCCCGCTCGCCCCAGCGGCGGGGGCTGCTGGCATCGCTCGGCGTGCCCTTCCGGGTCGTCGCGTCCGAGGAGGATGAGCAGAGCGACCCGGCCCTCCCGGCGGATGAGCGGGTCATGCTCCACGCGCGGGGCAAGGCCCACGAGGTGGCGACCCGGGCGGGCATGCGCGCGGGCGGCGCGGTGCTCGGCGCCGACACCGAGGTGGTGGTCGATGGCCGCGCACTGGGCAAGCCGGCGGACGCCGCTGATGCGCGCCGCATGCTTGCCGGGCTGTCCGGCCGCACGCATCAGGTGATGTCCGGCGTGGTGCTGGTGACGCCCGACGGCACCGACGAGGCCCTGGCCGTCGCCGATGTGCGCTTCCGCGACATCGATGGTCCGCTCATGGAGTGGTACCTGGGCCTGGGTGAGTGGCGTGGCCGCTCGGGCGGGTACGCCATCCAGGGCGCGGGCGCCGCCCTGGTGGACTCCATCACGGGTGATCCGACGACGGTCATCGGCCTGCCCCTGGGCGACGTCGCGGCCCTGCTGCGCGCCCGGGCCCTGTTCCCCCCGGCGTAGCAGGGGACCGAGAGACCCCTCCGGGGACTGCCCCCGGGGCTGGGATGAGGGCGTGCAATCAGGCGTGCAGGCGCGGTCGTCCGATTCGTGGAAATAGCGGGGTGGGATAACCTCCCCGGCCGGTGCGCGCGTGCGCCCGGGACCACTGTGCGATCGCCATCGGAGGCCCCCGATCGGCTTCATGAACTACCTCAGCGGGTTCGGCGGTCGCGACATGGCCGTCGACCTCGGCACGGCCAACACCCTCGTGTACGTGAAGGGCCGCGGCATCGTGCTGTCCGAGCCGTCGGTCGTGGCGATCGACCAGCGCACGGGCGACGTGCATGCCGTGGGCATCGAGGCCAAGCGCATGCTGGGTCGCACCCCGGGGAACATCACCGCCATCCGGCCCCTGAAGGACGGCGTCATCGCCGACTTCGACGTCACCGAGACCATGCTGCGGCACTTCATCCAGAAGGTGCACCAGAACAGGTGGGCGCACCCCCGCGTGGTGGTGTGCGTGCCCTCCGGCGTCACCGGGGTGGAGAAGCGCGCCGTGGAGGAGGCCACGCTGTCGGCCGGGGCGCGGCAGGCGTACCTGATCGAGGAGCCGATGGCCGCGGCGATCGGCGCGGGTCTTCCCGTGGGCGAGCCCACCGGGAACATGATCGTGGACATCGGCGGCGGGACCACCGAGGTGGCCGTCATCTCCCTGGGCGGCATCGTCGTGGCCCAGTCCATCCGCGTGGGCGGGGATGAGCTGGACGAGGCGATCGTCAACTACGTGAAGCGCGAGCAGAAGTTGATGATCGGCACGCAGACCGCGGAGGAGGTGAAGCTGGAGATCGGCTCGGCGTTCGCGTTGAAGGATGAACTCGAGGCGGAGATCCGCGGCCGCGACATGATCAGCGGGCTCCCCAAGACCGTTGTGCTGTCCTCCCAGCAGGTTCGCGTCGCCCTGGAGGAGCCTGTTACGCAGATCGTCGATGCCGTCAAGGCAACTCTCGATCGCACGCCTCCCGAACTGGCTTCCGACATCATGGACCGCGGCATCGTCCTCGCCGGCGGCGGGTCGCTGCTGAACAGGCTGGACGACCGGCTGCGGGCGGAGACGGAGATGCCCATCCACCTGGCCGACAGCCCCCTCACGTGCGTGGCCGTCGGATCGGGCCGGTCGCTCGAGGAGTTCGAGGTGATGCGACGTGCGTCACTGGGATCACGACGTGCGAGGCGCGGCCGGTACTGAGTGACCACCGCCCCGTCCCCGGCGCTCGCAGCGCAATCATGGCCTAGCGTGGGGACGCGGTCACCACCGCCGCAGGAGGACCCGAGATTCCCCGACCGCCACGGAACGACCTCGAGAGGCGACGGACGCTGATCCGCCGGACCGTGGTCGGTGCCCTGGTCGCGGCGTGCCTCATCATGTTCACCGTGTACTTCCGCGAGGGAGGTGACGGTCCGGCACATGGCACCCAGCAGGTGGCGGGCAGCGTGGTCGCGCCCCTGCAGTCGGTGGGCAGCCGGGTGGTTCAGCCGTTCCGCGATGGCTGGGACTGGGTGACCGGGCTGTTCGATGCCCGCAGCGAGAACGAGCGCCTGCGCGAGGAGAATGCCGCGCTGCGCGCCAAGCTGCTCACGGCCACCGACCAGGCGGCCGAGGTCGCGCGCCTGCGTGGCCTGCTCCGGCTCACTGACGATGTTCCATCCGGGTACACCCCGAAGGTCGCATCCATCATCGGCCGCTCGCCCACCAACTGGTACTCGCGGGCCCGTCTGGACGTGGGCACGGGCGATGGCGTGGTGGTCAACAGTCCGGTCGTGGCTGCCGCCGCGCCGGGCTCGGCGCTGGTCGGCCTCATCACCTCCGCGTCTGGCGGGAGCAGCGTGGTCACCTTCATCACGGACTCCTCCACGCGCGTGGGCGCGACGGTGGACGGCTCGGGCGGGGCGCTCGGGGTGCTGCGTCCCACCGTGGGCGGTCAGTTGATGATGGAGGGCGTGCCGCGCGAGTTCCGCGTGCGCGACGGCGCGGTGGTGCGCACCGCGGGGTTCGCCGCGGAGATGCGGCTGCCGTCGGTCTTTCCCCGCGGCATCCCCGTCGGGCAGGTTGCCGGGACGGGGTCGCGCGAGGTGGACACCTTCCGCACCATCCAGGTCACGCCCTACGTGGACGTACGCACGCTGTCGCAGGTGGCCGTGCTGGCGCCCAACTCGGCCGCGGCCAAGCGCCGTGCCGAGGGGTGATGCCGCCGTGGCCGAGCCGCTGACCGGGGAGATCGAGCCTGCGCGACCGCTGCCGGTCGGGCGCATCCGCAGCCTTCCGCGCCGCCCTGACCACCTCGGGCGCGTGGCTGCCATGGCCGCGGTGGCCGTGCTGCTGCAGGTCACGCTCATGCCGTACCTGACGGTGTCCGACGGGGCGCCCGACATCTGCATCGCGCTGGTCGTCATCGTCGCCGTGCTCCGCGGATCGTTCGTGGGTGCCGTCACCGGGTTCGCGTGCGGGCTGCTGGTGGAGCTCACCACCCCCGTGGGCACGCTCGGCGTACTGGCCCTGCTCTATCTCGTGGCGGGCTACTGGTGCGGGCGCTTCGTTGACCGTCCCGAGGCCGAGAGCCTCGGCCTTCCCATGGTGCTGGTGCTGGCCGCGAGCGCCTTCGTACAGGTGGGCTACGCGGTCTTCCAGGTGCTGCTGGGCACGGAGATCGACGTGTCCGCGGTGGCCGTGCGCATGATCGTTCCGGGCATCGTCCTCACGGGACTCGTGGCGATCCCGGTGCTGTTCGTCGCGCGGCGACTGCTCGGGGCCCCGGTGGACGTGGAACCGGGGATGCTCAGGTCGTGAGCACACTCACGCCCCGACCACCCGATCTCCCGCCGGGCGACTCCCCGCGCCCGCGCCGGCGCCGTCGCCCGCCCCGGTCGGTGCTGCGCATGACGTCCTTCGCCGCCCTCGCGCTTCTGCTGTTCGGCGTCCTGATCGCGCGGCTGTGGTTCCTCCAGGTCATCGGCGGCGGCGAATACCAGGAGCGGGCCGAGGCCAACCGCCTCCGCACGGTCATCACCGAGGCCCCCCGTGGTGCGATCACCGACCGCAACGGCAAGGCGCTCGTCACCAGCCGCGAGGTGCTGAACCTGGTCGCGGAGCCCCAGCAGGTGGGCGGCGCCCGCAGCACCGCGGCGCTCAGGCGGCTGTCGGTGGCGCTCGACCACCCGCCCGGGTTCTTCGCCGCGAAGGTGCGCAAGGCCCAGGAGGCGCGTCCCTTCGAGCCGGTCGTGCTGGAGGAGGAGACCGGCCCGGAACTGCAGGCCTACGTGGAGGAGCGCGCATCGCAGCTGCCGGGCATCAGCCTGCGGGCGGCGTACGTGCGCGACTACCCGCAGGGGTCCACCGCGGCCCATCTCCTCGGCTACACCGGTCCCATCCCCGCGGAGCAGGCGGAGCAGTACGCCGACCGTGGCTATGTGGGCAACGAGACCGTGGGGCGCGCCGGCATCGAGGCCCAGTACGAGCAGTACCTGCGTGGAATCGATGGCCGCGAGCAGGTGGAGGTGGATGCCCGCGGCGAGGTGGTGGGGCGCGGCGTGCTGTCGCGCGCGCCGGCGCAGCCGGGCGAGACCCTGCGTCTTTCGATCGACCTGAAGGTCCAGAAGGCGCTGGAGGCGGCGCTGCGCGAGGAGGTCCGGGGCTCGGGCGTCTCCACCGGCGCGGCGGGCGTCGCCCTTGATCCCCGTACGGGTGCGGTGCTGGCGCTGGCGTCGTACCCCACCTTCGACCCCGATGTGTTCCAGTCCGGCACCCCGCGCGAGGTCCGGAGGGTGCTCACCGCCGCCGGGCGGCCCCTGCTCGACCGGGCCATCGCCGGCGAGTACCCGGCGGCCTCCACGTTCAAGGCCATCACGGCCGCCGCGGCGCTCGAGTCCGGCCTCTACACGCCTGGGGAGTCCATCAACTCGCCCGGCTCGGTCACGCTGTACAAGACGCTCTTCCGGGGGTTCAACAACCTCGACCACGGCATCATCAATCTGGTCACCGCTCTCGAGGTATCGAGCGACACCTTCTTCTATGAGCTCGCCGACCGCTCGTTCCGGCGGCAGGGATGGCCGTTCCAGGACTGGTCGCGCAAGTTCGGGCTGGGTCGTCCCACGGGGCTCGACCTGACCGAGGGCGAGAGCGCCGGCCTGGTGCCGGACCTCGCGTACAAGCGGCGTACCTGCGATCGCGCCACCGACCCCATCAACTGCTCGTGGCGCCCGGGTGACTCGGTGAACATGTCGATCGGCCAGGGCAACGTGCTGGTGACGCCCATCCAGATGGCCGTGGCCTATGCGGCCATCGCGAATGGCGGCACCATCGTCACGCCCACCCTCGGTCGCGCCGTGGTGGATCAGGACGGCCGGGTGCTGCGCGACCTCGTGAGCGCCCGCGCCTCGCGGCCGCTCGGCCTGAAGAAGGAGAACGCCGACATCATCCGCCAGGGGCTTCGGCGTGCGGCCAATGGCAACGGCGGCACTGCCACGCCGGTGTTCGGCGCGCTTCCCCGCTCCGCGCAGGTGGCGGGGAAGACGGGAACGGCCGAGAACCCCAGCGGCATCGACCACGCCTGGTACGTGGGCTACGCACCCGCGGATGCCCCGGAGATCGTGGTTGCGGTGGTCGTCGAGCGCGGCGGCCAGGGCGCGAACGCCGCGGCGCCCGCCGTGTGCCGGGCCATGAGTGCCTACCTGGGATTCGGCGCCGCCCGCTGCGGAACCGGGGCAAAGGCCAACTGATGGCCACCCTGCCGGGGCAGGTGCCTGCGAGCCCTGCACGGGCCCGCGCGCAGTCGGCGCTTGCGGGCATCGACTGGTGGCTGCTGGGCGCGGCGCTCGCGGTATCGGGCTTCGGCGTGTACGTGGTGAAGGTGGCCACCGAGGGTGACGTGCCCGGGGATCCGGGGTACTTCTTCACGCGCCAGGTGGCCTACGCGCTCATCGGCCTCGTGGCCCTGTTCTTCGTGCTGCGGCTCGACCTCGATCGGTTGTCGCGCTACGTGTGGACCCTCTACGCCATCCTCGTGGCGTCGGTGGGCGTGGTGCTGGTGCTCGGGTCGTCGGCGCGCGGTTCCACGCGCTGGATCGAGTTCGGGCCCATACGCCTTCAGCCGTCCGAGCTCGGCAAGGTGGTCATCGCATTCGTCATCGCGGTCGTGGTGGTGGAGCGCATCAAGTCGATGGACTCCGCGCGGCTGTCGCTGCTCGTGGCGGGCGTCACGGCACTTCCCGCGGGCATCGTGTTCCTGCAGCCCGACCTGGGCACCGCGCTCGTGTACGCCGCCATCGCGCTCGCCGTCCTGTGGGTGGCGGGGCAGCCCATCACGCACTTCATCCTGTTCGGGACCGTTCTGGTGGGAGCGGCCGTGCTCGTGCTGTACCTGCTTCCCGCACTCGGCGTGAACGTGCTGCAGCCGTACCAGGTGGACCGCCTCACCTCGTTCGTGGACTCCGGCGCCGACCGTTCGGCCACCGGCTACCAGCTGGAGCAGAGCAAGGTGGCCATCGGGTCGGGTGGTGCGTTCGGCAAGGGGCCATCCGGGGCGACCCAGACCATCAACGACTTCCTGCCCGAGCACCACACCGACTTCATCTTCGCGGTGGTGGCCGAGATGTTCGGGTTCCTCGGCGCCGGGCTGCTCATCGCCGTGTACCTGATCATCATCTGGCGGGCCATCGTCATCATGCGCGAAGCGGCGACCGAACTGGAGCGGCTGCTGGCCGCGGGGATCACCGCCATGTTTGCGTTCGAGGTGTTCGTTAACATCGGGATGAACGTGGGGATCATGCCGATCACCGGAATCCCGCTGCCATTCATGTCGTACGGCGGGAGCCACACACTCACCAACCTGGTCGCCGTCGGCGTGCTCCTCGGCATCGCCCGGCGCGCGCGCCTGCCGGGCCCCCGGGGGGCATAGGCGTGGGGGCGCTGGTCAGCCTCGCGCGGCGGGTGAATACCTTTGCCCGCGATACCCGCACCCAGCACGAGACCGCGCTGGACGGCGGCACCATCACTGTGCTGCCGGGCGATCCCATGCTCGTCGGGGCCATCGCTGACCTGGTGGGTGCGCCCGTGGCCGAGCGGCCCGGCGCCGACCTCGTGGTGATTCCGCTGGGGCCCCACGATGACGCGCGTGCTGCAGCCCGGGAAGTGGCGGCGCGCGCGCGGCAGGACCGGCGCAGCCTGGTGGCGGTAATCGGGCCCGTGGCGGCCCGTGCCCGGCGCGAGGCCGAACTGCTCGCCGAGCCCGACGTCACCATCGGCGACCTGGCGTTCGCCACCGGCGTCGGCAGCCCCGATGAGGCCCGGCCCGTCATCGACGGCATCATCCGCGTGCTGGGGGTGCACAAGGTGCCCGCCGCGCGTCGCTATCCGCTGCTGCGCGAGCCCGTGCGCCGCAGCATCGTGTCCGCCGCCGCCCGCGAGTCCGCGGTCGCCGGCGCGCTCAACTGGTTCCCGGGCGCCTCGGCCGCGCAGGTGGTCATGGTCGTCCGTACCGGCTCGGCGGAGGGGCATCAGCTGGACGCCCGCCGCGTGCCGGAGATCGCCGCTGCCGTGGGCAGCGGACTCGCACTCGCCGCCGTTGCCCGCGGCGCGTCACGCGTCATTCCCGGTCCCCGGTGGATGGTGCGCGGCGCGGTCGCGTGGGCATCCACGGTGGCACTCGCCGCGGCAACCCAGCGCATCTCGCATCAGATGGGGGAGGACCACCTCCCCGCTGATCCGCGGGGCGCGCTGCGGTCGCTGCTCGCCCGCGCCCGCAAGCGGCGCAAGGAGAAGAACTGATCAAGCAGATCCTGGTTTCCGTCGATCGTGCCGAGACGCGCGTGGCCATCGTGGAGGACGGCCGCGTTGCGGAGGTGCAGATCGAGAGGCGTGGCAAGGGCTCGGTAGTGGGCCACATCTGGAAGGGCCGGGTGGAATCGGTGCTCGCCGGGATGGAGGCCTCGTTCATCGAGGTCGGCATCGGCAAGAACGGGTTCCTCCACGTGGACGACGTCGTCGCCAAGGGCGTGCCCAAGCGCAAGAGGCTCATCGCCGATCTCCTGAAGAAGGGGGATGAGGTGATCGTGCAGGCCCTCAAGGACCCCATGGGCACCAAGGGCGCACGCCTGACCATGCAGCTCTCGCTGGCGGGCCGCTTCCTCGTGTACGTGCCGTTCGGCGACGGCATCGGCATCAGCAAGCGCCTGGACGACGACGAGCGCCACCGCCTGCGCGACATCTGCAAGCGCCTTCCGACCGATGGCGGGGGCGTCATCGTCCGCACGGCCGCCGCAGGAGCGTCGGCATCCGAGCTCGCGCGCGACCTGGCATCGCTCAACCTGCTGTGGAAGGCCATCCGCGAGCGCGCGGACAAGGTGCAGGGGCCGTCGCTGCTCTACAGCGAGGCGGACTCCTCCCTGAAGGTCATCCGCGACATCCTCAACGAGACGGTGGACGAGGTCATCGTCGACGACGCCCGCCAGCACGAGCGCATCGTCGGCTTCCTGCGCCGCACATCGCCCGAGCTCGCAGATCGCGTGCGCCTGTGGGATGGCGACGGATCGCTGATGGAGGCGCAGGGGGTGGAGGCAGCCATCCGCTCGACGCTCAGCAGGCGCGTGCCGCTGGCCTCGGGAGGGTCCCTGGTCATCGATGACACCGAGGCCATGACGGTCGTGGACGTCAACTCGGGGAAGAACGTGGGCCGGGGCAACACGCAGCTCGAGGCCACCATCACCCGCACCAACCTGGAGGCGGCCGAGGAGGTCGTGCGCCAGCTGAGGCTCCGCGACATCGGCGGCATCATCGTCATCGACTTCATCGACATGGACGACGCCAAGAACCGGCGCGCGGTCACCAAGGCGCTGAACGACGCCCTCGCGAAGGACCGCAGCCGCACGTTCGTCGTGGAGATCTCGCCGCTCGGCCTGGTGCAGATGACGCGCCAGAACATCAGTGACGGCGTGCGCGAGATCATGACGCAGGCGTGCCCGACCTGCGGGGGGCAGGGCTTCGTGGTCAGCCCCGAGACGCACGCCATCGACGCCGAACGCCAGATCCGCCTCCTCCTTGCCGGGGCGGACGGCGATTCGCATGCCGTGGCAGTGCATCCCGAGGTGGCCGACTACCTGCAGGGTGATGATGGCGCGCCCCTCGCCGAGATGGAGGAAGATCTCGGGGTCACCATCGCACTCGAGCGGGACCCGTCGATGGCACCGGGAAGCGCCCGTCTCGGCGGGGCCGGGGCGCCCACGCGCCGGCGCCGGTCCGGCGGGCGCAGCCGGTCGCGCACCGGGGCAGAGGCCGGGACGGGCTAGGCGCGCCGCAGCACGTGGCGCCGCAATGGGGGTTTCGCTACTGTCCCCGATCGCGTCCGGAGCCGGACGCCCCGTCGTACGTGGAGAAGAACGTTGGCTGATTACGCCGTCATCGCCCTCGGGGGCAAGCAATACCGGGTCCGCGAGGGAGAGCGCATCGTCGTCGATCGCGTCCCCGCCGAGCCGGGCGACACCATCTCGCCCACGGTCATCGCGACCGGCGGCGCGGAGGGCATCAGCGATGGCGGGTCCGTGACCGCCGAGGTCGAGGAGCACGTGCTCGGCCCGAAGATCACCGTCTTCACCTACCGCGCGAAGAAGGACAGCAAGCGCAAGATGGGTCACCGCTCCCGCCTGTCGCGGGTGCGCATCACCGGGATCGGGGGCTAGGGATGGCGCATAAGAAGGGTGGCGGTTCCAGCCGCAACGGCCGTGACTCCAACTCCCAGCGCCTCGGCGTGAAGGTGTTTGCCGGGCAGGTCGTGCCTGCCGGCTCAATCATCGTGCGCCAGCGCGGCACGGTCTTCACGCCGGGCAACGGCACCGGGCTGGGTCGCGACCATACGATCTTCGCCACCGTCACCGGCCGCGTGGAGTTCAGCAACGGCAACAAGGGTCGCCGCGTCTCGGTGCACCCCGTGGAGACCCCGGCGGGCTGAGCCGGGTCGGGGCGCACGTGCCCCGCACCGTGTCATTCACCGACCAGGTCCAGATCCACGTCCAGGCCGGACGCGGGGGCCACGGCTGCCTGTCGTTCCGCCGCGAGGCGCACACGCCGCGGGGTGGTCCCGACGGTGGCAATGGCGGCCGGGGCGGCGACGTCGTCCTCGTTGCCGACGAGCAACTGACCGACCTCACGCCGTTTCGTACCCGCGTCCACCACAAGGCGCCCGTCGGCGGGGCCGGCGAGGGGCGGAACCGCCACGGGCGGAACGGTGAGGACCTCCGGGTGCACGTGCCCCCGGGCACGCGCGTGCTGCGCGACGGCCATGAGGTGGCCATGCTGGATGAGGCGGGCGATTCGGTGACCGTTGCGCGCGGGGGGTCGGGCGGCGTGGGCAACCGCGCGTTCCGGTCGTCGCGTCACCGTGCCCCCCGCGTCACCATCCCCGGGGAGGACGGTGAGGAGACCTGGCTGTCGCTGGAGATGCGGCTGCCGGTGGCGGTGGCCATCATCGGCCTGCCCAACGCGGGCAAGACCGCGCTGCTCAATGCGCTGACCGGTGCGTCGGCCGCCGTCGCGCCCTATCCGCACACCACCAATGAGCCGGCACTCGGACCCCTGGAGGATGACTACGGGGTGATCCATCTGGTGGCGGACCTCCCGGGCGTCGCCGCCGACGGCAGCGAGCGGCACGGAGCCGCGCTCGGGCAACTGGAGCGCGCGCCGGTGGTGCTGCACTGCCTCGATGCCGCGGATCCCGAGGACCCCGCCGCCCGGCTGGCCCGGGTGCAGGACGCCGTGGCGCCGTACATGCCAGACGGCGCGCGCCAGGTGGTGGTGGCCACCAAGTGCGACCTCGCGCCGGCGCCGCCGCAGGCCGCCCTCGCGACATCGGCGGAGACGGGGGAGGGGATCGCGGCCCTGCGCGACGAACTGATCGGGTGGCTGTCATGAGCGACGTCATCGTGATCAAGGTGGGATCGTCCACCCTCGTGGATGAGGCCGGTGGCCTTCGCGAGGACGTCCTGGCGCGCCGCGTGGCCGAGGTGGCCGGGCTGCGCGCCCAGGGGGCCCACCCCGTGCTGGTGTCCAGCGGGGCGATCGCCTGCGGCATCGGCACCCTCGGATTCTCCCGGCGCCCCGATGCGCTTCCCGACATGCAGGCGGCATCGGCGGTGGGGCAGGGCGCCCTCTTCGCGCGTTACATCGCCGAGTTCGGGCGGCACGGGGCGGTACCGGGCCAGGTCCTCCTCACCTCCGCCGACCTCGAGCGCCGGTCGTCCTACCTGAACGCGCGGAACACCCTCGAGCGACTGGTCGCACTGGGCGCCATCCCCGTCATCAACGAGAACGACACCACCGCCACCGACGAGCTGACGTTCGGCGACAACGACGTCCTTGCCGCGCAGGTGGCGATCCTGCTGCGTGCCCGCATGCTGCTGCTGCTCACCGACCGCGAGGGGCTCTTCGCCCCGGGGCCGGACGGCCCCGCCCTCATCCATGAGGTGCCGGCGGGCACGGCGCCCCGCGACATCCGCCTGGCCGATCTGCCCGGCTCGGGCCGCGGCACGGGAGGCATCGCGAGCAAGCTCGCATCCGCGGCGATGGCCACCGGCAGCGGTGCCGCCTGCGTGATCGCCAGCGGGGAGGCGGATGGGGTGATCCCCGCCGCCGTGGCCGGAGAGGCCGTGGGTACCCGGTTCGCGCCCGCCGATCGGGCCGAGGGCGCCTTCAAGCTGTGGCTGCGCCATGCCAAGGCCGCACAGGGACGCGTGGTGGTGGATGCGGGGGCGGTGCGCGCTCTGGTGCAGCAGGGCACGTCGCTCCTGCCGGTCGGGGTGGTGTCGTGCGACGGCCTGTTCCCGGCCGGGGAGGCCGTGCTCGTGGTGGGCCCGGACGGGCGCGAGGTGGGCAAGGGGATCGCCGACCTCTCGGCCGATGAGATCCGTGCGGTGCGCGGCATGCGGTCGGAGGAGGCCCTGGGCCTGCTGTCGGGCGGCTCGGCCGAGGTGATCCACCGCGACCGGTTCGCGCCGGCCGTGCGCTAGCGTGCGCGCCCCATGAGCACCACGCACGCATCCCTCGATGAGCGCCTGGACACCGCACGTGCGGCCGGCCGGGCGCTTGCCCGGATGTCGCCCGGCGCGAAGTCCGCGGCGCTGGAGGCCGTGGCCGCCGCGTTGATCGACCGCGCCGACGAGATCATCGCCATGAACGCCGATGACGTCCGCGATGCCCGGACCTCAGGTGCCCCTGCGGCGATGGTGGACCGGCTGCTGCTCGACGACGCCCGCCTGCAGTCGATGGCCGATGGCGTGCGCGCCGTTGCGGCGCTGCCCGATCCGGTGGGCGTCATCACCTCAGGCTGGCGCGTGGCCAACGGCCTGGAGATCGTGGAGGCGCGCGTGCCGCTCGGCGTGATCGGGGTCATCTACGAGGGCCGCCCCAACGTCACCACCGACGCCGCCGCCCTCGCCCTGAAGAGCGGCAACGCCATCGTCCTGCGCGGCAGCCGCATCGCGGAGCGCTCCAACCGGATACTCGGGGAGGTCGTGGCCGCGGCGCTGTCGGATGCCGGCGTGCCCGACGGGGCCGTCACGATGCTGGGCACCGATCGCGAGGAGATGCTGCACCTCATCCAGGCCGAGGGGCGCGTCGACCTGGTCATCCCACGTGGCGGCGAGGAACTGAAGGCGTACCTGCAGCAGAACGCCCGCGTGCCGGTCATCTACGCGGCATCCGGCAACTGCCACGTGTTCGTGGACGCCGATGCCGACCTGGACGACGCCCTGGCGATCGCCGTCAACGCCAAGGTGCAGCGGCCCGGGGTGTGCAACGCCTGCGAGACGCTGCTGGTGCATCGCGATGTGGCCGCGGCATTCCTGCCGCGCGTTGCCGGGGTGCTGCTGGCCGAGGGCGTGGAGCTCCGGGTGGCGGAGGAGGTCCGGGGGCACCTGGGCGCATTCGACGGCGACGTCGTCGACGCCACCGAGCAGGACTTCGCCACCGAGTTCCTCGACCTCATCCTGTCGGTGGGCATCGTGGGCTCGGTGGACGAGGCCATCGAGCACGTGAACCGCTTCGGGTCCGGGCACAGCGAGGCCATCATCACGCGGTCACTGGATGCCGCGCAGGCCTTTCAGCAGGGCGTGGACTCGGCAGTGGTGTACGTGAATGCCTCCACGCGCTTCACGGATGGCGGCGAGTTCGGCATGGGGGCCGAGATCGGGATCTCCACGCAGAAGCTCCACGCGCGCGGACCGATCGGGCTGTCGGACCTCACCACCGTGAAGTACCTCGTGAACGGCACCGGCCAGATCCGCTGACCCGTGCGCATCGGCGTGCTGGGCGGCAGCTTCGATCCGCCGCATGAGGGCCATCTCGCCCTGGCGCGGGCTGCGGCACGGCAATTGGCCCTCGACCGCGTGCTGCTGCTTCCGGCATGGGAGGCCCCGCACAAGCCGGGGGGGCCGACCATGGATCCGGCATTCCGCGTGGCCCTTGTGCGGGCGGCCGTGGCAGAGGACCCCCTGCTCGGCGTCAGCACCATCGAGATCGACCGGCAGGGCACCTCGTACACCGCCGAGACGCTGGAGCAGCTTGCGCGCGAGAACCCGGGCGTCCACCTGTGGTTCGTGATGGGCGCTGACCAGCTGGAGGGGTTCGCGGGCTGGAGCCGCCCGGAGCGCATCGCCGAGATGGCGCGCCTGGCCGTGGCGTGGCGACCCGGCGCGGGTGACCCGGCGATGGAGGACCTTGCGGGCCCCGTCGCGGCGGGCCGCATCGACGTGGTGGACATGCCCGAGGTGCCCATCTCATCCACGGACGTCCGTGGACGCCTGGCCCGCGGCGATGACCTCACGGGGATGGTGCCGCCCGCGGTGGAGCGGATGTTGCGCGACGCCGCGCCGTCTTGATGCCCCCCGGGGGCATCGGTAGCCTGCGCACATCGCATCCTTCTACCGGGGAGACCCCGCGGACACCAGGGAACTCGCGCTCGGCGCCGCCGCCATCGCCTACGACAAGAAGGCGGAGGACATCGTGCTGCTCGACATGCGCGGCCTCGTGGACTACACGGACTTCCTCGTCATCTGCACGGGGCGGACGCCCCGGCAGGCGAAGTCCATCGCCGACGAGGTCCGGCACCGGCTGAAGAAGGACTTCGGCGTGGCGCCCCGTCGCGTGGAAGGCGAGAAGGAGGGCGACTGGATCCTCATCGACGCCTTGGACATCGTTGTGCATGTGTTCACGCCCGAGGCGCGGGAGTTCTACCGCCTCGACCGCCTATGGCGGGAGGCCCCGCTGGAGCAGTTCGCGCCCTCTCCCGCCTGAGGCCCGGGGTGTCTATACTGCGCCCCGCCCGGGGGATTAGCTCAGCTGGGAGAGCGCTACGCTGGCAGCGTAGAGGTCACCGGTTCGATCCCGGTATCCTCCACTTCACGGCCCCGCCCCGCGGGGCCGTCGTCGTTCCGGTTCCCGCCCGACCGTTCCGGCGATCAGTATCGGTCACCGTTGTGGCGGTTGGTATATTCGGACGGTCGTTTTCGTCATAACGAGTGCTTCCATGTCCGACTCCGCATCACGTGCCCGCACCGTCCGAACCCCCGAATGGGAACGTGACTGGCTGCGGGCCGTGGTTGCCGTTCAGGCGGAACTGCAGGAGCTGTTCATCCGCCACGGTGCAGATCGCGCGTGGTGGGATGCCGCGCTGCGGAAGGTCATCGGGCTCACGGGCAGCGCCTTCGGATTCCTGGGCCGCATCGAGCACGACCCGGATGGCACGCCCTTCTTCCACTCGCTGGCCATCACCGACATTGCCTGGAACGAGTGGTCGCGGCAGGTGTTCGACGATTTCGCCAGTGACGGCCT
>JAUROO010000102.1 GCA_030829765.1 Miltoncostaeales bacterium | reverse complement strand
CGTACTTCTGCTTCACCGGCCACAGCAGGCGCCGCGCCTTGTCGAGGTTGGCGTTGTCGGGCCAGCTGTTGAGCGGCGCGAAGCGCTGGCCGCCCGTGCCCGCCCCACCGCGCCCATCGGCGATGCGGTAGGTGCCCGCGCTGTGCCATGCCATGCGGATGAACAGCGGGCCGTAGTGACCGAAGTCCGCCGGCCACCACGGCTGCGAAGTGATCATGAGCTGCTCGATGTCGGCCTTCACGGCCCCGAGGTCAAGTGATGCGAACTCCGCCGCGTAGTCGAAGCCCTCGCCCATGGGATCTGCCGTGGGCGGGTTCTGGCGAAGCGGGGCCAGGTCCAGCTGCTCGGGCCACCAGTCGCGGTTGGTAAGGCCGGCGCCCGCGCCGGTCACCGGGCACTTCGCGTCACTGCTCACAGGGCTTCCTCCAGGTTCATCATCGGGCCGTCTGGAAAGGTAGCCGCGTCGCCCGCGCACCGGCGGGCGAACTGTCCTCCCCCTCAGCCGCCCTGCTCGCCGGGGTCGTCCTCCGACATACCCGGGGTCTGCTCGAGCCCCGCGATCAGTTGCGCCTTCTCCTCGTCGGTCAGGTTGGCCGTGGCGTTGTTGCCGAACCGCGTGAAGTAGGCCGGGGGCATGGAGCCGTCGCGGATGACCTCGATGGTCTCGTCGGCGTCGCCGGGGTCGGTGGCGAACTGCGAGTAGTTGACCTTGCCGCGGGCCTCGTCGATGTGCCGCTGGACCGCCCACGATGTCGGCGCGATGCCCGCGTACCACGGGTAGCTCACCTCGCTCGAGTGGCACTGGAAGCACGCGCGCACCATCAGCGTGCGCGTTGCCTCGTCATGCCACGTGGGCTCGCCCGTGACGGGCGGGTTCGAGTGATCGCGCCCGTAGGGCACCGCCTGCATGAGCCCAAAGCCCACCAGCACCACGGCAACCCCTGCCACCACGGCGGTGCGGCCCTCCCGGGTGGGTGCGGCCCTCCCGGCGCGCGCACGGCGTCGTGCGACGACCTCCAGCACGACCCACCAGATGAGGAGGGCCAATGCGGCCATCAGCACAGACCCTGGGAGGAACCCGATGAGCGCCCCGAAGATGACCCAGAGGACCACGAAGGCCACGGTGATGGCGGCGAGGGCCGGGTGGCGGCGGATGGCCGCCCAGCGGGAGCGGAAGAAGGCCATGGGACAAAGCTAGCCATGCGCCGTGAGCCGGAGCAGCTGGTAGTCCATCGTGACGGTCAGTTGTCCCCTCCTTAACCGGTGCATGTCCTGCGCAACCGGCAGCCCCGCTACCGTTCGGGCATGGCTTGAGAGGAATCTCGCTCTTCGAGCGATCCCCCGCTCGCCGGCATGGAGGACATCGCAGTGACGACAAAGGAAGCGCCCGCGCGCCTGCTCCGGGGCGGCGGCTCTTTCCAGGCAGACCTCACGCGCGCCGTGAGGCAGATGCTGGATGCAAGGACTCTCCGTCGCGGCCGCATGCGTTTCTTCGCCAAGGCCGCCTTCATGCTGGTCTGGACGGCGGCCTCGTATGCGTACCTGGTGTTCATGGCCGGCAACTGGTGGCAGGCGGGTCTTGGCTGCATCTCGCTGGCGCTCGCGCTCGGCGGGGTGGCCTTCTCCATCCAGCATGACGCCAACCACGGGGCGCTGGGTCGCCGGTGGAGGTTCCTCGGGCTGACGATGGACGTGCTGCTCGGCACGTCGTCGTACCTGTGGCGCGAGCGCCACAACCACGCGCACCACACCTACACGAACGTGGTGGACAAGGATGGCGACATCGAACAGATGCCGCTCGCCCGGTTCGCGCCGGACCAGCCGCGACGGCCGTGGCACCGCTTCCAGCACATCTACATGTTTGCCCTCTACGGCTTCTACGCCCCGCGTCAGGCGCTGATGGGCGATGCCTCAATGCTGATTCGTGGGCCCAATGCCCACGTACCCCTGAAGCGCCCGCGTGGCGCCGACCTGTGGCAGCTGATCGGCACCAAGATCGTGTTCTTCGGTCTTTTCCTCGTGCTGCCGATGTTCGTGCAGCCCTGGTGGGGCGTTCTGCTGGGCGCGTTCGTGACGCTTTGGATCCTGGGCATCATCCTCGCAGTGGTGTTCCAGCTGGCGCACTGCGTGGAGGAGGCCGACTTCACCTCCGAGGCACGCATGCTGGTGGAGTCCGAGCGTGATGGCCCACGGGAATGGGCGCGCCACCAGGTGGAGCACACGGTGGACTTTGCCCGGTCGAGCCGCGTGCTCAACTGGTACCTGGGCGGCCTGAACTTCCAGGTGGAGCACCACCTGCTGCCCAACGTATGCCACGTGCACTACCGGCGCATCTCACCCGTGCTCGAGCAGCTCTGTCGGGAGCACGACCTGCACTACAGGGCGAACGACACCTTCCTCAGCGCGTTGCGATCACATGCGCGGTGGCTGCGAGACATGGGACGTGTCCCGTACGGCCCCGCCACCGCGACACCGGCCCCTGGCGGGATCGCCTGAACCACCCCGCCCCACCTGGAGCGGGAGCCACAACATGGGAATCGGAGCGAGCGCGCACGAGGTGAACATCGGCGCCGCGCCAGCCGGGACGCCGCATTCGCGGAGGTCCCGGCCGCAGTGGAGACGGCAGGAAGGGTGATCGGTGCGAGCCCGGGCATCCGCACCCTGGCGGTGCGCGGGCGTACGGATTGCAGCGGGTGAGGATGCGCGTGGCCGTGATTCCCGCTGACCCCGGGGCGGGGATCGCGATCAATGCCCGTGCCGACGACATCTGGGACGGCGGTGCCCGCCGGGGCAGCGACACGCTGCCCCGGGCACTGCGGGAGCAACTCACAGACTGAACGGCCGAGGGGGGCCGTCTCCGGCCCCCCCTCGGGTGGTGCGTCCTTCATTTTCCAGTGGACCCGGCCGGCACTGCCCCGGCGTCCGAAAGCGTTTCCAGATGGGTTTCTCCGAGCGCAGCCGGTGATGAATTTCTCGGGGAGGGTGCCATCTCCGGCAAATCACTCCTCCCCCAGCCCCTCCTGAAATCTCGCCCCTTGGCCGAGGAACCCTGCCTCGGGGCCAGGACCACTATGCGACGCCGGTGATCCCCCTCATGGTCCGAAGGGTGGGCCGACGACTCTCAGTACCGCTTACTAGGCGGCGAGAGCGAGCTGACGGGTGTCCGCAGCTACGTTTGGTTCCCTGTTGGTAACGCGGTCCTCAGGGTCCGCGGCTCGCTTGCCAATCCTTCTCCGCCCCGTCGAAACTGGTTCGGGCCCGTGAAGGTTCCTGCTGCGCTGCAGGGTATCACCGCCTCCTAGGGGCGCACCCGGAAGGTGGTGCGCGACTTGACCGGGCAGGCATTGACTGCGCTCACAGTGGAGAGGTTGGCACGCACGCCCGGCTTGGCGTTGGTCGTGGCGCGCAGCACCGTGACGCCGCTGACCTTCTCGCCGGCCTTCAACTCGGGCCTGCTCCAGCAGATGGTGCGGGCCGAGGTCTTGCCGAAGAAGGGCGCCCTGAGCACGGTCATGCCCACCGGGATGCGCTCGCACAGTCGCACGTTGCGCGCATCAGCGGTGGAGGTGTTGGTGAGGGTGCCACGGATGCTGAGCGTCTTACCGCGAGCCACGCTGCGGGCCTTGGGGGTGAGCACGCGGGTGGCCACCTTGAGCTTGGCGATGCCCGGGGCGTTTGAGCCCACCTGCTGCTCGCGGGCGGCATCGGGCAGCGGGCTGGTGGCCGTGCCGGCCCATGCCATCGGCGCCAAGGCATTCTGGCTCTTGCCTGTTGATCCCGTGCCGACGAAGAAGTACGTGTAGCCGGTGACCGTGCAGGAGTTGGTGGCGGTCGCCCGGATGGTGTTGGTGCGCGATCCGCGGCGTGCGGACTTCGTCGCACGCAGGGTCATGGTGCCGGTGACCGCGGTACCCGCGGCAAGGCGCGTGCTGGTCCAGCAGACCTGGCGCCCCTTACCCTTGATCTCGCGCCCGGGGGCGCTCACGAAGGTCATCCCCACGGGGATGGTGTCGCAGATGCGCGGGTTCACCGCATCCACCGTGCCCACGTTGCGAAGTGTGGAAGTGAAGTGGATGAGTTGCCCGGGCTTGACCGTGCGGTTGCGCGGGGAGGTCACCTTGCTGCTGATCTGCAGCCGGGTGAGGGTGTTGACCGCACCGCCCGAGGCATCCAGCGCACCCGGAGTGCGCGAGGCCGGGGCGGACTTGACGCCCTGAGCCGGGGCGGACACCGGACGGGCCGGGGCCACCTGCGGGGTCTGGGCATTCACGTGGGTGAAGGGGGTGATCGTCGCCGCTGCGGCGCCGCCTGCGACCGGTGCTGCAGCGGGCGTGAGATCAGCAAGACGCACGAGGAACCCGGCAGTCTCGCGGCCGACTGTCCACGTGACGGGAGTGGCGCTGTCGGCAGCCGGACGCGGGAAGGTGTACGTCCACACGCCACTCGAGTTGGCGCCGAAGATCGTCGGCATGCCGGCCGGGGTGGAGGTGGTACCACCGTCGGACACCAGGGACTGCCCCAGCAGGTGCTGCGACCGGTCGAAGGCGCCGCTGGACGTGGTGGAGATCGTGTACGCACCCAGATTCGTCCAGCCGAAGGTGGCCGACAGCGTGCCATCGCCGTTGTCCACGATCGCGGCGGGTGGGTGGACCTGCAGACACTGTGCGTAGCCGATGTTGAATGGTGCCCTCAGCGAGCGTGCGAGGTCTTCAATCGTGACGCCCCTGGGGTCGATAACGTTCATGGCGAAACTAGGATCGCCGTTCATGTTCCGCTGGCCCGCCACATAGCTGACATCGGGAATCGAGTAGGGCCCGTTGAGGCCCGGGACCCACGTATTGTCAGCGGGATCTGCCGACCATGTCGTCGCGTTGAACAACGGCATGAATCCGTTCCAGAGGCCGATGTCCCACGCGGGGCGTGCTCCCTTCGAGAAATCGTTGGGCAGTGTGACCACCGACTGCTGGGTGGGGTTGAACCCCGTCACGTAGAACTCGGACTCGAATGCCTTGGATTCGTAGGTGGTGGTGCTTCCCGAGCTGGTTCTCCTGAAGTTCTGATCGACCAGACCGTAGTCCTGCTGGCAGTACGCACCGACCTGCGGGTTCCGGCCCGCGGGCGCATTGCTGACCTGTCACGCCACGGAGTCGGTGCTGATCGCTCCTGCCGCGCTGGTCTGCCGAACGGTCAGCACGTGTGTTCCCGCCGAGAGATTCGTGGCGCTGAAGAAGAAGGAGCAGGGCTGGAACGCGCCGCCATCGAGCTGGCATTCGTTGCGCCCGGGGAACGCCGGCTGCGCAAGGTCAAAGAGCGCGGCATTGCTCGTCGACAGCGAGACGCCGGGCGCCCAGCCGCTCCCGTCGAACCCGCGCGAGAACGAAACGCTCTTGATGATCCCCATGTCCCCGTAATCGTCCTGGGGCAACGCGCCGAGAGCAATGCGGCTCGTCTTCGTCTCCGCAGACGCAGGGCCTGCCAGGGCGACGCCCACTCCCATGGCGAGCACAGCCCCCACCACGCGAAGAGTGCGCTTGCCGAGCCCATGTGCTCGATTACGCGTCACGATCGCCCCGCTCCTTCGATGAGTCCCCGGCCGACGGTCGTTGCTGTTCGACTGTCATCATCTAAACACCGCAGGAGATCCTACACTTGCGGCATGCAGGTACTCCTCATGCGCACGTGCCTGTCCGATGCCGTGGCCCCATCGGTGTGGAAGGCATCGCGGCGGGTTCTCGAGCGCTGCGGCGTGCAGGTGCGTGTGCCCCGGTCGCAGACGTGCTGCTCGCAGCCCGCGTGGACGGCGGGCCAGCCCGACCAGGCCCGCGCCGTGGCGCGGCACACCATCGAGGTGTTCGCGGGACCGGAGGAGGTGGTGGTGCCATCCGGGTCGTGCGCCGGCATGGTGGTGCATGCCTACCCCGAAATGTTCCAGGGCCATCCCGAAGAGGAGGCCGCGCTGGACCTGGCGCGGCGCACCATCGAACTCACGCAGTTCCTGCAGAAGCACGACCTCGACCCGGGCCCGTCCCGTGCCGGTGCGGTCACCATGCACGACTCCTGCCACATGCTTCGCGTGATGCACGAGAGCGCCAG
Organism: Miltoncostaeales bacterium; assembly: GCA_030829765.1. Classification (GTDB taxonomy): domain Bacteria; phylum Actinomycetota; class Thermoleophilia; order Miltoncostaeales; family Miltoncostaeaceae; genus SYFI01. Next base: position 21,068 of record JAUROO010000102.1, on the reverse strand, counting down.
CCCGCGCGCGGCGCTGGACCGGGCAGGATGCGAGGTGCGCGAGATGCCGGGCACCGACCGCTGCTGCGGCTTCGGCGGGGTGTTCAGCATCACGTTCCCCGAACTCTCGGCCCGGCTGGGCGAGGAGAAAGCGCGCGCGGCAATGGAGTCCGGGGCGCCCGAGGTGGTCTCGTGCGACCTGGGGTGCCTCATGCACGTGGCGGGGGTGGCGCACCGGCGGGGCATCCCCCTGCGCGCACGGCACATCGCCGAGGTGCTGGACGGATGAGCACCCGGCGACGCAAGGCATCGGGCGGCGTCGCATACCCGGACGCCCGGGGCACGCTGCGCGAGCGCACGGTGCAGGCCCTGGCCGACGGCACCCTTCGCGGCAACCTGGAGACGGCGGCGGCGAGTTGGGGCGAGAGCCGTGACGCCATGCGCCGCGACCACGGGCTGGATGCCATGCGCGATCGCGCGCGGGACATCCGACGCCGCAACATCCGCGAACTGCCGGCCCTTCTCAGTGAGATGCAGGCCAAGGTGCGCGAGGCCGGCGGCACGGTGGTGCGGGCGCAGGATGGCGCCGAGGCCGCGCGATACGTCACCGGGCTCGCCCGCGCACGGGGGGTGACGGTGGTGGCCAAGAGCAAGTCCATGGCCACCGAGGAGATCAAGCTCAACGAGTCGCTCACGGACGCCGGCATCGAGGTGGTGGAGACCGACCTGGGTGAGTGGATCCTGCAGCTGGCCGGGGAGCGCCCCTCGCACATCATCGCCCCCGCTGTGCACCTGAACCGCGGGCAGGTGGCGACGCTGTTCCGCGAGGAGGCCGGCACCGACGACGTGCCGGATGACCGCGAGGGGCTGGTGGCCCACGCTCGCGTGCGCCTGCGCGAGAAGTTCGCGCAGGCCGGCATGGGCGTGTCGGGGGTGAACCTGGGTGTGGCGTCGACCGGCACCGTCTGCATCGTGGAGAACGAGGGCAACGCGCGGCTGGTCACCTCCCAGCCCCGCATCCACGTGGCCGTGATGGGCATGGAACGCGTGGTGGCTGACTGGGACGAGGCCGCGCACATCCTGCAGGTGCTGCCGATGGCGGCCATTGGCCAGGACGCCGCGAACTACGTGAACCTCATCACCGGCCCACGCCGCGAGGGCGAGGCGGATGGCCCGGAGGAGTTCCACCTGGTGATCGTGGACGGCGGCCGCGGTGCGCTGCGGGGCACGGAGTTCGAGGAGGCGCTCTCGTGCATCCGGTGCGGCGCATGCCTGTACTCGTGCCCCATGTGGAAGTCGGTGGGCGGCCAAGCCTACGGCTCACCCTATTCGGGCCCCATCGGGGCGGTCATCACGCCGCTGCTGGAAGGGCCCGCGTCGCCGACCTCGCGCGACCTGCCGTTCATGTCGTCGCTGTGCGGCGCCTGCGGCGAGGCCTGCCCCGTGGGCATACCCCTGCAGGACCTGCTGGTGCGCGCGCGGGCACGGGCCTCGTCACCTGCCACCCGCAGGTCCGCCATCGTGTTCCGCGCCTGGAGCCGCCTCTGGCGGCGGCCCACCACCTACCGGGCATGGATGGCCGGGTGGCGCCTGATGCTGCGCGCGCGTGGAAAGGGCGGCTGGGTCACCCGGCTGCCCGGGCCCGGCGCGGGGTGGACACAGGTGCGTGACATGCCCAGCCGCTGGCCCCCGCGACCGTGACCGGCGCCCTGGTGGACGATCTGGTGGCGTCGCTGGCGCGCCGAAAGGCCTCGGCGCAGGTGATGCCGGCCGCCGAGGCCGCGCGGGCCGCCGCACGGGCGATGGCCGATGCCGGCGTGGCGCGGGCGGTGCTGGCCGACGACCCGCTGATGGGCGACCTCGGACTTCCCGATGCCCTCCGGCGCGAGGGAATCGAGGCCCTCCTGTGGCCCACCCCGCTCAACAGGCGGGAGATGCTCGGGTTGGAGGGCCCCGAGGATTCCTGCGGGGTCACGGTGCCCCGCATGGCGGTGGCGGAGCGCGGCACCGTGGTGCTCGAGGCCTCTCCCGGGCACGGTCGCGGTATCGACGTGACCAACCGCCACCACGTGGCGCTGCTGCCGGCCGGGCGCATCGTGGCGACGCTCGCCGAGGCGCTGGCGCGCACGTTCGCCGACGGGCACCCCGTGCCGTCGGCGGTCAGCCTGGTGTCGGGCCCCAGCCGCAGCAGCGACATCGAGAAGATCTCCACGCTGGGGGCGCATGGCGCCCTGTCCGAGCACGTCGTGATCATCACCTGATGCCGGGGCTCCGACGGCTGGTGGTGGTGATGCTGGGCGTCGTCGCAATCCTCATGGGGATCGCGGTCGGTCCGGCCGCGGGCGCCACCTCCGATGCCGCCACCGAACTGGCACAGAAGTACGTGCCGGTGGTGATGCTGAAGAAGCAGCAGGGCGCATGCGACGAGTCGGGCGAGGCGTACGGCCCGAGCAACGTCGACCCCATCCTCGGCAACCCGGACTTCACCTTCCTGCGGGACGGCCAGGCGGTGATGCAGGGCCCAACCGCGGCCGATCTGTACGAACGGCCCGAGGGATGGGCTATCGACTACCCCGGCAATCCACTCGCCTCCGGGTGCACGTACGACGAGCTGGCGCGCTCGCTGGGCATGGGCGTCCCGCCGAAGGACCCCGTGGCGTATGCCCACGTGACCACGCAGGCCGATGCCCCCGGCTACCTCGTCGTCCAATACTGGTTCTACTACCTGTTCAACGACTACAACAACCTGCACGAGGGCGACTGGGAGATGGCCCAGGTGGTCTTCCGGGCCGATTCGCCCGAGCAGGCCCTGCAGCGCGAACCCGTGGAGGTGGGCTACTCCCAGCACAACCTGGGCGAGAAGGCCGCCTGGGACGACCCCAAGCTGCAGAAGCAGGGCAACCACCCGGTGCTGTACCCGGCCGCGGGGTCGCATGCCGGCTTCTACTCACAGGCGCTGTGGCTGGAGCGCAGCCCCAGCGAGGGAATCGGGTGCGACGACACCCGGGGGCCGTCGGTGGAGGTGCGCCCCACGGCGGTGCTGCTGCCCAACGGAAACCCCGGCAAGGCCTCTCCCCTCGCGTGGATCACATACGAGGGCCAGTGGGGCGCTCCGCTGCGCGCGCCCTACGACGGCCCTCCGGGACCCAACACGACCGACCGCTGGACCAACCCCATCACGTGGCAGCGCGACGCCCGCGACAGCAGCTCCGCCATCCCGGACGTGGGTTCCGATCTGGTGACCTCCGTGTTCTGCGGCATCGTGGCCGGGGCATCCCAGGTGCTGACCAACCTGGGCGAGAACCCGGTCATCACCCTGCTGCTGCTGGCCGTGGCGGTGCTGGTGCTGATCGCCCTCATCCGGTCCACGCGCTGGAACCGCGTGCCGCTCGACCCCATCGTGCGCGACCGCCGGGCCGGACAGATGATCCGCGGTGCGCTGGGGATCATGCGCCGATCACCGCTGACCACCCTTGGGGCGGGCATCGTGTTCATCCCCGTGGCAGCGCTTGCCAGCGTGGCGCAATGGCTTATCTCCAATACCCCCGGCATCGGTCCCCTGTTCCAGACGATGGGCGAGGAGACCACCCTGCTGTGGGTGGGCGCGGTGACGGCCGCCGTGCCCGGTGGGCTGATCGGCTACGTGCTGGCGATCATGCTGGTGTCGATCAGCATGCGCGACCGGAACAGGGACGGGCGGAGTCCGCGGCTGCGCGAGATGTACCCCCAGTCGAAGGAGATGCTGCCCGCGGTGGCGCGGTCGGTGGGCCTGCGCGCGCTGCAGATCGCGCTGCTCGGGGCCAGCATCATCGGGATCCCCTGGGCCATCAAGCTGATCGTGGAGACCCAGTTGCTCACGCAGGTGTGCGTAATGGAGCGGCGCGAGGGCCGTGACTCGCGCAGGCAGGCACGCGACCTGACGCGCGGCGGGTGGTGGCGGGTGGCGGTGGTGAGCCTGCTGGCCGGTGCCCTGCCGCTGCTGGTAGCGCCCCTGCTGGCCATGCCGTTCCTGCTGCTGCAGTTGCCGGTGTGGTCGGTGAACCTGATCGGCGCGGTGTTCGCCGCGGCCATCACCCCGCTGGCCGCCGTGGTCATGGTGCTGCTGTACGGCGACCGTGTCGCGGAGGGTGACGCGCCTGCGCCGGCCGGCTGAGCGCCGCGCCTACCCGCGCCCGCGCCGGGCATTGGCCCGCGAGAGCTCGCGCTGCATCTCGCGGTCCTTGATGGCCACGCGCTTGTCGTACTGCGTGCGCCCGCGGCCGATGCCGAGTTCCACCTTGGCGCGGCCGTCATCGTTGAAGTACATGCGGAGGGGGATGAGCGCCATGCCCTTCTCCACCAGCTTGCCGGAGATCCTGTCGATCTCCCTGCGGTGCAGCAGCAGGCGGCGCGTGCGCTGGGGGTCGTGGCCGCGCCCGCCGGCGGGCCCGTAATCGCTGATGTGGGCGCCCACCAGGAACACCTCGCCGTTGATCACCTGGGCGTAGGCCTCGCGGATCATGGCGCCGGACTCGCGCAGGCCCTTCACCTCGGAACCGGCCAGCGCGATTCCGGCCTCGTAGCGATCAAGGATCTCGTACTCATGCAGCGCCTTGCGGTTCTGCGCGATGTCCTTCGGGGGCGGCGGCTTCGACCCGCCCTTCCGTGTGGCCTTCTTTCCCATGGGCGCGGGAGGTTAGCGGCGCCGGGGTGCGCGGTCAGCGGGGCTGAGGGTGACGCGGCCGCGAAGCGGCTGGACGTCGTGCAGGCGCACGCGCAGGGGATCACCCAGGCGGATGCGCCGGCCGGTGTCGTCGCCCACCACCTGCGCGTCGAGTGCATCGGGCACGTAGTGGTCATCGTGCATCAGCCGGAATGGCAGGAAGCCGTCGAACACCTCGTCGAAGGTGATGAACAGCCCTGACGGGCCGATGCCCGTCACCTCGCCGTCGCGTGGGCGCTCCCAGGCATCCCCGTCCAGCGATCCCGCCAGCAGGTACGCCATGCACATGCGGTCGGCGCGCCTCTCCAGGTTGGTGGCCTCCCGCTCGCGCTCGGAGCAGTCGCGGGCCACCTCGGGCAGCATGGCGGCGTCGGGCGCGGGCTCCCCCAGCCCCAGCGCGTGCACCAGCGCGCGATGCACCACCAGGTCGGGGTAGCGGCGGATGGGCGAGGTGAAATGCAGGTACGCGGGGCTCGCCAGCCCGGAGTGGGCCGTCTCGTCCGGGCGGTAGATGGCCTTCTGCAACGCGCGCAGCACCATGTAGGGGAGGCTCGCCGCCCCCTCGCCCGTGCGCTCCACGTGCAGCCGCACCGCATGCGCGGCCACGCCCGCGGCCTCGCGTCGCTGCTCCGCAGTGAGGTACCCCTCGGCGAGGGGCGGAACAGGGACGCCCAGCACCTCGAGGCGGTCCCACAGGTGCTCGATGGCCATCTGCTCGGGATCGGCGTGCACGCGGTAGATCGCCGGCACGCGCTTGTGGATGAGGAAACGGGCGACGGCCTCGTTCGCCGCGATCATGCACTCCTCGATCAGGCTGTGGGCATCGGTCTGGGTCTCCATGTCGACCGACTCGACCCGATCGCCCTGGAAGCGGAAGCGCGGCTCGGAGGTGACGATGTCCAGCGCCCCCCGGCGCATGCGGCGCGCGCGCAGGCGGCAGGCGAGCTCCATTGCCAGGGCGACATCCTGTTCCATGCGTGGGTCGCCCAGCGAGGAGGCGCCCTCCAGGAAGGCATCCACCTCGGGATACGTGAGGCGACGGTCCGAGCGGATCAGCGAGCGATGGAAGCCCTCGGCGGTCACCTCGCCGTCGGGCATCACCAGCATGTGCGCCGTGACTGCCTTGCGCTCCTCGCCCGGCCGCAACGAGCAGATGTCGTTGGACAGCCGCTCGGGCAGCATGGGGTCGACCGTGCCCGGCAGGTACACCGAGCACCCGCGCCGCTCGGCCTCGCGATCAATCGCACCCCCCGCGGGCACGTAGCGGCTGACGTCCGCGATGTGCACCCACAGGCGGATCCCGTCGCCCTCCTCCTGCACCGCAATGGCGTCGTCGTGGTCCTTCGCGCCCTCGGGATCAATCGTGATCACACGCTGGTCGCGCTGGTCGCGGCGGGCGGGGTCGTGCTCCCCCTGGGCACGGGACGCGGCGTCTGCCTGCTCGCGCACCGCCGCGTCAAAGCGGCGGCCGAGTCCCTCATGCGCCATGAGGGCACGGATTGCCGCACCCGCATCGGTGACGCGACCGTGCACCGTCATCACCGCGCACCCACCGCCCTTCAGGCGTGCGGTCACCAGATCACCCATGCGGGCATCCCCCCGCCGCGCCTTGAGCAACGGCACGTCGGGGCCCGCCTCGAATGCCGGCCGGGCCGCCATGCCGCGCCCCGCCGGCACCATCTCGGCCACGAACGTGGTTCCGGTGCGCCCGCGCGCCACCGGCCTACCGCCGATCCAGGGCCGCGGCGATCGCGGCATCCAGGGCCTCATCGGCCTCGGTGGCGGGGTCGTCAATGGAGCGCACCTGCGGACGTACGCCGCCGTCACCGATATCGGTGCCCTTGGGCGTGAGGTACCCGGCGATGGTCACCCGCACCGCCCCGCCGTCCCCGGTTGCCTGCGTCACCTGCACCTTCGACTTGCCGAACGTCCGCTGCCCCACCACCACCGCCCGTCCGTGATCCTTCAGGGCACCGGCGACGATCTCCGATGAGCTGGCGCTGCCCTTATCCACGATGACCGCCACGGGGGTGCCTGCGGGGATGGGATCGCCCTCCGCGCGCCGCTCGCGGGCGGGCGAAGTGCGACCGCTGGTGGTGACCACCACCTGGCCCGGCTGCAGGAACGCCCCGGCAACGGCCACGGCCTCGTCCAGCAGCCCACCGGGATCGCCGCGCAGGTCGAGCACGATCGCCTGAGCACCCTGCCGGAGCAGGCGCCCGGCCTCATAGCGCACGCGCTCACCGGCCCCCGACTCGAAGCGCGCCAGTTCGATGTATCCCACCTTCGCGCCACCGGGCCCGGAGACCATGCGGGCCTCCACCATGGGCACCGTCACATCACCGCGCGTGACCGTGACGGTGCGGAGCGCGCCCGACGGGGCCCGCACGCGCAGGCGCACGTCGGTGCCGTCCCTGCCCAGGATGGCGTCGCGGCTCTTCTCCGGCCCCCTGCGGGACACCGGCACGCCAGCGACCGACACGATGGCGTCGCCCGCCGCGATACCCGCCCGCGCCGCCGGACTGCCCGGGTAGACCTGCTCCACCTGCAGGGCGTCGTCCCCGAACTGCACGGTCACGCCGATACCCGTGTACTCACCAGCGGTGGAGCGCTGGATTGCGGCCCACTCCTCGGGCGTGAAGTACGTGGTCCAGCGATCGCCGACAGCCCCGGCGATGGCCTTGGCGCCCGCTCGCTCGAGCTCGGCACGATCCACCGGGTCCTCGAAGCGGTCGACGATGGCCCCGGTCACCTGGTCGGGCAGCGAGGCCCGCGAGGGCAGGATGCGGTCGAGCACCGGCCCGCCGGCCAGCGCGCCCAGCAGGAACACCGCGATGACGAGCGCGAGTGCGCCTGTCGCAATGGCGACACGGCGTGAACGGGGCGGTGGCGGCACGCCCCGATGTTACGACCCGCGTGCGGCGGACCCCCGGGGGCCCGCCGCACGGGAACAGGTCAGACCTTCAGGAAGCGCCGCAGGGTGATGCCGCTGCCGATGGCGCCGAGCAGCGCGCCCGCGCCCACCAGCACCAGAGTGAGCATCGGGAAGGCGATGGTGCCCGCAGCCGACCCGGTCTTGGTGAGGGCGCTATCGGCCCCCGCCGCCCAGGCGTCCACCACTCCCACCTTGATGCCCCACAGCATGCCGACGGCCACAACGGCGCCCACCAGGCCGCAGATCACGCCCTCGATCATGAAGGGCCACCGGATGAACCAGTTGGTGGCGCCCACCAAGCGCATCACCTCGACCTCCCGGCGGCGCGCGAAGATGGACAGCCGGATGGTGTTGCCGATCAGCAGCACGGCCGCGAGCAGCAGGATGCCGATCAGCACGAACCCGGCCCACTGGACGAACTTGGCCGCGGTCAGCAGGCGGTCGGCCGTGCTCTCCGGATACACGATGCCCTCCGTGGGGTCGAGCGCCGGATCGTCCTTCACCGCGGCCACGATCACGTCCGCGTTCTCGGCGTCGGTGGGACGCACGTTGAACTTGGCGGGCAGCGGGTTGCTGGGAAGCTCATCCAGCACCGACGGGTCGCGCAGGCGCTCGCGCATGATGCGCAGGGCGTCCTCCTTCGACACGTAGGTGACCTCGGCCACCGTGCCATCGGTGCGCAGGCCGTTCAGCCTGTCGCGCAGGGAGTTGACCTGGGCAACGCTGGCGGTATCGGCGATGTAGACGTCCACGTCCACCTTGGCCTTCTGGGAATCCACCGCCGAGCGCACGTACATGAACGACGGAATGAAGGCGCCGAGGATGAACACGGCGATGAGCGCGGTGACGGTGGCCGCCACCGAGATGGCGGCGTTCGCGCGGATGCTGCGAAGCGCCTCGCGGAAGAACATGCCGATCCTCATGCCGGGACCTCCCCCGTGCGGTCGTGATACCCGGACGACTCCTCATCGCGCACGACGCGCCCCTCCTGCAGGGCGATGACGCGCATCTGCATGCGGTCGACGGTGTGGCGGTCGTGCGTGGCCACCAGCACGGTGGTGCCCGTGCGGTTGATGCGAAGGAGCAGGTCCATGATGCCCAGCGAGGTCTCGGGGTCGAGGTTGCCCGTGGGCTCGTCGGCGATCAGCAGGCGCGGGTGGTTCACGAGCGCCCGCGCGATGGACACGCGCTGCTGCTCGCCACCCGAGAGCTCGCGCGGCAGGCGGTCGTACTTCCCGTCGAGCCCTACGAGGGAGAGGATCTCGGGGACGCGCCGGCGCACCTCGGCCTTCTTGTGGCCGGTCACCTGCAGGGCGTAGGCCACGTTCTCCGCGGCGGTGCGGTCGGGCAGCAGGCGGAAGTCCTGGAACACGCAGCCGATGGCACGGCGCAGGTACGGCACCTTGCCGCGGCGCAACTCGCCCAGCTCGCGGCCGCCCACGATCACCGAGCCCTCCGTGGGGCGCAGTTCGCGGATGATGAGCCGGATGAAGGTGGACTTGCCCGAGCCGGACGGTCCCACCAGGAAGACGAACTCGCCGGTGCCGATGCGCAGCGACACGTCGTCGAGGCCGCGCGAGTTGCCCTGGTAGGTCTTGGTGACCCCCCGGAACTCGACCATCGGTCCGGGCCCCGGGCGGAAGATGTCGCCCTTGCGGCGGGTGCCGTCCTGCACGGGAGCGCTGAACAGCGCGGCCATGTCGTCCTGCGCGGGGTCCTCAGTCGCCTGGGGCACCTCGACCAGCGTGAATGCAGGCCGGCCGCTGTCGGGGCCGTCGCTCATCTCGCAACTCCAAGTCGGATCGTGATCCTCGTTACCGGCTGGGGTTTCGCCACCCCACCCCGGCACCCTTCCGCCGTCACCATCCACGTGCAACGCCACTTGCACGAAGGCGCGGCCCGCCGGCCCGGTACCCCCCGTGTCAGGCGGGAGGGGCCCCGTTCACCGCGGCGGCGATCGACGTCGCCCAGGCGGTGATCTCCTCGCGCGGGCGGTAGTCGCAGTCCTTCACCCGCAGGGTGATGACCATGGCCTTCTCGCGCGGGCGCAGGCCCAGGCGCTCGATGCGACCGGGGAAGCACCGGTGCTCGCGGGCCGATGTCCACTCCAGAAGGCGTCCGTACTGGACCGACTCCTCGTCACTGGGGAACGGCGGACCCGACACCGGGCCGCTCGAGAAGATCCAGCATGACATCGCCCGCAGGGCTTCCTGATGTGCCCGGGTCCACTCGCGCACGTTCTCCACCCACCTGGCGGCGTAGACCGCCCCGCCCACCACGGCGGCGTCGTAGCCCTCCGGTGACGGCGCCTCGTCGGCGTCGAACAGATCGACGTCCACTCCGCCGGCGCGCAGGCCGTCGGCCACCCACTCCCCCATCTCCCGCGTGCCGCCGTGGCGCGAACCCACCACCACGAGCGCGCGTGCCATCAGTCGTCTCCCACCACGGCCAGCCCCTTGGCGCGACGCTCGAGCTCGGCGCGCATGAAGGGATCAAGCGCCCCGTCGAACACCGCCTGGGTGTTGCCGCTCTCGTGCCCGGTGCGCAGGTCCTTCACCATCGAGTACGGGTGGATCACATACGAGCGGATCTGGCTGCCGAACCCGATGGTCATCGTCTCCCCGCGCTCGCGGGCTGCCTCCTCCTCGCGCCGCTGGATCTCCAGCTCCAGCAGGCGGGCGCGCAACAGGCTCATCGCCGTGGCGCGGTTCTGCGTCTGCGAGCGCTCGTTCTGGCACTGCACCACGACGCCCGTGGGGATGTGCGTGAGGCGCACGGCGGAATCGGTCTTGTTCACGTGCTGCCCGCCGGCGCCGCTGGCCCGGTAGGTATCCACGCGGATGTCCTTGTCGTCGATGTCCACCTCGGCCTCGTCGGCCACGAGCGGAGCCACCTGCACGGCGGCGAATGAGGTCTGGCGGCGGTTGGCCGAGTCGAATGGCGACAGGCGCACCAGCCGGTGCACGCCGCGCTCGGCGGACATGAGCCCGTAGGCGTTGGCCCCGGCAAGCGTGAAGGTGGCGCTCTTGATCCCGGCCTCCTGACCGTCCTGGCGGTCCTGCACCGTGGCGGTGAACCCGCGCGACTCCGCCCAGCGCAGGTACATGCGCAGCAGCATCTCGGCCCAGTCCTGGGCATCGGTGCCGCCCTCGCCCGACTGGATCGTGACCACCGCGTCACCGGCGTCGTGCTCGCCACCGAACAGCCGCGACTCCTCCAGCACGAACAGGCGGTCCTCCGCGCGGGACAGGCCGTCGTCGATCTCGCCGGTGAACTCCTCGGTGAGCGTGCCCGCGCGCTCCTCCTCGCGGGCCATCGCCGCAAGCTCCGACAGGTCGCCCACATCCGAGGCAAGCGACCGGTACTCGTCCAGCCTGCCGGTATTCCGGGCGTGCTCCGCCGATACCCGCGCCGCCCGGTCCTGGTCGTCCCAGAAGTCGGCCGCACCCATCTGCTGCTCGAGTTCGGCGATGCGGGCCGCCAGGGCGTCGGGGTCGAGGTAGGCGCCCAGCAACTCCACGCGCTCGGCAAGCCTGCCGGCCTGCTGCGCCAGTTCGTCCGGGTCGGTCATCGGCGTCGCGACGGGGTCAGGAGGCGCCGCAGCACTTCTTGTACTTCTTGCCCGATCCGCACGGACACGGGTCGTTGCGCCCCACGCGGTCCTCGTCGTCGAGCACCACGGTCTCGACCACGCCCGGCAGCGGTGCCTGCGTGGCGTCGTCCTCCGCATAGTGCGCGGGCTCGGTGGCCTCGAACGCCACCTCGTCCGGCGACTCCACGGAGCCGTCGGCGAGGCCTGCAAAGCCCTGCACCGGGTCGTCCTGCGAGGTATAGGTGACGCCGTCCACCGGCTGCGCCTCGACGGGATCCGGCGGCGCCTCAAGCTCCACGTGGAACATGTAGCGCACGAACTCGCGGGTGACGTTCTCCATCATCTCGTCGAACATCTGATGGCCCTCGAGGCGGTACTCCGACAGCGGGTCCTTCTGCCCCAGGGCGCGGAGGTGGATGCCCTCGCGCAGGTAGTCCATGTTCAGCAGGTGCTCGCGCCAGTCGACGTCGATCAGCTGCAGCAGAACCCAGCGCTCCAGGTCGCGCACCATGTCGGCGCCCATCTCCGATTCGCGCCGGTCGTAGGCATCCATGGCGTCGTCCTCAAGGCGGTCGAGCAGTTCCTCGCGGGTGAGCGAGTCGTGCCGCACGTCGTCGACGCCGAAGGACATCGGGTACAGCTGCGCCACCTCGGCGAACATGCCATCCAGGTCCCAGTCGGCCACCGAGGCGTCCTCGTCCTCGTAGCGGTCCACCGTCTCCACCAGCACCTCGGCGATCCAGTCGCGGGCGCGGTCGGACAGGTCGGCTCCCTCCAGCACCTGCCGGCGCTCGGCGTACACGACCTCACGCTGCTTGTTCAGCACGTCGTCGTACTCCAGCACCCGCTTGCGGATGTTGAAGTTGTATTCCTCCACCTTCTTCTGGGCGCCCTCGACCGTCTTGGTGAGCATCTTCGAGTCGAGCGGAAGGTCGTCCCCCGGTCCCAGGCGGTCCAGCACCTTGTACATGCGGTCGCCGGAGAAGATGCGGATCAGGTCGTCCTCGGCCGAGAGGAAGAACAGCGTGCGGCCGGGGTCGCCCTGGCGCCCTGAGCGCCCGCGCAGCTGGTTGTCGATGCGGCGGCTCTCGTGGCGCTCGGTGCCGATCACGAACAGGCCGCCCACGTCGGGCACGCCCTCGCCCAGCTTGATGTCCACGCCGCGACCGGCCATGTTGGTGGCGATCGTGACCGACCCCCGCTCGCCGGCACGCGCGATGACCTCTGCCTCCTGCGCGTGCTGCTTGGCGTTCAGCACGCTGTGCGGGATGCCCCTGCGCTCCAGCATGCCCGACAGCATCTCGGACACCTCGACGCTGATGGTGCCCACCAGCACCGGCTGCCCGAGGTCGTGCGCCTCCTTGATGCTCTCGATGACCGCGTTGAACTTGGCGTCCTTGGTCTTGAAGATCAGGTCGTTCTGGTCATCGCGGACCATCGGCCGGTGCGTGGGCACGCTGACGACGTCGGTCTCGTAGATCTTGTGGAACTCGTTGGCCTCGGTGGAGGCAGTTCCGGTCATGCCCGACAACTTGTCGTACATGCGGAAGTAGTTCTGCAGGGTGATCGTGGCGAGGGTCTGGTTCTCCTCGCGGATCTTCAGGCCCTCCTTGGCCTCGATGGCCTGGTGCAGCCCCTCGGAGTAGCGCCGCCCCTCCAGCACGCGGCCGGTGAACTCATCCACGATGAGCACCTCGCCGTCGCGGACGATGTACTCCTTGTCCTTGCGGAAGAGCGACTCCGCCTTGAGTGCCTGGATGAAGTGGTTCACCAGCTGCCCGTGGACGTCGAGGTACAGGTGCTCGATACCCAGCGCCCGCTCCACCTTCTCGACCCCGCTCTCCAGCGGCGCCACGGTGCGATGCTTCTCGTCCACCTCGTAGTCGTCGCCCTTCTTCAGCGTGGGCACGATGCGGGCAAACCGGTAGTAGGTGTCGGCGGCAGCCTCGGGAACGCCCGAGATGATCAGCGGGGTGCGGGCCTCGTCGATGAGGATGGAGTCGACCTCGTCCACGATGCAGAAGGAGTGGCCGCGCTGCACGCAGTCGTCCAATCGCACAGCCATGTTGTCGCGCAGGTAGTCGAACCCGAACTCGGAGTTGGTGCCGTAGGTGATGTCGGCGGCGTAGGCCTGCCGGCGCTGGTCCTCGGGCATCATCGAGCCGATCACGCCCACGCTCAGGCCGAGGGCCTCGTACACGGGGGACATCCACTGGGCGTCGCGCCCTGCCAGGTAGTCGTTCACCGTCACCAGGTGCACGCCCTTGCCGGTGAGCGCGTTCAGCGCCACCGCGGCGGTGGCCGTGAGGGTCTTGCCCTCACCGGTCTTCATCTCGGCGATGCGCCCCTCGTCAAGCACCATCGCGCCCACCAGCTGGACGTCGTAGTGGCGCATGCCGAGAGTACGCCACGATGCCTCGCGCACCAGGGCGAAGGTCTCGTCGAGCACCTCGTCGGTGGTGGCGCCATCAGCCAACCGCGCCCGGATCGAGTCGGCGCGTTCGCGCAGACCGGTGTCGGAGAGATCCTGCATCCCGGGCTCCAGCGCGTTGATGCGCTCCACCCTCTGGATGCGCTGCTTCATCCCGCGCCCCTCGCCGAAGCGCAGGACCTTGTTGATCAACTCCGTGCTCATGCAGGCGTGTCCGAGCGGCCGCTTACGGGAATCTCAAGCGTACCAATGAGGCCTGCGCCTACCCCGCTGCCGGTGTCGCGCCCGACCCGCTGCGCGCCAGCAGATCCGCCCACGTGACGTCATCGGTGCCCGCCACCGGCGGCAGCCCGCGCGCCGAGCGGTACGCGGCCAGCGCGTCGCGGGTACGGGCGCCGAACACGCCGGTCACGGGAACCTGCAGCCCCTGGCCGCGCAGCAGGGCTTGCAGGTGGCGCACCACGTCGCCGCGCGACCGCAATCCCAGGTACGGGTAGCGGCTTCCCCCCTGACGGGCCACGCGCAGGCCGCAGGTGAGCGGAGATCCCAGCGCCGGCCACTGCGCGCGACGGGTGTTCTGCCATGCCCACCAGCTCTCGCCCGCCACGCCCGCGGCCTGCGATGCGCACCGGAACCGGCGGATCTGCGCGGGCGTCTCACGCTTGTAGGTGCCGCCGAGGAGGGCGATGGGCTTCCCGTACACGCGGTTCCAGCGCATGGTGCGATCCACCGCGGCCTCCGGCGACACCCGGTGGGCGCGCCAGTACACCTGCGGCATCGTGAACTGCGCGGCATCGGGCCCGGTGAGGAACGCCGAGTACGGGAACCGCCCGTGCAGGTCCACGTAGGGGAAGGTGGTGAGGCCGACGGGGTAGGCGGTGCCCACACGCGCGCGCAGGGCACGCATGTAGCGGGTGGCCCGCACGTAGCGCCCGCGCAGGCGCTCGAACTCCCCCTCGGCATCCACCATGAAGCAGTCGGCGCCGGCACGCACCGCCCGCGCTGCCACGGCCGCCTCGGCCACCGGGCGGCGACCGCGCACGTACTGCCAGGCGCACACACGCAGGCCCGCGGCCTTCAGCGGGCCCACGGCGCGGTCGAACTGGCTCCAGTAATCCGTGCCGTCACCGGACTTGATGTGCACCGTGCGGATGCCGTTGGACCGCGCGCGGGCGACGATGGCGTCCAGCGACCGCTCGGAGCGATCCACGTACCAGATCCACATGCCGGTGCCCTGCACCGGCTCGGGCAGGTCGTCCACCGGCACCGACCCCGGCAGTGGAACGCCAGGATCACCCGGCGTGCAGTGCGGCGCAAAGCCCCACGCCTCGCGCAGGGCCAGCGGGATGCCCGGGCACATGCCCTGCATCACCACGGCGCCGCTGGACTCCAGTACCCCGGGCGCAGCCTCGCGGAACACCTGCATGTCGGTGAGGCCCGGCACGCCCATGTCGGCCATCACCCACAGCACGCCCTCCACGCGGGCGGCCCACATGCCCCCGCTGCCGTCGGTGGCGCGGCCCGTGGCCGCCCATGTGGCCACCACCAGCTGCCGAAGGGCGTCGTCCACGGCCACCGGCTGCACCAGCGCGGGGGCCACGGCGGGTGCCGGCGCCGGGGCGGCGGCGCCGGCACCCCCGGGGGGGACCTGCGCGGGCGCGAGGCCCGCCGGGGCCAGAGCCGCACAGGTGGTGACGGCCCA
The DNA here is from genome assembly GCA_030829765.1 of Miltoncostaeales bacterium. Classification (GTDB taxonomy): domain Bacteria; phylum Actinomycetota; class Thermoleophilia; order Miltoncostaeales; family Miltoncostaeaceae; genus SYFI01. The sequence continues at coordinate 5,727 of JAUROO010000102.1, read as the reverse complement.
GACGGTCAGGCGACGGCGCGCCTCAGGCCCCCTCGATCAGCCCGAAGTCGCCGTCGCGCCGGCGATAGATGACACTCACCTCGCCGCTGGCCTCGTTGCGGAACACGAAGAACTCGTGGTCGATCAGCTCGAGGCGCACGGCGGCATCCTCGGGCGTGAGCGAGGGCATCTCGAAGCGCTTGCTGCGCACGATGCGGATGGGCGGCGGCGACTCCACGGCGTCGGTGGCGTCCTTGCCCAGGCGGTCCAGCGCCGCGATCTCGGCCGGGGTGGCCGCCACGGCCTGGATGCCCGGACCGTGATGGTCCTTGTGGCGCTCGCGCAGCCGCTGGGCGGCGCGCTCCACGCGGTGCGCCGCCAGGTCGATGGCGGCGTACATGTCGGAGTCGGCCTCGCGCACGCGGATGACCGGCCCCTTTGTGCGCACGGTCACCTCGGCGATCTGCCCCTTCGCGATGCTGGGGTTGTGCTCGACCGCGAGCTCCACCTCCACCTGGGCCTTGTCGGCGAATGGCCCGAGCACCCTCTCGATCTTGTGCATACGCTTCTCGGCATGCACCTCGAGGGCGTCCGTGATCGGGACGTTCCTGCCCCTCACCTGGAGTTCCATGTCCGTATCCCCCTGACTGGATCTGCCGTCATCCGACTCTACTGCCCGGAGCCCCGGGGGCAACCCGGGCCAGTGCCACCGCGCCGACGCGCGCGCAGCCCGCACCGCGCAGGGCGCGGGCCGCCGCCGACAGGGTGGCGCCGGTGGTGACCACGTCGTCCACCAGCACCGCATGAAGGGGCGCGCGGCCACGCGGATGGAAGGCGGTCCGCACCTGCATGCGGCGGGCACGCCCGCCCGAGCCCCGCTGCGACGGCGCGGCATCGTCCCGGGCAAGGCAATCGTGGACGCGGAGGCCCCAACTGCGGGCCAGGTGCCCGGCGAGCAGGGCGGCCTGGTTGAAGCCGCGGTCGGACAGGCGCGACCGGGTGAGCGGAATCGGCACAAGCACCGCCCCGGGGGGAGGCGGGGCAAGGGCGGCGCGCATGACGGCGGCGAGCGGGTCGGCCAGGGCGCGTCGGCGATGGTCCTTGAACGCCGTGACGAGCGCGGGGACAGGACCCGAGTAGGAGCCGGCCTGGCGGGCGCCCACGACCCCCGCGATGCACTCGGGGCACGCGGGGACCGGGCGGGGCCACGGGTAGCCGCACCCGTTGCACCCCGCACCGGCCAGCAGGGGAATGGCCGCGCGGCAGGGCGCGCACAGCGGGGGCCCCGGCATGCCGCAGGCCGCGCAGCCGTCGCCGATGATGGAATCGAGCAGAGCGGTGAGCAACCGGGACATGGCCCGGCAGGGTGCTCCGGCTGGGCCCGCATCAGTGCCCCGCATGCACCGGAATGGCCGCGCGCAGGTGCCGATCGCGCCCATTGGCGCTAGCGTTGCGTCCGCAGGCGGGGCGCCAGCCCCGGAACGCGACGAGAGGAGCCGCCACGGCCTCCACCGAGAAGGAACAGGCGATCGAGTTCGAGGGCGAGGTCACCGAGGCCCTGCCCAACACATTCTTCCGCGTCGAACTGGATGGCGGGCACGTGGTGCTCGCCAAGCTCGCCGGCCGCATGCGGCGCAATTACATCCGCGTGAACCCCGGCGACCGCGTGAAGGTGGAGGTCTCCCCCTACGACCTCACCCGCGGCCGCATCACGTACCGCCTCAAGTAGGCCACGCGAAATCCCCGCAGCGGGCGGGGATTTCGTCTTGACATCCGAGACGCCGGGTACCGTCATCTGCGTCGGGCGTCCCCCTGACTCCCGGCCATGGCGTTCGCGCCAGCGGGCCCCGCGGTTCTCGGCAGGCCGCGGGGTCCTGTGGCGCCGGAGGCCGTCGCGGCGGCGTCAGCCCGGCGGATCGTGGGCGGCGGCGTCCCACGCCTGCCGCAGCGAGCGCTCATAGGGAGCGCGGTGCACGCCCTGCTCGGTGACGATCGCCGCCACCAGTCGTGCGGGCGTGCGGTCGAAGGCCGGGTTGGCCACGGGCGCACCCGCAGGAGATGCCGCGCGGCCGAACAACGCCAGGTCGCGCACCTCATCCGGGTCGCGTTCCTCCACGGGGATCTCGGCCGCCGAGGGCATGGAGAGATCCAGCGTGGACGTGGGCGCCGCGACGATCACCGGGATTCCGTGCTCGCGCGCCAGGACGGCCACGCCGTAGGTGCCGATCTTGTTGACCACATCCCCGTTGGCGGCGATGCGATCGGCCCCCACCACCACGTGGGTCACGCGCCCCTCGGACATCAACATCGCCGCCATGTTGTCGGTGATGAGCGTGTACGGGATGCCCTCCTGCTCCAATTCCCATGCCGTGAGGCGTGACCCCTGGAGCAGCGGGCGCGTCTCGTCCACGATCACGCTCACGCCCGGGTCGGCCGCGTACGCGGCGCGCACGACGCCGAGTGCCGTCCCGTAGCCGCCCGTGGCGAGGGCGCCGGCATTGCAGTGCGTGAGGATCCGCGCGCCCCGGGAGAACAGCGGAAGCGAATGACGGCCGATCGCCATGCAGCGGTCCACCTCATCCGAATGGATCGCACGGGCGGAGGCGTCAAGCTCATCCGCGATCTCGGCGGGCGTGCCCTCGTGGTCGGCCACGATCCCCGCCAGCCGGTCGACGGCCCACGCCAGGTTCACCGCGGTGGGCCGGGCGTCCCGCAGTTCGGCGATGGCACGGCCCATCTCGGCGTCGAACGCCTGCCGGGTGGCACTGGTGGCCGCGGCGTTCCGGGCGGCGAGGGCAACCCCCATCGCGCCGGCCACTCCGATGGCGGGTGCGCCGCGCACCACCATGGTGCGGATGGCGTCCACCACGTCGGGCCAGCCCGGCAGGGTCACATGCACGACCTCACCGGGCAGGCGGGTCTGGTCCAGCATCACCACCGCGCTGTCGCGCAGGGCGAGGATGTCCTCGGGGGCCAGGCCCGGCGGGGGGGTTGAGTCCCCCGCCGGGCGGCCCTGCGACGAGGTGCCGCCGGGTATCAGGTGCCCTGATCCCAGGAGGCCAGGTACTTCTCCTGCTCCTCGGTGAGCGCGTCGATCTCCACGCCCATCGAATACAGCTTGAGCCGGGCGATCTCGGCGTCGATCTCCTCCGGCACCACGTACACGGTCTTGTCGAGCGAGGTGGCGTTGCGCGCCATGTACTCGGCCGACAGCGCCTGGTTGGCGAAGCTCATGTCCATCACGGCGGCCGGGTGCCCCTCGGCAGCGGCCAGGTTCAGCAGGCGCCCCTCGGCAAGCAGGTAGACCTTGCGGCCATTGCGCAGCGAGTACTCCTGCACGAAGGGACGCACCTCACGGGCCCCATCGGCCAGCTCGTCCAGGCCGGGGATGTCGATCTCCACGTTGAAGTGGCCGGTGTTGGCGATGATCGCGCCGTCCTTCATGTGCTCGAAGTGCTCACGGCGCAGGACGTGGATGTTGCCGGTGGCGGTGATGAAGACATCGCCCTCCTTCGCGGCCTCCGCGATGGGAAGGACCTCGAACCCGTCCATCACGGCCTCGAGGGCCGCGAGCGGATCCACCTCGACGACGATCACGTGGGCACCCAGGCCCTTGAGGCGCGAGGCCAGACCGCGACCGCACCACCCGTAGCCACCCACCACGCACTTGCGGCCGGCGATCAGGATGTTCGTGGCGCGCAGCAGGCCGTCCAGCGTGGACTGGCCGGTGCCGTAACGGTTGTCGAACATGTGCTTGGTGTTCGCGTCGTTCACCGCCACAACCGGGAACGCCAGCTTGCCCTCGGCCTCCAGGGCCTTCAGGCGGATGACGCCGGTCGTGGTCTCCTCGGTGCCGCCGATCACGCTGTCCAGCATCTCGCGCCGGTCGCCGTGGAGCACGCCGATCACGTCGGCGCCGTCGTCCATCGTGATCTGCGGGGCGTGGTCGATGGCAGCCGTGATGTGCGAGTAGTAGGTGTCGTCGTCCTCGCCCTTGATGGCGTAGGTCGAGATGCCGTACTCCTGCACCAGCGCCGCTGCCACGTCGTCCTGGGTCGACAGCGGGTTCGACGCCACAAGGACCACGTCAGCACCCCCCGCCTTCAGCGTGCGCGCCAGGTTCGCGGTCTCCGTGGTCACGTGCAGGCAGGCGGAGATCCGGATGCCGTCGAGCGGCTTCTCCTTCTCGAATCGCGCCCGGATCTGCTGCAGCACCGGCATGTCGCGATCCGCCCACTCGATGCGCTGGCGGCCCAGTTCGGCGAGGCCGAGATCGGCCACGTGATGCTTGTTGGTCGTCGTCACAGACAATTCCCTCTTTCGCTTCGAAGCGGTCGCAGGCTACCAGCGCACCGGCGCGGGGCCGCGATGGTTAAGGGGCGGTTAAGTGCCCGGCACCGCGGTGGCGGCCCAGGCCCGCGGGTCAGATGGAGCCGCTCTCGCCGGCGCGCAGACGCTGGTTGCCGGTGGTGGCGAGGCCCGCCTTCAGCACGCCAATGCTTTCCACCGGCTCGGGGTCCACGCGGCGCAGGCACGCGGCGTACAGCGACACGTAGTCGCCCAGCAGCACAAGGTCTATGGCCCGGGCCAGCGGGCTCTCGCCCTCACCCTCGATGGTGAGCACGCCGCTCACACGCGGGCTGATGATCTCCCGGGTCAACGCCATCCGGCGCTCCACCTGCCGATGCTGGCGCGGATCGCGCAGCATCACGATCCGGGCGAGGTCACCGAACTCCCGGGCGTCCTCCCAGCCCACGATCTCGTTGTGGTTCATCTCGGGCAGGGCGGCCCAGAACGCCGGCTGCTTGGCGTTCTCGTTGAACTGGCACTTCCAGCGGAATGCGATGCCCGCCGTCACCTCCGCCCCGTACACCACGGGCACGCGGTCATGCAGCCGCTCGGCCAGTTGCTTGGCGGGATTGGCCTCGGTGGGCCGGTCGGGGCCGTATGCGTCGATTGCCGCCGCGATGGCGTCGCGGGCGGCGTCCAGTTCCTGGTCCTGCGGCGGGATGACCCCCAGCCGCGCGAGGATGACCACAGCCGGGATGAGCATGTGCAGCAGCGCCATTCGCGGCTGCAGTCCGGGCGGGATGGGCAGCACCGGCACGCCGTGCTTGCCGTTGTACCAGGTGTCCAGCTTGCCGCCGCTGGTGATCGCCACCGCCGGCGACTCGCGCTCCAGGGCCTGCATGGCGGCCGTGAGGGTCTCCTCGGTCTCGCCCGAGTACGACATGAGCACCGCCAGCGTGCGGTCGTCGGCCCAGCCGGGGAGGTAATAGCCCCGATGGACCAGCAGCGGCACACGGGTGCGCTCGTAGTAGAGGCTCGCGATCAGGTCGCCGGCCACCGCCGATCCGCCCATGCCGCAGATGAGCACGTTGCCGATGGCATCCGGGGCGAAGGGGATGTCCAGGGCCTCGGCACCGGCGCGCGCGGCGTCGAAGATGTCCGCCGACGACGCGAGGCCGTCGATGAGGCCCGCGCGGTCCACCGCGAGCACCTCGGGGAGGTCGAGTTCCGCCATCAGGCGGAGGCTACCGATCCGGTGGCCACCGTGGCGGGGCCCTCCAGCACCATGCCGTCGGGCACGATTGCGCCGTCACCGGCCACGACCAGGCCGGTCACCCGGGCGCCCGGGCCCACCACGACGTCGCGACCGAGCACCGCGCCATCCACCGTCGCACCATCCCCCACCCGTGCGCCCCCGGCGATCACGCAGCGGCCCACGGTGGCTCCTGCGCCAACGCG
>JAUROO010000101.1 GCA_030829765.1 Miltoncostaeales bacterium | reverse complement strand
TCGGCGCGCGCCGACGCCCCGGCTGCAAGCCCCAGCATCCCAAGAAGCAGCGCCGGCACCAGGAACCCGAGTTCCCGAGTGCGCAGGCTCATCCCGTGGCCCCGGCGCGTGGCACCTTCCATTGCTGCGGCATGCCGTGGCGCCAGATGAGCCGCGTGGCCAGTGCCACGGCCTCGCCCTCGCCCAGGATCCCCTGGTCCAGCGCGGAGGCATCCTCGGCGCGCACCACGCCGGCGGGCACGCCCAGCGGGCGGCCATCGTCCATCAGGGAGATGCCGAGCGGCGCATATGGCAGGCCGGCGTACAGCCGCACCTGACCCGCGTCGTCGGCCTGCACCACGTGCGACCGGGATGCCGCCCATGTGGTTGCGCCGATCACCAGGCCGATGACCAGCAGTACCGAGGCCCCGATGAGAAGCAGGCGCGACCGCCCGGTGGGCACCCGCTCGAGCACGCGCCCGGGCTCGGGGGCCCGTGCCGTGCGGGCCCCCGGCTCCACCATGGGCCGCGGCAGCGTGGCCACCCGCGGTGTGGACGGGATGAACTCCGCGGCTTCCGGCACCTCCGCCGGGGGCCCATCGCCGACGCGGCCGAGCACCACCGTGGCGTTGTCCTCGCCGCCCGCGGCATCGGCAGCAGCGAGCAGCGCCAGCGCCGCGTCCTCCAGCGAGCCGGCGCGGGCCAGCGCATCGCGGATGGCGGCGTCGCCGATCGCCGCCGAAATCCCGTCGGTGCACAGCAGCACGACATCGCCTGCGCGCACCGGTACCTGGAAGGCATCGGCCGACACCTGATCGGATGCCCCGAGGGCGCGCGTGATGACGTTGCGCTGGGGATGGCGGTCGGCCTGTTCCTCGGTCAGCGCCCCGCCGCGCACCAGCTCGGCCACCACGCTGTGGTCGTCCGTCAGCCTCCGCAGCTGACCGTCGCGCACCAGGTACGCCCGCGAGTCACCCACATGCACCACGTACAGCCGGTCGTCGTCGCTCAGCATGCAGGCGGTGACCGTGGTTCCCATTCCGGCCCGGCCGGCATTGCCCGATGCCGAGCGCCGGATATCCGCGTTCGCCCGCTCCACGGCGCGGCGCAGGTCACCCGGGCGTGGGCTCGCGGCAAGGCCATCGAGCGACGTGACGGCGATGCCCGCCGCCACCTCGCCTGCAAGCGCCCCGCCCATGCCGTCGGCCACGGCGATCACGGGCGGGCGCACCAGGTGCCGGTCCTCGTTGTGGCCGCGCACGCGCCCCACGTCGGTGGCCCGTGCCATCTCAACCCATGTGAGGCGGGCGGTCATCTCGCGGCCGCCGCCTCCCGGGTGACGGCATCCACGCGTGCGAGCACCACCGTCACGTTGTCCGGACCCCCGGCGGCATTCGCGCGCTCCACCAGCGCCGCCGCGGCCTGCTCCAGCGAGAGGGCCGATTCCACCACCGCGAGTATGCCCTCGTCATCCACGGGACCCGACAGGCCGTCGGTGCACAGCAGCACCACGTCCCCGGGCTCCAGGTCCACGCGCAGGGCGTCGATCTCGATGTCGGCGTCCACTCCGAGTGCCCGGGTGATCACGTGCCGCGCCGGGTGGCTCTCGGCGTCGTCGGCATCCAGGGTTCCCCGGCGCACCATCTCCGCCACCACGGAGTGATCATCCGTCACCTGGACGATCCGTCCGTCGCGGATCAGGTACGCGCGTGAGTCGCCGACGTGCACCAGGTACAGGATGCCGCCTTCCAGTAGCGCGGCGGTCGCGGTGGTTCCCATGCCGGTGAGCCCCGGGTCCTCCATCGCGGCCTGCGCGATCGCCCGGTTGGCGCCCTCCAGCGCCTGCAGCATGGCCGTGGGCTCGGTGGACGCCCCGACGTCGCGGAGCGCGTCCACGGCCATGGCCGCCGCAGTGCCACCGCCCTGATGGCCGCCCATGCCGTCGGCCACGGCGATCAGCGGCGGCGACAGCAGTTCGCGATCCTGGTTGTCGGCACGCACCCGGCCCGTGTGCGATGCCGAGGCCACCTCGATCAGCGCCAGGTCGGCGCGGCCGGTCATTCCTCCCACCTCAGCACGGTCTCGCCGACGCGGATCTCGTCGCGCAGGTGCAGTTGCTGCTCGCCCGAGATGCGCCGTCCATTGACGTAGGTGCCGTTCAGCGACCCCAGGTCCTCCACGAACCAGAAGTGCCCCTTGCGGAAAACCCGGGCGTGGCTGGTGGAGATGAACTGGTCGGTGATGGGGATGCGGCTGCTGCGCGACCGGCCGATGGTGGCACCGCCCGCAACGTCGTAGGTGGTGCCCACCGGAAGCGTGTTGGAACGGCCCACCACCAGGTGCGGCTCGGCGGCCGCTGCGGCGTGCACCACTTCGGGCCGTGCTGCCTCGCTCAGCGGCTGCTCGGGCCTCGCGCGCCGCAGGCCCCGGCGCGGTGCGGTGGCCGCGGCGCCCACCACCTCGGTCGGCGGCGCGGGCTGCGCCGGCGGGGCAGCCGGTGCGGGGTCGGCCTGCCGCGGCGGGGTCATCTCGATCTCCGACGACCGCAGGGCGCGCGTGGATGCCCGCACCACGAACGCGATGAACAGGTACAGGAGCAGCAGGAAGACGGCCTGCCCGATGATGAGCCCCGTCTCGGTCACGGCGCGCCCCGGGTTATCGTCGTTCGACCGCCACGTCGGCGCCACCCAGGCTCACCCGGTCGCCGTCGCGGAGGCTGTGCCGGAGGACGCGGCGCCCGTTTACCTCGATGCCATTGGTGGACCCGAGGTCCACCAGCACGTATTCCAGGCCCTCATGACGGACCTCGGCGTGCACCCGGCTCACGTTGGGGTCGGGCACCACGATGTCGCAGTCGCGGCTCCGTCCCATTGTGGTGACCTTCTGGGTGATGCGGAACGGCTGCCCCGACACGTAGAGGGTCACCTGCTCCCGCACGAGTCCCGCGGCGCGGGCCTGTTCGGGGGAGAGCACCTGCGTGCCGCTGACGGCCGCGAGCGCCTCGTTGGGCAGTGGGTCGGATGGCGCCGGGGGCTCCACGGGACCGGGCTCCTCCACGGGCGCGGCCACCTGCTCGCCATCCAGCGGCGCGTCTGCAGCGGGCGCGGCGGCTGGGGCGTCTGTGCCGGGCCGGCCGGGGTCCACCATGCGGCAGGCGATCCCGAACTCGCCGGGGCGGAGATCCGAGTCGGTCTCCAGGCGGATCCGGGGCATCGAAAGCAGCGACAGGCCCTCGCTGCGCGCATGGGCCTCCAGGTACGAGCCCAACTCCAGCACCAGCGCCGACTCGTAGCTGGAGAACTGGCGGCGGTCGGGGGGCGACAGGTACACCGTGTACTGGTTCGGCACGTACACGCGCGACACCGACACGGTCTTGTGGTCCTCCATCTCACGGGCAAGGCGCCGCGCGAGCTCCACCGGCTGCAGGGTGCTCCGGAACATGCGGCCGAAGGTCTTCTCGACCACGCCCTCGATCTTCTGCTCGATGTTGCGGAGTGCCATCTACCCCACCGTGCCGCTGAGAGTGTCGGGTCGGCCCGGGGCGGCGCCACGCAGTGCGCGCCATGGCCGTGCCGCCCATGCGATGGCGAGGATAGCCGAGGGCAGCACGGCGCCGACGGCTTCGAGGCCCCCTCCGCCCGCCAGGCCGGCGGCCACGGTGAGCGCCGCAGCCCACATCACGGCGGCGGGAAGCCGCCGTGAATCGCGGCCACCCACCACCAGCGGCCATGTCAGCGCCGCCGCGATCATGATGAGGCAGCCGGTGAGGGCCTGCGGGTGGGCGGCGATCGGGTCGATGATGGCCTCGGCCACCGCCTGTGGCGCACGCACGCCCTGCAGGGACTCCCAGGCGCCGGTTACCTCCCATCCGGTGAACACCAGGGAGGAGGCACCGGCCACCACCTGCCACAGCAGCAGCGTGACCATTCCCGCGATAGCGGTCCAGATACGGCCGGCCGTGGTGCGCACCGACCCCGCCAGCAGGGCATAGACCGGCAGCATCCCGATCACCGCAAGGGCGGGCGCGAGCGCGGGCAGCAGTACGAGGCGCCCATGGCGGGCCCCCGTGAGGACGAGGAGCAGCCCGATGATCACCGCGATGGCGGTGAGAGCGGGCGCGGCGGCCGCGGTGGCGATGCCGGCCAGGAGCACCAGGGCCACCGCCGCGAGCGGTGCCCGCCACGCGGCGATCGCCCCGGCCAGCAGGGCGATGCCCGCCGTGCCGAGGGCGCTCGTGGAGAATCCCCGCTCGGCGATCAGCCCGCCGATGGCCGCCGCGCCGGCACCGGCGAGGATGGGCGGTACGGGACCGGACAGCAGTGCCATGGCCCGCTTGCCACGCCCCTCCGGCAGCCCCGGGGCCTCCTCGCGGATGATCGCCGCCAGGCGCGCGGGTGCGGGCCGCCCCTCGGGGTGCGGGGAAAGACCGGCGTCGATGGCCTTGGCCAGCCGCGGCGGAAGGTCGGGACGCAGGTTCCGGATAGGCGGGATCTCGCCGAGGGCAGCACGCCGCGCCGTATCCGCCGGGCTCGACCCCAGCAGGGGGTTGCGGCCGGTCAGGCCCTCGTACAGGACGAGGGTGGCCGCCCACACATCGGCGGATCCGGTCACCTGCTCGCCGGTGGCCTGCTCGGGGGCCATGTAGGCCATGGTGCCCACCACGCCGCCGGTCTGGGTCATGCCGGTCTCGCCGGAGAGGCGTGCCACGCCCAGGTCGGCCACCCGTGCATGCCCGCGGTCGTCCACGAGGATGTTGGCGGGCTTGATGTCGCGGTGGATCACGCCGCGCTCGTGCGCGTGGTCGAGGGCGTCGAGGACGTCGGCCGCCATCTCGGCGGCGGCGCGGTCGCCAGGTGGTGCATCCGCAAAGACGCGCTCGAGCGAGGGGCCGTCCACGAGTTCGCTCACCAGGTACAGCGATTCGGAGTCCTCGCCCCAGTCGAGCATGCGGACCACCCCGGGATGCTCCAGCCGTGACGCGGCGCGGATCTCGGCGGCCACCCGCTTCTCCAGCCCGAGGTCCACCGGGATCTCCTTCACCGCCACCTCGCGCCCCGTCGCGCGGTCCAGGGCCCGGTACACGCGCGAGGTCGCGCCGCGCCCGATCACGGCGATCAGGTCGTAGCGTCCCAGCACGCGGGCGGATGCGCTGGCGCGGGTGGGTGCCTGGCTGGGTCCTGTGATGCGCATGGGGCGATGTGGCCTTCCACCGGCGGCGGGGGAATCCTGCGAAGGAATCCGGGGCATGCGTGCCGAACGGACCACCGATCGTAGACATCACCTGCGTGGTTTCCGTGCGGGCGGGTTGCGCTAGTGTTCCCGCGCCTCATGGCCAGATCACCGGGCGGGTGGCGGAATTGGTAGACGCGCTGGCTTCAGGTGCCAGTGTTCGAAAGAACGTGGGGGTTCGAGTCCCCCCTCGCCCATCGGGAGCACACCCTCTGTGGACGTAGACGAAACCGGCACGGACTTCGGATACGACGACCAGCCCACTGGCGTCTCCGGCCCCCTTCCTCCTGCGGAGGGGCCAAACCCCCGTGGACGCGGGGGCTCGAAGGGCAGCGGGAGCAGCCGCGGCCGGGGATCCGGCCGTGGCGGCAGCGGCCGCGGCTCCGGAGGTGGTGGCGGACGTCGCCGGGGCTCCGGGTCGGGGTCCGGATCGGGCGGCGGCAGGCGCCGGTCGTCGGCGGGTGGCAGCGCCGCGCTGCAGTCGCCTGCTGCACGCATCGCCATGGCGGTGGGCGGCGCGCTGGTGCTCATCATCGTGCTCGTGCTGGTCGTGCGCGGTTGCCAGCGCAGCGCGCTGGAGGACTCCTACCGGTCGTACATGGGTGATGTCACCACCATCGTCACGGCATCGGGCAAGGAGTCCGACTCGCTGCAGGAGATCCTCCAGAACAAGAACGGCGCCAAGGCGCCTGAGCTCCAGGTGCAGGTGCGCGATCTCGCCGGGAAGGCCGAGGGCCTCGTGGGCCAGGCCGAGGCGCTGTCGGCGCCCGACTCTCTCACCGCCGCCAACCAGAGCCTCGTCACGGCACTGCAGTACCGGGTGACCGGCCTGAAGGCACTGGCCGATTCCCTGCCATCGGTGGTGGACTCCAAGAACCGCGCGTACGCATCCGCCACCCTCGCGAGCGCCATGCAGCGGTTCCTGGCGAGCGACGTCATCTACCAGGACTCCTTCGTGGGACCGTCCAAGCGGGCGCTCGCCGACGCCGGCATCACCGGCGTGCAGGTGCCCGACCGGCAGTTCTTCCTGTCGGGCGTGCGCGCCGACCAGGCGTCGCCCACGGGCGCTGCCCAGTTGATCCCGGCGCTGCAGCGCACCGGGACGGCTGATACCGCAACGGGCACCACCGGGGTGCTGCGCGGCACGGGCATCGCCGGTGTGCAGGCGCTGCCGCAGGGCGTGGATCTGCAGGCAGGCAGCGACACCGAGATCCAGGCATCCGACAAGCTCGAGTGGCAGGTGACCGTCGAGAACTCGGGTGACGCGACGGAGACCAACGTGGTGGTGCGCGCGACCTTCGCGAGCGACGCGGCACCGAAGGATGCCCAGACGGTCGAGAAGGAGATCGCCTCCATCGAGCCGGGCCAGCAGCAGTCGGTGACGCTCCCCGGGCCGAAGAGCCCGACCTTCGGCGAGGCCTCGGTGCTGAAGGTGGAGGTCGTGCCGGTGCCCGGCGAGGAGAAGACCGACAACAACCGCGCCGAGTACCCCGTCAAGATCGTGTTCTAGGGGTAGCCCGGTGAGCGGGACCATCGGATACCTGGGCCCGCAGGGCACCTTCTCGGAGGAGGCGCTGATCGCCTGGATCGGCGCGGACCAGGCCTCGCGCGAGCGCGCATATCCGAGCATCCCCGCGTGCTTCGACGCCGTGGCGCACGGCGAGGTACGCGAGGCGCTCGTGCCGATCGAGAACGCCATCGAGGGCGGCGTCAGCCAGACCCTGGACGAGCTGATCGCCCACGGGGGACGCATCGTCATCCGCGGCGAGGTGATCCATCCGATCCACCACCACCTCATCGCCGCGCCCGGGTCGTCGCTGGACGGCGTGACGCGCGTGGTGAGCCACCCGCAGGCCACGGCCCAGTGCGGCCGGTGGCTGCGCGGGCGATTGCCGGATGCACGGGTGGAGCCCGCGTTGTCGACTGCCGATGCCGTGCGCACCGCGGTCGAGGGCGACGCCGGCACGGCGGCGGTGGGCAACCGCCGCGCGGCGCAGATCTACGGCGGGGAGATCCTTGCCGAGGACATCATGGATGCCGCGGACAACCGCACGCGGTTCGCCATCATCGGCACCGACGAGGTGGACGGGGCCGGTCCGGCGGGCGAATGGACCACCTCCATCATCTGCGGCATCGCGCACGACCGGCCCGGCGCCCTGCTCTCGATCCTGCAGGAGTTCGCGCTGCGCGCCGTGAACCTGACGCGGCTCGAGAGCCGCCCGGCGCGTACCGGCCTGGGCCGGTACGTGTTCTTCATCGATGCCGAGGGAAACCGGCATCGGGACCTGCCGCTGCAGGCCGCGCTCACCGCCATCGCCGACGGGGGCATCGCGCAGGTGACGCCGCTCGGGTGTTACCCCACTGCCACGCGGGCCACGTAGAACCGGCTGTCGCGGGTATATTTCCGCCCGAAGGGGGTGGTACCGCAGCACGTTCTCGTCCTCAACGCGTCGTATGAGCCCATCAACGTGTGTTCAATGCGTCGCGCCCTCGTGCTCCTGCTCAAGCAGAAGGCGGAGATCCTGGAGCACTCCCCTCGCGCCATCCGCGGAATCGCGCGCGACTTCCCGGCCCCGCATGTAATCCGGCTGGTGTACCGGGTGAAGGTGCCGCGCTACGAGGCCCGCCGCATGAGCAGGCGCGCGCTCTTCGCCCGTGACGGCTACGCGTGCCAGTACTGCGGCAGTCGCGGCAAGCTGACCGTGGACCACGTGGTGCCGCGCAGCCGCGGAGGGGACTCCTCGTGGTCGAACGTGGTCACCTCATGCGGGCCGTGCAATGCCCGCAAGGGCGATGCCCTGTGTCACGAGATCGAGATGTATCCGCGTGAGAAGCCACGACCCCCAAGGCCCGACGTGTTCATCGATGTCGCCACACCGCGGCGCCCGGAGGCCTGGTCGCCCTACCTGGCCGCGGCCTGAGCGCCCCCCGGCTGCCGCGGCTCGCGGCCCGCGACCTGGCGGGTGCCGCCCAGGTGATCCCGGATGGCCTTCCTGCGGACCCCTGCGTGGTGATCCTGGCGTTCCGCATGCGCCAGCAGCGCGACGTGGATGCATGGACGGCTGCGCTGGGCGCCGATGCGCCGGTCGTCGAGGTCCCGGTGATGTCACGACGGTGGAGGCGGGCTGCGGGGTGGATCGAGGGGGGCATGGCCTCGGGTACCCCGGAGGCCGCACATGGTCGCGTGTGGTGCGCCTACGCGCCCGTGCGCGGAGTGCTCGCCGATCTCGGCGTCACCGGCACCGGCGACATCGTGGTGGTGGTCGCCGATCGCTCCGGCCGCATCCGCGCGATGGCGCGGGGTGCACCGGCACCGGCCGCGGTGGGCACCATCCGCGCGGCGCTCGCGGGGTGCTAGGCGCGAAGGGCCCGCAGGGCGTTGACGATGACGATCACGTCGATGCCCTCCTGCAGCAGCGCGCCGGCAACGGGTGACAGGTAGCCGAACGCCGCGAACCCCATGGCCACGAAGCTCATGAGCATGCCCGCCACCACGCTCTGGCGGGCGATGGCCGATGCCCGGCGGCTCGTGGCGATTGCATCCGCCACCCCGTCCACCCGGTCCACCATCACCACCGCATCGGCGGTCTCCGAGGCGATGGTGGCGCCCGGTGCGCTCATGGCCACGCCGATGTCGGCTGCGGCAAGGGCGGGGGCATCGTTGATGCCATCGCCGACCATGGCCACCCGGTGCCGGCCCTCGCCCTCGCGCATGGCAGTGACCACCGCCACCTTGTCCTCCGGGCTGCATCCGGCATGCACCACGTCGATGCCCACATCCGCGGCCACGGCGTCCGCGACATCGCGGCGGTCGCCGGTGGCCATGGCCACCTCGGTCACGCCGGCCTCGTGCAGTCGCGCCACCATCGCGCGGGCGTCCGGGCGGATGGGGTCGGCCAGCACGATCAGGCCGACGGCCCGGCCGTCGATGCCGACCAGCACGATTCCCCGGCCGTCGCCGTCGTCAGCCCGGCGCTCGGCGAGGAGGGCTTCGGGGTCGATCTCGCACGCACGCAGCCAGTCGGCCGACCCCACCACCACCGCGTGCCCGTCCACGCGGCCCGCGATGCCCTCGCCATGCACCTGATGCACGTCGCCCGGCTGGTCCAGGCGCAGCTCGTCGCGGTGGGCCGCTGACACGAGGGCCCCCGCCACCACGTGGGCGGAGTGCTGCTCCAGGGAGGCCGCGCGCTGCAGCACCATGGCGGGCGTTGCGTCGCCGACCGTCCCGATGCGCTGGATCTCGGGCTGGCCCACTGTGAGGGTGCCCGTCTTGTCGAGCAGCACGGCCGTGGTGCGGGCGAGCTGCTCCACCACCACGCCCCCCTTCAGCACCACACCCTTGCGCGCCGCCCGGGACACACCCGACACCAGGGCGATGGGTGCGGCCAGGATGAGCGGACAGGGGGTAGCCACCACCAGCACGGCGA
This sequence comes from Miltoncostaeales bacterium, assembly GCA_030829765.1. Lineage (GTDB taxonomy): Bacteria > Actinomycetota > Thermoleophilia > Miltoncostaeales > Miltoncostaeaceae > SYFI01. Next base: position 3,768 of record JAUROO010000101.1, on the reverse strand, counting down.
GCGCGCGCACGGGGTCGCCGCTCATCACCCAGGCGATGGCCGCCACCCCGAGCGTGATGGGCAGTAGCAGGGCGGCGTAGCGGTCGGCCATGCGCTCGAAGGGGGCGCGCCGCTCCTCGGCCTCGGCCACCAGCCGGACGATGGCCGCGTAGGCGCTCTCCGCCGCGGGGCGCGTGGCCACCATCTGGAAGGCCTCGGCCGCGTTCAGCACGCCGCTTCGCACCGAGGCGCCCGGCAGGCGCTCCACCGGCAGGGGCTCCCCCGTGAGGGCCGACTCGTCGAGCAGCGCGGGCACGTCCTCCACGCGGCCATCCACCGGTACCACCTCGCCCGCGCGCACCAGCAGCACGTCGCCCGTCTCCACCGCGTCGGCGGGCACCCGCTCGAACTCCCCGCCGTGGCCGCGGCGCATGGCCCACGTGGGAGCCCGCGCGACCAGGGCCTCGAGGTCGTGGCGCGCACGGCGGCCGGCCGCGGCCTCCAGGGCATTCCCCCCGGCGAGCATCAGCGCCACGACTGCGCCTGCGAGGAACTCCTGCAGGGCCAGGGCCCCGGCCATGGCCACGAGCGCGATGGCGTCCACGCCGAGATCGCGCCGCAGCAGCGTGCGCACCACCGACCACGTGAGCGGAAGCAGCAGCGCGCCGGTCACAACGCCCCACACGGCATTGGCGGCGGTGCCCTGCCCCAGCGCGGCGAGCACGAGGCCCGCTATCACGCCTGCCAGCGCCGCGAGGGCGACGAGCACCTCGGGCTCGTGGAGCCACTGCGCAATGCGTTGCCGGGCGGTCACCACCGGATCCTACGACGCGCCTCGCCGCCCGGGCTCTCCTAGGATGCCCGCCCGCTGACGGAAGGCCCCCGCTGACGCTCGAGCTCATCGTCATCGGCTTCGCGATCGCCCTCGATCCGCTGCCGCTGATCCCCTTCATCCTCATCCTCACCTCGCGGCGTGGAACGGCGAAGGGCGCCGCATTCCTCGTGGGCTGGCTCCTGTGCCTTGCCGCCATCACGGCGGTGACGGTCGTCCTCACGGGCGGATCGCCCCCGTCCAGGGGTTCCGTGCCCTCGGATGCCGCGCTTGCCGTGCGCATCGCCATCGGCCTCGGCCTGGTCGGGTTCGGGATCTGGCGCCGCGCCGTTGCCGCCCGCGGCCGCGCGACCCCCCGCGCCGAGCCCCGCTGGCAGAAGGGCATCGACGGCATGTCCCTGTGGTTTGCGGCCCTGCTCGCGCCCATCACGCAGCCGTGGGGGCTGATGGCCGCCGGCGTCACGGTGGTGATGCAGGCCGATGCCGCCTCCGTCGGCTCGGTGGCCATGCTCGCGGTGTTCGTGGTGCTTGCCAGCTCCACGTATCTCGTGCTCGAGGTGTTCGCCATCGTGCGACGCGATCGCGCCCACGCGATCGCCCTGGCGCTTCGCGCGTGGATTGAGGCGCACACCGCGCAGGCCCTGGTGTGGGGGTCCGTGGGCATTGGCGCGTTCCTCATCGGATCCGGTATCTTCCAGCTGGTCACGTGAGGCCCGCGATGGGGTAACCCCCACCGCACCGCCCGTCCGGCATCCCTACAGTCCACCCAGATTCCACTGCCAGGAGACGCCATGGATCCCGAACCCGATCTCGGACCCGTTGACTACTTCCTCGTGGGCTTCCCGCCCGGCGCGCCCCTGGACGGCGGTGCGCTGATGCAGATGGCTGCTCTGGTGCAGCAGGGCATCATCCAGGTGCTCGACGCCCTGGTGATCACCAAGGACGCCGACGGCACGATCGCCGGCGTGGACATCTCCGAGGCCGGCGACTCGGCGGAGCTGCTGGCCTTCTCGGGCGTGCGCACCGGCCTGATCGCCGACGAGGACATGCAGCTCGCCGCCGAGGAGATGCCCCCGGGATCGGTCGCGGCATTCGTGCTGTACGAGAACACCTGGGCCCGTGGGTTCGTCACCGCCGTGCACGAGCGCGGCGGAACGTTCCTGGGCAGTGGCCGCATTGGCATGGACGACCTGCTCGCCGCCATCGAGGCGGCGGGCGACTAGCGAAGGAGGCAGGAATGCCGGGACTCATCCGGGCAGTGGGGCGCACGGCGGTGGTGGCGGGTACCGCGACGGCCGTGAGCGGCAACGTGCAGCGTCGCCAGGCCGGGCGTCATGCGGACGACCAGGCCGGGCAGCAGGCCCAGCAGGCCGCGGCGCCTGCGGGCGGCGACCTGGTGGGCAAGCTCACCCAGCTCGCCGAGCTGAACGCCTCCGGAACGCTCACCGACGAGCAGTTCGCCGCGGCGGCCCGCAAGGAGCTGCTGGGCCAGTAGGGGGGTCAGTCCCCCTCGCCACGCGCCACCGGGCGCATGGCGAGGGGGACATCGCTCCATCGCCCGAGCAGCCAGACGGCGTCGGCAAGCCGGTCGTCCAGCAGGGGCAGGTCGTCGGCGGAGAAGTGCGCCCTCCACGCGAGGAAGAGGAAGTCCGCGGCGGCGTCCACCTGGCGCACGTCCGCGAGTCGCGTGGCATCCATCAGGGCCTCCTGCACGTCGGGCGGGATGAGCAGGAAGGCGACGTCGGGGCCCCATTCATCCGGGATCGTCACCTGGAACTCATCGGCGAAGTCGTCGTGCTCCAGGTCGACCACCTGCCGTGATGTCGCCCTGGAGCGCACGGCGTCCCGCATGCCCCGGCCGAGGCCGAGCGATCTGCGCACCATCGTCAGGCGCGGGCCCTGCCAGGAGCGGTGCACGACCACGATGAAGTAGTGGTCGTAGTTGGTCTGCCTGTTGCCCTTGCCGTCGGTGGTGTCGTTCTCCACGGTGAAGTTGGCGAACTGCGCCGGGTGACCGGCGATCTGCCCGGACGCGCCGTCCTCGCAGTACCGGCGGTCACCCTGCCGCAGGAAGCCCAGGTCGATGCCGGGCATGTCCACCTTCTGCGCGTAGGCCCAGCGGTTGTCGCGTGCCCAGCGTGCGGCCACCGTGAGGTGGGCGGCCCGCCGCGCCTGTGATCGCACGATGAGCCATGCGATGCCGGCACCGGCAACGGCGCCGATGGCGAGCGCCCCCACCAGCGCCCCGGATCCCACGACCTGCGACCATGACCACCCGAACACCCCGAGTACCAGGGCGCCCGCGACTGCGCCGAGTGCCATCCACCAGCGGGCGCCACCCTTGCGCCGCGCCCATTCCGCGTCCATCGCGTGGTCGAACTCATCAGGTGGCATGACTGCAGCCTACGGTCGTGCGTGCCCTAGGTCGTCACGCCCCGTGTGCCCAACCGCAGTTGCGGCCCCGGCGCCAGGCGTGTGACGCTCACCCCCAGCAGCCGCACGGGCGCCGGGCGGTCGGCAAGCGCGCGGTCCAGCGCGATGCCCGCGAGCCGGGCGATCTCGTCGGCATCGTCGGTGATGCGCTCGGCCGATGCCGCGCGCGAGGCGATCGTGAAGTCGGGGTAGCGCAACTTCACGGTCACCGTGCCCGCCCCGCGGCCGTCACGGTGCAGGCGTTCGGTCACCAGCGACGCAAGGCGGCCGGCGTGGTCGTGCAGCACCCCGGGGTCGTCCACGTCGTGCGGGAAGGTGCGCTCATGTCCGATGGACACCGGGGGGCTCGACGCCGGGTCCACCTCGCGCGGGTCCCGCCCGCGCGCGCGGTCGCGCAGCTCCACCCCGTGCGCGGCGGGCAGCAGCGCGGCCAGGTCGTCGTCGCGCAGGCACGCGAGGTCACCGATGCTCGCGAGCCCCGCCCGCGCCAGGCGCTCACCCGTGACCGGTCCGATGCCCGGCAG
>JAUROO010000010.1 GCA_030829765.1 Miltoncostaeales bacterium | reverse complement strand
GCCGAGCGACATGATGGATGGCCGGGTGGGCGCCATCCGCGCGGGCCTCGACGCCGCTGGGCACGAGGACACGGCGATCATGGCCTACTCCGCCAAGTATGCATCGGCCTTCTACGGCCCCTTCCGCGAGGCCGCGGGCTCGGCCCCCGGCCACGGCGACCGGCGCGGGTACCAGATGGACCCCGCCAACGGCCGCGAAGCCGTGCGCGAGGCAAGGGAGGACGAGGCCGAGGGTGCCGACATGGTGATGGTGAAGCCCGCGGCCACCTACCTGGACGTCATCCGCGACGTCCGGGAGGCCACCGACCTCCCCCTCGCCGCGTACCACGTGAGCGGCGAGTACTCCATGATCAAGGCCGCGGCGGAGCGCGGGTGGCTCGACGAGCGCCAGGCCATGCTCGAGACCATCACCGCCATCCGCCGCGCGGGAGCCGACATCATCATCACCTACGCGGCAGTGGACGCCGCAGGGTGGCTACGCGAGGAGCAGCCATGAGCACCGGCACCGCCCGACCCATCAGGCACGCGCCCGACGATGTCGACCAGCGGCTCCTGAATGCCCTGCAGGCCGGCATCCCGCTGTCCCGCCGGCCGTTTGCGGAGATCGGCGAGGCCGTGGGGCTGGACGAGGCCGAGGTACTGCGCCGCATGCAGGTGCTGAAGGACGCCGCGATCATCCGGCAGGTGTCGGCGATCTTCGACACGCGTGCGCTGGGGTACGAGAGCACGCTCGTCGCCGCCTCGTACCCCGACGACCGGCTGTTCGACGCGGCCGCGGTGGTCAACGGCCACCCCGGCGTCAGCCACAACTACCGGCGCACGCACCACTTCAACATGTGGTTCACGCTGGCCGTGGAGCCGGACGCGCGCATGTCCCTGGAGGACACCCTCGACGTGCTGGCCCGGGAGACGGGTGCCACGTCCATGCGCATCCTCCCGACGCTCATGCTCTACAAGATCAACGTGCAGCTGGACATGACCGGCGAGAAGGGCACGACCGCGCGGGCCGCGCCCGTGCCCCCGCCCCGGCGCGGCGACGGCGCGCCCCCGTCGGCGGAGGACCGGGCGGCGATCCTGGTGCTGCAGGAGGACCTGCCCCTGGTGCCCGAGCCCTTCGACGCATGGGCAGCCGAGTCCGGATGGAACGTGGACGACCTCCTCGCAAAGGCCGATGAGCTGCGCGAGCGCACCCTCATGCGCCGGTTCGCCGCCGTCCTGAACCACCGCCGCGCGGGCTTCGGGGCCAACGGCATGGCGGTGTGGAAGGTCCCCGCCGACCACGTGGACGACTTCGGCAGCCGCATGGCCACCTTCACCTCGGTGTCCCACTGCTACCGCAGGCCCACCTACGACGACTGGCCGTACAACCTCTTCACCATGGTCCATGCCCGCTCGAAGGACGCCTGCGAGGAGACCATCGCCGCGCTGGCCGACGAGGCCGGGCTCGGCGCGGATGACTACGCCGTCCTGTACTCCACCCTCGAGTTCAAGAAGGTGCGCCTGCGGTACTACTCGCCCGAGTACCGGGCATGGGAGGACATCGCCATGGCCGGCCAGCCCCTCCCGACCGGCTGATGCCCGTGGAGCCCTCCCCTCCCGACGCACGCAGCCGCGAGCTCTTCGCCCGTGCCCGGCAGGTGCTGGTGGGCGGGGTCAACTCGCCCGTGCGGGCGATGCGCGGCATCGGCCGCGACCCGCTGTTCATCGACCGCGCCGAGGGGGCGCACGTGTGGGATGCAGACGGCACCCGGTACGTGGACTTCCTCGCCTCATGGGGCCCGGCCATCACCGGGCACGCCGACCCGCTGGTGATCGGCGATGTGCGCGACGCCCTGCCGCGGGGGACCTCATACGGCGCCCCGACCGAGCGCGAGGTGCTGTTCGCCGAGGCCGTCGTGGAGGCGTTCCCGTCGATCGAACGCCTGCGCATGACCTCCTCCGGCAGCGAGGCCGTGATGGGCGCCGTGCGGCTGGCGCGCGCGGCCACGGGACGGGAGGCGATCGTCAAGGCCGAGGGCGGCTACCACGGGGCCGTCGACGGCCTGCTGGCCCAGGCGGGCAGTGGCGCGACCACGTTGGGGGTGCCGACGAGCCCCGGCGTCACCGCGGGCGCGACCGCCGCGACCCGGCTGGTGCCGTACAACGACCTGGCGGCCGCGGAAGCCGCGATCGAGGGCGCCGCGGCCATCATCATCGAGCCGATCGCCGGCAACATGGGCGTGGTGCCACCCGCACCCGGATACCTCGAGGGCCTTCGCGCCGCCTGCGATCGCACCGGCGCGCTGCTCATCCTCGATGAGGTGATCACGGGCTTCCGCGTGGCGCGCGGCGGCGCACAGGAACTCTTCGGGGTGCGCGCCGACCTGACGGTCCTGGGCAAGATCATCGGGGGCGGACTGCCCGTGGGGGCATTCGGCGGCCGTGCGGAGGTGATGTCCGAGCTCGCGCCGGATGGCCCCTGCTATCAGGCCGGCACTCTCTCGGGGAACCCCCTCGCCACCACGGCCGGACTGGCCGTGATGTGCCGGCTGGCGGCGCCCGGTACCTACGAGCGCCTGGAAGAGGGAGGGGCGCGTCTCGAACAGGTCATTCGCGACAGCGGGGCACCGGTCACGATCAACCGCGTGGGGTCGATGCTCACGCCATTCCTCACCGATCGGCCGGTGACCGACTACGCAGGCGCAACGGCGTGCGATACCGCGCTCTACGCCGCCATCGCCCGTGGCCTGCTCGCCCGGGGCGTATACCCGCCGCCGTCGCAGTTCGAGGCCTGGTTCGTCAGCACCGCGCACCGCGATGACGACTTCTCCGTGCTGACCACCGCCCTGGCCGGCGCGCTGGACGAGGCCGGGGCGTGATCGGCATCGGCGCGGATCGCGTGAGCGCCGTGCTGCTGGAGCAGCCGGCGCTGGCCGGGCGCACGGTGGACGCCGTGGAGGTGCTGGTGCCGGTGGTGAGTCCCCCTCTGCCCCGCGAGAACGCGCTGGGTCTCGAGCTCATCCTCGAGGGCTTCCTGCTGCACCGGGGACGGCCCCGCCACGTGGACCACGTGCCCATGGGGGCCGCGGTGCTGGCCGGCGACTACTGCTACGCGCAGGGGCTCGTGCGCATCGCGGCCACCGGCGACCTCGACATGGTCGAGGCGCTGGGCGATCTGGTCGCGCTCTCGGCGGCGGCGGTCGCGTCCGGCCGCGAGGAGGACCTCCTGCCGCTCTGGCGCGCCTCCGCTGCGGCGATCGGCGGCGAGTCGGGCCCCGGAACGGCCGGTGCGGTGCGGGCCGCGCGCGCGGCACTGCGCGATGGCGTGCCCGGGCCCATCCACGAGATCGCCGCCGGGCTGCCGCCCGTGGCCGGGCTGGAGGAGGCACTCACCGGATGAAGGACCTGCGCGAGTGGATGCAGGCTCTCCGCGGCATCGGCGAGCTGATCGAGGTGGATGCCCCGGTCGACCCCCACCTCGAGATCACCGAGATCGCCGACCGCGTGATGAAGGCCGGCGGGCCGGCGCTGCTGTTCCGGAACGTGATCGGCTCGGACCTTCCGGTGCTGATCAACCAGTTCGGAAGCGAGCGCCGCATGGCGATGGGCCTGGGTGGCGCCAACCTCGACGAGATCGCGGGGCGCATCGCGCAGATCGCGCAGATGCAGCCGCCGCAGGGCCTCATGGACAAGGTGAAGGCGCTCGGCACGCTGAAGGACCTGGCGTCGCTGGGCACCCGCACCGTGCGATCGGCGCCCTGCCAGGAAGTGGTGATGCGGGGCGACGACGTCGACCTGGATCGCATCCCCATCCTCACCTGCTGGCCCGGGGATGGCGGCCCATTCGTGACGCTGCCCCTGGTGTTCAGCCACGACCCGCGCACCGGTGCCCGCAACTGCGGCATGTACCGGGTGCAGAAGGTCGACCGGCGCACCTGCATGATGCACTGGCAGGTGCACAAGGACGGCCGCCAGCACCTGCTCGACTCCGAGGGGCGCGTGCCGGTGGCCGTGGCCATCGGCACCGACCCGGCGGTCACCTACGCCGCCACCGCGCCGCTGCCCCCCGCGCTCGACGAGATGATGTTCGCGGGGTTCCTGCGTGGCGAGCGCGTGGAGATGGTGAAGGCGGTCACCCAGGACATCGAGGTGCCGGCGCGGGCCGAGGTGGTGCTGGAGGGGTACGTGGATGCCACCGACATCCGCGACGAGGGGCCGTTCGGCGACCACACGGGCTTCTACACCCCGGTCGATCGCTACCCGGCGTTCCATGTGACCGGCATCACCATGCGACGCGACGCCATCTACTCCACCACCATCGTGGGAATGCCGCCGATGGAGGACTACTGGCTGGGCAAGGCCACCGAGCGGCTGTTCCTGCCGCTCATCCGCATGACCGTGCCGGACCTGGTGGACATGAACCTCCCCCTGGAGGGCGTGTTCCACAACTGCGCCATCGTGTCGGTGCGCAAGCGCTACCCCGGCCACGCGAAGAAGCTGATCAACGCCGTGTGGGGACTGGGCCTGCTGTCGCTCACGCGCTGCGTGATCGTGGTGGATGAGGACATCGACGTGCAGGACGTGTCGCAGGTGGCCTTCCGGGCATTCTCGAACGTCGACCCGGGCCGGGACGTGCTGGTGGTGGACGGCCCCGTGGATGCCCTCGACCACGCCGCGCCGTGGCCGGCATACGGCGCCAAGATCGGCTTCGACGCCACCGCCAAGTGGGAGGGCGAGGGCCAGGTGCGCCCCTGGCCGGAGGAGATCCGGATGTCGGACGAGGTCCGCGCACGGGTGGATGCCCGCTGGGCGGAGTTCGGCATCCCGTCAACCGACCGCTGAGGCACGGACGGGGCGTCCCCGCGCGACGGGGACATACGGCCCGAAATCCCGCCCTTGCGCTGCGTTTTCGCGCCGGATCGACTCCCCTCGGTTAGTGTCGCGGGTCCAATGAACGTCTACGGAGGTTGGAGTGGCTGAGGACGAGCCGAACGCCGGCGCGCCCGGATCCCAGGACGGGCCCTACACGGGTCCCCGTGCGACCGACTTCACCCCGGAGCCGGACCACTCGGACGACCCCGGGTACCTCACGCGCACGCGGTTCCTCTCCAACGTGGCCATCGCCGGTGGTGGCGTGCTCACGGCCGCCATCCTCGTCCCCGTGGTGGGCTTCGCCGTGGCGCAGCCGCTCAAGGGCGAGGACTACCGGTGGGTGTACATCGGCCCCGCCAGCGAGTTCCTCAAGAACCCACCCCCGTACGCCAACCCGAGCCCCTCGACGAAGATCGGCGAGGTCACCTCGCTGGCCGTCTCGGGCCCGGACCCCGACGCCGACAGGCGTATCTACGTCGTGTACGGCCTCAAGGACCCCGGCAGCCGCCCACAGCCGGAGCCCGGCGAGGACTCCGCCGTCTTCGAGTCGCGGTTCGCGAAGTGGGCCTCGGGCCTCACCGCCGCCGACTTCGACCTGATCGCCATCTGGAACCGCTGCGCCCACCTCGGCTGCCCAGTGGCGTACTCGCCCGGGTCAGCAGGCTACGTGTGCCCGTGCCATGGCGGCGCCTACAACTCCCGCGGGCTGGTCACCGGCGGTCCGCCGCCGCGGCCGCTCGACCGCGTGGACATCAAGATCGTGGACGGCAGCAAGTCGTACACGGCCGAGCAGATCGCCAAGGGCGAGGACCGCGTGCCGCTGGCTGTGGCCGCGACGAGCAGCAACCCCAACCTGCAGGTGCTGGTCGGCAAGCCGTACTCGATTGACCAGCAGCAGGAGACCTTCCCCCTGGCCGACCCGGGCGTGCCGGTGTCGGGAACCTTGTCCCATATGTACCCGTTCACCTAGGAGCCAGAGTTGACGACCAAGGACATCGGGCCGAAGAACCCCGTGCAGAAGTCCGCGGACGCGACGATCGACTACGTCGACGAGCGCTCCGGGGTCAAGACGGGCACCCGCTGGTTCCTGTTCCGGAACATCCCAGAGGGCACCAGCTGGTTCCAGACGCTCGGCTTCACCGCCATGGTGGTGTTCGGCATGCAGGCCATCACCGGGATCATCCTGGCGATGTACTACGTGCCCGACACCCGTGGTGGCGCCTACGAGAGCATCCAGCGCATCACCGAGGAGGTGACGTGGGGATGGCTCGTGCGCGGCATGCACAAGTGGGGCGCCTCGGTGATGATCATCGTGGTGTTCCTGCACATGGCCCGCGTGTTCATCTGGGGCGCATACAAGTACCCGCGTGAGCTCACCTGGGTGACCGGCGCGTTCCTGCTCCTGCTCACCATGTTCATGGGCCTCACCGGATACCTGCTGGTGTGGGACCAGAAGGCCTACTGGGCCACGGTGGTGGCGGTGAACATCTTCGCCTCCGCCCCGATCGTGGGCCCCTACATCGGCGACATCCTGCGCGCCGGCCCGGAATTCGGGCCAGCCACGCTATCGCGCTTCTATTCGATACATATGCTCGTGATACCAGGCGCGATCGCGACATTCATCGGGTTGCACCTCTACTTCATCGTGCGCCTGGGCATCTCCGAGCCGCCGTGGTCCAAGCGCCGGCTGCGCATCGAACGCGATGAGGAGGACGCCCGCCGCGAGGCCGCGCGCGAGCGCGCCAAGGCCCTGCCCGGCGCCGTCACGTACCCCGCGACCTGGCCCGCCAAGGCCGAGGAGGGCGTCCGATGAAGCCGGCCGACAAGAAGGCCTACGACAGGGACTACGCCCTCGCGAAGAAGACCGGCAAGCCGTTCTTCCCGTACGCGATCTTCAAGGACACGATCGTCGCCGGGCTCACGATCGTGGGCATCATCGTGCTCGCGATCGTCGTGCAGGTGGAGGTCGGCGAGCCGGTCAACCCGGCCACCACCGACTTCGTTCCGCGTCCCGAGTGGTACTTCTACTTCGCCTTCGAGCTGCTGAAGATCTTCGCCAACCAGGACGTGCTCACGCCGGTGATCATGGCCACGTTCATGGTGCCGAACATCATGATCATCCTGCTGGTGGTGTGGCCATTCATCGACCGTGGCCCCGAGCGGCGCATCTGGAAGCGCCCGTTCGCCATGGGAATGATCGTGATCGTCACGGGCATGCTCTGCTACCTCACCTACCTGGGCGCCAACTCGCCCGCGGGCGTGGCGTCGCAGGGCCTGCCGGTGGGCGGGCTCGACGAGGCCGGAACAGCGGGCATGCAGGTGTTCATGAACAACGGATGCGGCAGTTGCCACATGGTGGCGGGCGTCGGTGCGCCGGGTCCCGGCCCCGACCTGACCAACTTCGGGTCGAAGGGATGGGACGAGGCCAAGCAGATCGCATGGCTCAAGGCGCCCAACCCGCCCATGCCGTCGTACGCATCGCTGCCGCCGGCCGACCTCGAGGCGCTCGCGACGTTCGTCAACGGGCTGGGGACGAAGTACAAGTAGGCCACTCCCTGCCTGTCGAACGGTCTTGCCCGGGGTCCCGCATGTGCGGGACCCCGGCCGTTTGGGACCACTGCGGGTCTACCATCGGATGGTGATGAGGATCTTCCTCGGAGTGACAGGTGCGAGCGGGGCCATCTACGGCGCGCGATGCCTTGCCGTGCTCACCGCGGCCGGTCATCACGTGGGCGTATGCGTGTCCGATGCCGGAGCGCGGGTGATCAGCCACGAACTCCTGGGCGAGGGTCCACGGCCAGCCTCGTACCGTGATGTGGCCGAGCGGTTCGTGGCCGCCCATGCCGACCCCGCCGGCGCCGTGGAGTTGCTGGATCCCGATGACATCGCATGCGCCTTCGCCTCGGGCTCATCGGGGGCGCGCGCGGCGCTGATCGCGCCGTGCTCCACGAGCACGCTGGGGCACATCGCCACCGGCACCGGGGCCACCCTGATCCACCGCGTGGCCGAGGTGATGCTGAAGGAGCGCGGGCGACTTGTGGTGATCCCCCGCGAGACCCCCGTGTCGCTCATCCAGTTGCGGAACATGACCACCATCACCGAGGCCGGGGGCATCGTGCTGCCGGCCTCTCCGGGCATGTACGCGATGCCGGAATCCATCGACGACCTCATCGACTTCGTGGTGGGCAAGGCGCTCGATGTCCTGGGCGTCGATCATGCCCTGTTCCCCCGCTGGGGGCAGCAGGACACCGCCGCGGCAGGGACGCACCGATGACCACCGCCGCGCACGACCGCGAGGTGTTCGACCACATCGCCCCGCGATACGACGTGGTGAGCCGCGTGATGACCCTGGGACGCGGCGACCGGTGGCGGCAGGCCTCGGCCCGGGCCGCGGACCTGCACGCGGGCGCGTCGGCCCTCGACGCATGTACCGGCACCGGCGACCTCGCACTGATGCTTGCCGACCGCGTGACACCCCTCGGCGAGGTGATGGGGGTGGACCACTCGCCCGAGATGATCGCGCGTGCGCGGATGAAGGGCCAGGCCACGGGCCGTCACTGCAGCTTCCATGTGGGTGATTGCACGGACCTCGCATTCCCCGACGACCGCTTCGATGCCGCCACGGCGTCGGGCGGGCTGCGGGGGATGGATGACCCCGCGGCGGCGATCGCCGAGATGGCACGGGTGGTGCGCCCCGGTGGACGGGTGGTGCTGCTGGAGATCACGCCGCCCGAGCGGCTGCGCGGCATCCACGCGCGCGTGCTGCGCATGGCGACGCCCGCCGTCGGGGGGCTCCTGGGCGGCGATGCCCGGGCGTTCCGGCACCTGGCCGAGACGGTCGCGGATGTTCCGCCCCCGGAGCGCGTCGCCGCGCTCATGGCCCATGCCGGGATCGGGGACATCCGCTGGCAGCGCCTGGCGGGCGGTATGGCGACGCTGCATGCCGGTGTGGTGACCGGATGACGACCGCTCCCCCCATCCACCAGCTCACACGCCCGCTGCGACCCTGGATGGCCCAGTGCGAGTCCATGATCGCAATGTTTGCCGCCGGCCACGCGGCCGAGGTGACCGGCCCGGCCATCGAGACGCTGGGCGCCGGCGGCAAGCGCGTGCGGCCGATGATGGTGTTCTGCAGCTCATCGCGGAGCGAAGATGACCGGGCGGCGCTGGTCGTCGCCGCCGCGGCCGTGGAACTGGTGCACATGGCCACGCTGGTCCACGACGACCTGATCGACGGCGCTCCCACGCGTCGCGGGCGCCCCACCGTGGCCCGGGCGCATGGCACGGATGCCGCGATCAACGTGGGCGACTTCCTGTTCGCCCGGGCGTTCGCGGAACTCGCGCACGCGGGGTCGCCCGCGGCGGTGGCCGCTCTCGCCGATGCCTCACTCGACCTGGCGCGCGGTGAGATGGACCAGCAGCGTGCGGCGGGCGACCTGAACCTGACCGTCGATGCCTACATGGCGCGGTGCCGGCGAAAGACCGGGGCGCTCTTCGCCGTGTCGGGCCGCCTGGGCGCGCTGATGTCCGGTGGATCGGCCGAGGCCCAGGCCCGGCTGGCCGCATTCGGCGAGCACGTGGGCGTGGCATTCCAGGTGCTCGACGACATCCTGGACTTCGCGGGTTCGCCTGATGCCATGGGCAAGCGGCGGGGCACGGACATCCTCAGCGGCACCGTCACCCTCCCGCAGATCCTGGCGATCGCGGAGGAGCCCGCGATCGGCAACGAGATCGGCCGCGTGGCCGCCGGCGGCGACGGGCTCGAGGCCCTCTGCGACCGGCTTGCGGCGCACCCCGGCACCGCGGCAGCCCGGCGTGCCGCCGTGGACCAGGTGGACCGCGCGGTGGCCTCGCTCGACGGCGACATCGGCTGCGCCGATTCGGATGCGCTGCGCGTGATCGCCGCCGGGGTGGTGGAGCGCTTCGCATGACCCGCGATGAGGTCATCGCCCTGCTCGAGGCCCGCGATCCCATCGCGGCGGCGGATGGCATCCGACGGCCCGGGGAAATCGGCTGGGTGCGCGCGGATGATGCCGGGGATGGCGCGGTGCCCATCCGCTACGGCGCCGGGACGACGCCGGCCGAGGTGGCCGACCAACTGCTCGCCGCAGCGGAGAGCGCCGATGGGGTGCGTGCCGTGCACCTGGTGCCCGGGACCGATGCGCCCGACCGCCCGGGATCCTGGGGCACCGAGGACCTGCTCGTGACGGCCGTGGCGCGGCGCGTTCTCCCGGACACGCCGATCCGGCCGGACTGGCGCGCCCTCGGGGCCGGCGCATGCCAGGTGGCGGTGGCCTTCGGCGCCGACGAGTGGGTGATCCCGACGGACGACCCGTCCGATCCGGACCATCTCGCAGAGGCCGTGGGCGCCCGGGCGGTGCCCCGGTGAGCGACCTGCGCGTGGGCCGGATCAGTGCCCTCAACATGTTTCCCGTGTACCACCACCTCGAGGCGGCGGCGCTGCCCGGCGTGCGATTCACGGATGGGCTCCCGGCCGCCCTCAACGCAGGGCTCGTCGAGGGGGATCTGGATGTATCCGCGGTGTCGAGCATCGCATATGCGCGCGCCGCGGACCGACTGCGCCTGCTGCCGGTGGGATGCGTCGCCTGCGACGGGGCGGTCGATTCCATCCGGCTGTTCTCGGACGTCCCCGTCGATCAGGTGCGCCGCGTGGCCGT
>JAUROO010000100.1 GCA_030829765.1 Miltoncostaeales bacterium | reverse complement strand
CGCGCAGGAGCAGGCGCAGGGGCAGGTGTGGATGCTGGTGCAGGCCGTGAACGATCAGGGCTACCAGCTGCCCACGGGCAATTACACGGTGGCCATCAAGGGCAAGGATTCGCGCGGGCGCACCACCAAGACGCTTCGCCGCAACTTCAAGCTGCAGCTCACGGCGCCACGCGGCCGGATCGACGGTTTCACGGTGCCCAACCTGCCCGCGATCGCCCGTCAGATGCGCATCGCCCCCGGCGGCCAGCTGGTGACGGCCCTGAAGCCGCGCGGCATCCTGGTGACCGCCGGGCTGCGGCGCGGTGACGTGATCACCAAGGTCAATGGCCTCGACGTGACCACGCCCGGCCAGTGGACCGCCGCGCTGAAGGCGCTGCCCGCCGACACGCCCGTGCCCATCGAGTTCCGGCGCGGCGCCGAGGTCCGCACCGGCACGATCGAGGTGCCCCCGGACTGGAACCCGGCGCCCGACTACTCGAAGTCCTTCAAGGTGCTGCTGAGGCGCAGCCCGAAGGGCCTCGGGTACCTGCTCGCGAGCGGGCGCAACCTGGTGGACACCGGCAAGGCCGATGACGCCCAGGCCCAGTTCGACAAGTGGCCCAAGGGCCTCCAGATGACGGCCGTGGGCCAGATGCTGCAGGGTGAGATCCTGCTGGCGAAGGACGACCTGGACGGTGCCCGCGAGGCATTCACGGCCGCCACCACGAAGGACCCCACGCTGGCCCCGGCCCTCCTCGGCCTTGGCCTGGTGCTCTCGCGCCAGGATCGCACCGAGGAGGCGGTCCCCGTGTTCCAGGCGGCGGTCACTGCCGATCCGGGCAACGCGGTCGCGCAGGCATTCCTGGCCTACGCCCTCGTGGCGACCGACCAGAACGAGGCGGCGATCGCGGCTGCCACCGAGGCATCGCGGCTCGACCGCTTCTACGAGGACGGCCCCATCGCCCTGGGCCTCGCGCTGATCGCCAGCGGGGAGAAGGCGCGCGGGGTGGCGCAGCTGAAGAAGGGCCTGATGTTCATGGCAGACCAGCAGCGGGCCGACACGCTCATCGCGGAGAGCATCGAGCCGAACGTCTGATCGGCGCCCGACCCGGTGCGCCGGGTCGGGATGCCCGCCGGGCCGAACCGGTGGGGGCCTAGAGCTCCCCGGTCGGCTCGGCCTGCTCCTCATCCTCCCAGCGCCGGCGGCGCGGACCGCGCGAGCCCATGTTCACGAAGAGCACCACGCTGAGGACTCCGATGATGAGTCCGATCCAGAACTGCCACATCACCAGCGGGTTGCTGCTGAAGATGCCGAACAGCAGCAGGACGGCGATCACCGCCACCAGGGCGATGAGGCGCTGGCGCGGCGGGGCGAGCTGCACCACCCAGGGCGCGGCCAGCGAGATGATGAGGAGCAGTATCGAGCTCATGTCTCCAACCGGGTCGGGGAGCGCCGCGCGCGCGGAGCCGTCTTCCGGCGGCAGAGGGTAGCGGAGACGGCATCGCCGCCGCAGCGACGGCCGTGACCGCTAGCCTCGCGCCGTGATCGCGATCGGGCTCCACCTGATGCAGGATGCGCGTCGCGACGATGCCCCCAGGCAGTCCGCGGTGGCGATGATCACCCCTGACATGCGGCTGTCAGGGGTCACGATGTGCAGGGCCGATGCGGAGATCCTCGCGGCAGTCGGCGACGCGTCGGCTCTCGTGCTGATGGATGCGCCGGCCGTGGTACCGGACGTGCGCGGTCGGCGCGACGCCGAGCACGTGCTGGCATGGCTGGACATCCCGGCATTCCCCGTGACCCGTGCGCGGATGGACTCCGTGCACGGGGGCACCCGGGGCGCCCGGATCGCCACCGCCCTCACGGCCCGGGGTCATGTGGTGGCCGAGGCGCTGCCCGATCAGGTGCTGCGCCAACTGATGTGGGAGGAGCAGCGCACGCCCGGCACGGCCCCGATGGACCTGGGCGCATACCGCGCGGAGTGGCTGGGCGTGCGTGCCCCGGCCTATCGCCCGCGCGGCGGCCGCGCCCGGCCGGATGGCCTGGCCCCCGCCCGCGCGATCCTGCAGGCCGTGGTCGGTACGGCGAACTGGCCGCCCTTCGCACGGGCCGGCGACCTGGCCGCGCTGGATGAGGCGGCGGTCATCGATGCCGTGTCCTGCGCGGTTGCCGCGGCACGGTGCCTGCACGGCCCGGAGGACGCGTGGGCGGCAGTGGGGGACGGCGTCGCAGGGCGGGTCGTGCTCGCGGCGGGGCCCGAGATGATTGACCGGGCGCAGGTGAACATCGCGCGCCTGCGCGACGAGGGGACGATCGGCATCCCGCCGGAGGTTGCGGCGGCGACCCTCGGGCCGCCACAATCGTGGTGAGCCGCGGCCCGTCGCGGACGTCGAACCAGGAGGCATGCGGTGTCCACCGACAGCGTCTACAAGGTCATCGAGATCGTGGGTACGAGCAGCGACTCGTGGGAGGCCGCTACCCGCCTGGCAGTGGAGACGGCCTCCAGCACCCTGCGTGACCTGCGCGTGGCCGAAGTGGTGAAGCAGGACGTCACGGTCAAGGACGGCACCGTCGACCGGTTCCGCGTGCGCCTGCTGATCAGCTTCAAGTACGAGCACTAGCCGCCGCCGCAGGCGCCCGCCCTCCGTTACCCTCGGGGCATGACGCCGAAGCAGGCACGGACCGCGCGATGGATCACGGTCGTCGTCCTCGCCCTGGCCGCGATCGCCGTGATCGCCGCCGGATGGTCAACGTGGTGGATTGGGCTGCTCCTGGTCCTCCTCATCGTCGCCTCGGCCGTATTCGGGCGCTACGAAGCGGGCTAGCGGGGCCACCGGCCCGCTCGTGCCCGCCGTCCCCCGGGACGCCGGCGCCTACTTTGGCGTGGGGCGGTTCCGCTTGCAGCGCTCCGAGCAGTAGCGCACCTGGTCCCAGTCGCGTGCCCACTTCCGGCGCCATGCGAACGGGCGCCCGCACGTGGCACAGATCTTGCGCGGCAGATCATCCTTGCGCCGCATCCCGCCCATGGCCTAGGCCGCCTCGGGGCCGGGCTGGGCATCGGGCGTGGCCCCCGGCTGGGGATCGGCGTCCGTGACCACGCCCCGGGGGGGCGGGTCGAGGTCCACGTCGCGCAGCAGCGCCACCACGGCCGCCACGCACGCAAGCGCGAGGAGAGCGATGAGCACCGCGGCGACCACGAAGTCCGCGTGCCCGGTGCCGGCGGTGGCCGCCTCGGGCAGCAACGCGACATCGATCACCACGATCAGCACCGGGAGCGCGAGCACGGCGTACACCCACCACCGGACCGCGGATGCCGCGGAGCGCGCCGCAACCAGGTTTCCCGCCCCGCGGACCATCACGAGGACCGCTGCCACTCCGAGGGCGATCGCCGCGGCCATGAGCTCTCCTGCGAGCGCGTCGCCGGGACGGTGCCACCCGGCGGCGAGCGTGCTGGTGGCCATGATGCCCACCAGCACGCCACCCACCGCGGCAACCGGTACGCGCCACCTCATGGGAACGACCATCACGGCCGCCAGCGCGATGGCCATCGAGATCGATGCATGGCCGCTCGGACCCGTGTTGTGGGCGAGCTCGAACGGATCGACGCCGAGTTCTGCGCGCGGGATGACGGTCTTGAGCACCTCTGCGAGGAACGCGGTGCCGAAGACCAGGATGCCGACGCCGATTCCAAGGCGCGGACGGCGGCGCAGGAGCGCGCTGAGCACCAGGACCGCCCCCACCAGGAGCAGGGATCCGTGTGTCAGCAGGCCCAGGAAGTCGCGTGCGGCATCACGCACCGACGGGTCTGCGATGAACCGCGCCTCATAGGCATCGTCGCCGAACTCCTGCCCCGCAACCGTGCGCGTGGCGAACCAGAAGGCCATTACCGCCAGGGCAAGGGCGGCGACCGAGGCATAGGCAAGTCGCCGGGCGATCACGCGGCGACGACCTCCATCGGCATCTGCACCACCCGCGCCGCGTCGAGCGCGGCACCCAGGTCGGCGTCATCCACGTAGGGGCGGTCGTCGATGATGCGGCACTCGACCGGCGCCGGCACCGCATCGGGACCGAACGGCCATGGGGCGACGGCGCAGGCGGTCTCCCCGGCGGGGCACACGCGCAGGTCCGCGCCGGCCTCATCCCCCTCGCACCGGGGAACGCGCGGGAGGGTCCAGGTGCTGCCCGGGATGAGGCCCGTCCAGGTGAGGTAGAGGCCGAGCACGTCGACCGCCTGCAGCAGCCGGTACGCGGCCCAGGCCCACGACGCGAGGTTCGGCCCCTCCCCGCACTCCGCGCGCGCTGCCCGGGCATGACCTGCCTCGTCGCGCACCAGCGCGCGTATGGCGTCGTCGCGACCGCCCAATGCGGGCATGGGTCCGTCCAGGCCCAGCCGGCCCATGGTGAGGCCGGTCACGTGCATTCCGACGAGCAGCCCGACGCGTGGCCCCACCCTGCGGGCGGCCGCGGCGCTGCGGGCGTGAATGCCGCAATGGCCCGCCGGGGGAATCTCCGTGAAGCCCTGTGGGTTGCCCTCGCCATCCACCCGAGGGTGCTTCTCCCACTCACGCCACCCCTCGTCATGCACGCCCGCCGCCGCGACCACGGGCTCCCATGGCAGGGGCCGCGCAAAGCCGCTGTTGCCCCATGCGGACATGATGCGACGGCACTGCGCCTGATGGGCGGTCTGCGTGATGACCCTCAGGCCGTCGGGCACCCGGGTGATGATCACTCGGCGGCTGCCTCCGCGGCGAGCGCCGCTGCGCCCGCGATCCCCGCCCGGTTCTGCAGCTCCGCGGCGCGCACCGGGGGGCGCACATCGAGGAGCGGCACGAACCTGTCCGCCTTCCGGGATACCCCGCCGCCCAGCAGCACCAGGTCCGGCCAGAGCAGACGGTCGATCACGCCGATCACCTCGGAGAGGCGCTCGGCCCAGTGATGCCAGGAGAGCCCCTGTGCCTTCCGCACCGCCGATGCGGCGCGCGCCTCGGCAGCCTCCCCGCGGATCTCGAGGTGCCCCAGTTCGGTGTTGGGCAGCAGGACACCGTCGTGCAGCACGGCCGATCCGATGCCCGTGCCCAGCGTCAGCACCACCACCACGCCGGAGGCTCCCCGCGCGGCGCCGAAGCGGGCCTCCCCCACCCCCGCGGCGTCGGCATCATTCAGGAAGGCGACCGGGCGCCCGAGTGCACGGGTGAACAGGTCGCGTGCGGGCGCGCCCACCCACGCGGGATCGACATGCGACGCGGTGGTGGTGACGCCGTCGACCACCGGCGCGGGAAACCCGACGCCGACCGGGACGTCCGCCGGCAGGTGGGCGATCAGGTGGCGCGTGGCAGCGACCACCGCGTCGGGCGTGGCGGGCTGCGGGGTGTCCACGCGCACCCGCTCGCCCACGAACTCACCCGTGCGGGTGTCCACCAGGGACGCCTTCACCCCGCTGCCGCCGACATCGATGCCGATCGCCTGCATCAGGTGGCTGCCGGCACGTGCGGCGTGCTCAGCATGTCGTCGAGGTCCGGCGGCAGCAGGCGCGCCGCGCCGGCCGGCCCCATGCTGCCGCGCCAGTAGGGCTCGACGGGAGGCGGGTCCTCCAGCAGGGGCTCGATCACGCGCCACTGCTCCTCCACGAGGTCGCCGCGCGCGAAGAGCCGCCTCTCGCCGGCGATGGCGTCGCCCAGCAGGCGCTCGTAGGCCGCGGGACCGGGCTGCCCCAGGCGCGTGGAGTAGTGCACCGACAGGTCCACGGTCTCCATGACGATGCGGTCACCCGGCTGCTTCACCTGCATGCTGAGCTCGATGAGGTCGTCCGGCTTCAAGCGGAAACGCATGCGGTTGGGCTCGAACGTGCCGTCGGCGTCCGGGAACAACTGCCGCGGCGGCGCCACGTACTCCACGACCGCCTCGGTGAGCGTACGGGCCATGCCCTTGCCCGCCCGGATGGTGAAGGGGACGCCCGCCCACCTCCAGGAATCGATCTCGAACCGGAGCGCGCAGTAGGTATCCACGTCGCTCTCCGGTGCGACGCCCGGCTCTTCGCGGTAGCCGTCGTACTGGCCCCGCACGATCGACTCGTGCGTGAGAGGACGGATCGAGCGCAGCACCTTCATCTTCTCGTCCGCGATCGCATCGGCGTCCAGCGACACCGGCGGGTCCATGGCGAGCATGCACACCAACTGCAGCAGGTGGTTCTGCACCACGTCCCGCAGGCAGCCCACCGTCTCGTAGAACGCGCCGCGGCCGTTCACCCCGAACGACTCGCTCATCTCGATGTGCACATGGCTCACGTAACGACGGTTCCACAGGGGCTCCAGCATGGTGTTGCCGAAGCGCGCGACCAGCAGGTTCTGCACCTGCTCGTACCCGAGGAAGTGATCGATGCGGAAGATCTGGTCCTCGCGCAGCTCCGACGCCAGGGTGGCGTTCAGCGCACGCGCCGACGCCAGATCGCGCCCGAGCGGCTTCTCCACCACCACGCGGGCACTGCCCGTGAGCCCATGATGGGCCAGCGCGTCCACCACATCCCCGAAGAGCCCAGGGGGGATGGCCAGGTAGAAGACGGGCAGGCCCACGTCCGACAGCACCGTCGCCAGGGCATCGAACGTGGCGGGGTCCGAGTACTCGCCATGCACGTAGCGCATTGATCCGATGAGCCGGTCGGTGGCCGGGTCATCGTCCGGAACCCCCGCCTCACGCAGGGAGTCGCGGATGCGGTCGCACAGGCGCTCGATGGTCCACCCCTCGCGCCCGATGCCCACCACGGGAATGCCCAGTTGCCCGCGCGCCTCGAGGGCATGCAGGGCCGGGAAGAGCTTCTTGTAGGCCAGGTCACCGGTGGCCCCGAACAGCACCAGGCAGTCAGCGCGGTCGCTCATGCACCCTTCTCCGCGTGCCCGCCGAAGCCGCTGCGCATCGCCGACAGCACCTTGTTGGCGAACTCGTCCTCCCCGCGGCTCGCGAACCGGCTGAACAGCGCCGCCGACAGCACCGGCACGGGCACCCCCTCATCAACCGCGGCCTCGATGGTCCAGCGGCCCTCGCCGGAGTCGGACACCCGGCCGGAGAACCCCGCCAGCCCCGGATCGCGCGCCAGCTCATCAGCCGTGAGGTCGAGCAGCCATGAACTGACGACGCTGCCGCGCCGCCAGAGCTCGGCGACCGCGGCGACGTCGATGTCGAAGCGGTAGAGGGAGGGAGCGGACAACGGCGCCGTCTCGGCGTCGGCGGTGCGCTCGTGCAATCCGGCATCGGCGTGGCGCAGCACGTTCAGGCCCTCGGCATAGGCCGCCATCAGGCCGTACTCGATGCCGTTGTGGACCATCTTCACGAAGTGGCCGGCGCCCGCCGGACCGCAGTGCAGCCAACCGCGCTCCGCCGTGCCCGCGGGGCCGCTGCGCGATGGCGTGCGGGGCGCGGCCGCCCCACCGGGCGCGAGGGACTCCAGCACCGGCTCGAGCACCGCGATGGCCGCGTCGTCCCCGCCCAGCATCAGGCAGTAGCCCCGCTCGAGCCCCCACACGCCGCCGCTCACGCCGGCATCCACGTGATGGATGCCCCGCGGCGCGAGCGCCTCCGCGCGGGCGATGTCCTCGTGGTACCGGCCGTTGCCGCCATCCACCACCACGTCGCCCGGGTCCAGGAGATCCGCCATCTCGGCGATCGCGGGCCCTGTGACCGCCGCAGGCAGCATGAACCACACCACGCGCGGCGAGGGCAGGGAGGCAACCAGCGCCGCCGGGTCGGCGGCCGTGGTGATGCCCGCCGCGGAGGCGGCCTGCATGGCATCGGCCGAGCGGTCGAAGCCCACGACCTCGTGCCCGTCCCGCATGAGGCGCTGCGACATGCCCGCCCCCATCCGCCCCAGCCCGATCATCCCGATGCGCATGCGTCCCCCTGGTCGTGTGCGGCCCGGACTGCCCCTGCGCGACAAGGGTAGCCTCACCCGGGTGGTCGAACGCATGGTCCTTGGGGATGCAGATGGGGCGGCACGCCGGGCCGCGGGGATGATCGCCGCTGCGCTCGACGATGCCGTGACCGCGCGCGGCCGGGCCTCGCTGGCCCTGTCGGGGGGACGCTCGCCGTGGGCGATGATGGGCATGCTCTTCGCCCGGGACCTGCCGTGGACCGCGGTGGACCTGCTGCAGGTGGACGAGCGCGTGGCGCCGGCTGGCGACGAACGGCGCAACCTCACGCAGGTCGAGCAGCTGCGCCACGGGACCCCGGCGGAGAGCGCGCGCATGCACGCGATTCCCGTCGCCGAAGGCGCGGATGCCGCCGCACGCTCCTACTGCCGCACGGTGCGTGACCTCGGCGGCCCCATCGACGTGGTGCAACTGGGCATGGGCGATGACGGCCACACCGCATCGCTCGCACCCGGCGACCCGGTCCTCCTCGTTCGGGACGCACCGGTGGCGGCGACCGCCGGGCCGTTCAACGGCACCCGTCGGGTGACCCTCACCTATCCGGTACTGGACGCCGCGCGGCTGGTGGTCTGGCTCGTGACCGGCGCGTCCAAGCGCGAGATGGCCGATCGGCTCACAGCAGGCGATGGCGGCATCCCCGCCGGGCGCGTGACGGCCGCACGGCAGGTGCTGGTGCTGGACGCGGCCGCGGCGGGCTAGCGCTCCGGCGGCCACGGGGTGACGGTGGCCGCGGGCACGCGCCGCCGGGTGGCGTCCTGGCCGGGGGCGACGATGGCATCGCGACCGTCAAAGCCCACGAGCACGCCGAACCCCCACCCGCCCCGGTACGGGAAGCGCACCTGGTCGCCCGGGATCAGGTCCGGGTACGCCAGGCTCAACTGCCCGTCGCCTGCGTCGTGCGGCCTGCCCGTCATCGTGCGCCATCCACCATCGCCCGCATCCACGCCCGTGTTTCGGCGCAACGATGCGGGTTCCCTGCGCGTGTGCGCGCGGAGGCCGCTGGTAGTGTCGAACGCGCGGCCCCCATCCGGGGGCGCGTCCCCAGTGTCCAACCCAGAAGGGGAACGAATGAACACGAGCGAGTTCGCGAAGGCCCTCGCTGCACGCACGGACATGACCGTGACCCAGGCCACGGACGTGACGAAGCACTTCCTGGACCTCGTCAAGGAGGGCGTGAACAAGGGCGAGCGCATCGCGTTCCTCGGGTTCGGCACCTTCACCACCGCCCGCCGCCCCGCGCGCACCGGCGTGAACCCCCAGAACCCTGGCCAGAAGGTGAAGATCCCGGCCCGCACCGTCGTGAAGTTCACCCCCGGTGCATCGCTGAAGGAGGCCGCGAAGGGTGGGAGGTTCAAGCCCCTGGCCGCTGCGAAGAAGGCGGAGAAGAAGGCCGTCGCCACCGCGAAGAAGGACGTGAAGAAGGCCACGTCCGCCGCGAAGCGCACCACCTCGAAGGTCACCTCCACGGCGAAGAAGGACGTGAAGAAGGCCACGTCCGCCGCGAAGAAGGTGGAGAAGAAGGCCGTCTCCACCGCCAAGAAGGCTGCGCCGAGGAAGCGCAAGTAGCACCCGCCCTGCCGGGCCGCGCGCTGCGCGGCCCGGCCCCGGGGGCGCCCCTACGGGGTGAGTGCCTCCACCGTTCCCGCCGCGCGCAGGCGGCACACGCCGGTGCCGGCACATGCCTCGCATTCCGGCACCTCGCCGCGCACGTGCGCCAGGCAGTACTCCACGCGCGCGCTCACGACATCCGCCATCAGCGGATGCACGCCGAAGGGCGCGGCCACCAGGTACTCGACGCCCGGGTGTCCCGACGCCGCCTGCTCGGCGAGCTCGGGAATGTCCTGGTTCCAGTGCTTCCCGGGTAGCAGGAAATACGGCTGGATCACGACCATCGTGGCGCCGCGCTCGACGCAGCGGTCGAAGGCAGTCGCGATGGAGGGCTCCGCGAGTTCCATGTGCGCCGGCTCGACGATGTCGTAGTCGAGGCGCTCCGTGATCGAGGTGCGGGTGAGCTGCTCCAGCATCTCATTGCTCTCGGCCCGTCGGCTGCCGTGGTCGACCACGATCACGCCGATCCGCCGATTGGTGTCTTGTTCGGCCATGCCCCGATGATAGGACCACATCGCTCAGGACGGGCGGAGAACCAGCACCTCGTCCCCACCGCGGATGAACTCGTAGGCCACGGAGCGCACCCCGGTGCCGACGCCCTCCCGCGCGAGATCGTCACGCAGGCGCTCCAGCAGCGGCCACCGCGCGCCGAGGGTGTCGACGAGGGGGAAGATCCTCACCTCCTCCCGCGCCACCCGCGCGAGTTCGCGCGCGAATGCCAGATGGTCGGAGTACGTCAGGTGATCCGGATACACGAACAGGAGGTGGGACGAAAGCACCAGGCGGAAGCGGTCATCGGCGAAGGGCAGGTGCGGAAGTGCCGCGGCCACATAGCGCCTGGGGCTCCGTGCGCGGTCGGCCGCGAATGCATCCGCGGCCGCCAGGCGGCGCGCGAGGTGGTCGTCCGGGTCGCGGAAGAAGCCCCATGCGTAGGTATGCGGGTTCGCACGCACGTACTGGTTCCCGTAGCGGGTGTCCGCAACCGCGCGATGATTCAGGACATCCGGTGGCTGCGCGTACTCGGGGTCCACGGCCATCACATCGACGCCACGCGCGCGGGCGCCGGGCGCGAACCCGCTGGCCCCGGCGGGGCAGTCCAGCACCGGCCCCTGCAGCAGGTCCTCCCCGGCCAGGCCGAACATCGCGAGGTACTCGTCGTAGGGGCGCGCCGTGACGATGATGTCGCCGAGCCCGCGATAGGCGCCCGGGGTGGTCACAGCCGGATGGTTCGCGCGGACCCGATGCGCGAGTAGCGCTCGGGCATGCACGTGAGCACGATCACCTGGCTGCGTTGCCCGGCCTCGGACAGCGCGGCGCCGAGCCCCTCCAGGCGTTCGGGATCGGAGTACCCCAGGGCGTCGTCGATGATGACGGGGGCACCGCCGTGCGCGTCATCCGACACCAGGGACGCCGCCGCCAGCCGGCCGATGACGGCGAGTTGCTCGCGGGCGCCCCCGGAGAGAGCATCCACGGGAACGGTGGCGCCGTCCGCGCTGCGGCTGATCACCTGCAGGGTCGCGTGGTCCACCTCGAACGTCACGCCGGGGCCGAACACCAGGCGTCCCAGGTGCTCCACCGCGTCGCGGAAGGGGGCCACGTAGGCGCGGCGGGCGTCATCGCGGTGCCGGGTGACGACGTCGAACAGCAAATCAGCGGCGGCGGCGCGGCGCTCCGCCGCCGTGAGTGCGGCCTGGGCGTCGTCACGCACGGTCCGGGCGCGATCGAGTCGGTCGGCGCGCCCCTCCTCCCCCGCGCTCGCGATCTCGCCCAGCATCCGTGCGGCCTGCACGTCCATCTCGGAACGCTCGCGGAGGAGGCGGTCCACGGCATCCCGGGCATTGGCCAACCGCGCCTGCACGGCATCGGCATCGTCGGCGTGCATGGCCGCCCGCGCCTCCTCCAGCGCGCCCGCGGCGGCCGCGGCAGCGGCCTCCGCATCGCGAACGCCCTGCGCAACCTGGTCATCGGCAGTGACCGCCCGGGCGTCGTCCAGGGCTGCACGCGCGTCGCGCACCGACTCAGCCGTCGCGCCGAGGTGCCCGGTGCGCT